>NZ_MCWZ01000268.1 GCF_002877365.1 Vibrio sp. 10N.261.55.A7
TATTGATATTAAACGTTTTAGGTGTTTTTAAAAAAGACAAAAATCGATATATTTCGTCAATTACTTGTATTGTGATGATAGGATTGATGAATATTAAGGGTGTGAGGAACAAATATTGAGTCGTTTTTTTATCGTACAGCTGTTAACCATCGTGTTGCTGCTCTTTTATTCTGTTCCCAATTATCTCATGCCGATGTTCGAGCCTGTTTGGTTGCAGCCTGCGATGGTTAAATTCCAGACACTTAGAAGCCAAGGGGTGGCAACGCTATTGGCTGAGCAATTGAATGCCCATTCAACGAATGAACAATCAACCCCAGTAAGTTTGGATAATTTCCCTTATTTAGTTGAGATGAAAAGATTCAACGACCTCAATCTGACTGGCGCTGAAGTGAGCCTACTGAAAGAAGACGGTTTCATGGTCGACCCTGAATCGCTTAATTCTTATAAAATCGTGGATGCAGAACGAGTACTGGTCATCGGTAATCCTGATATTCCCAAGACATCGTCGATGTCGTACGCGCAACGAGAAATCATGGGGACGGTTTTTTTATTAACGCAGCGGTTTGAGCAGACACCGATGGATCAATGGAACGAATTGGCCGAAGAGTTGACGGTTCATTTTCGTTACCCAATAGACATCCAATCATTCGATGAGATCGTCTTATCGAGTGAACAAAAGGAGCGACTTAAGCAAGGAGAACTCATGACAGAGCTGGTGCAAGGAGATCATGAGTATGGCTCAGGCATTGATCGCTTTTATCAACAATTGTCAAATGGGCGTGTTTTGGTTGGTGGCCCGATTGCACCCTTCATTTCAGATAAGTTAGCGATTGGAATAACCTCAGTTTTACTCGCGCTAGGTTTGTTCAATGCTTTGATGTTGATTTTGTGGCTGTTACCTACCTGGCGCACTGCGAAATGTCTGGATCTTGCGACGAAACGGATCAGTGAGCAAATCTATACCAGTCGAATACCCATCTTATTTGCCAGTTTGCTCAATCCCCAAGCACGAACCTTTAACAAAATGGCAGACAGAACTGAGCAGCTTTTTCATGACAACCAGCAGCTAATTTACACTTTTTCTAATGCTTTGAGTCAACCCGTTGATGAAATTGAGCATCAATTAGATCTCTACAAAAAAGAGGTAGGGAATGAAGATAGGCTCGATCAAATGGAGCTTCTGCTTAACGATATGCGCGATTTGACGTCATTGATTTTACTGATCGGGAAATTTAACCGAGAAAAAGATAATAGCCACCGCGTAACGATTGAACTGAGTGACTGGATTAATAGAAAAATAGCACACTGGCAGATTAGGCTTGATAGGGAAGTGACGCTTGTCGACCTCTCTGAGAAACAGTATTTTTCGAGCATGCAGACCTGTATCGACCCTTACTTCTTCGAGCAGGCCATTTTGAGCCTGTTGAGTATTGCAAAACCTTCGCCATACCCACTTGAGCTTTATGTGACGGCTAATCTCACACATACACAAATTAAGGTGTACCAATGTGAAGAGAGAGCCGACACTGACACGCTGAAGGGTATGAATGAGGAGTTTCTTTTTTTGCTTGCTCAACATTACAAAGGGCAAGTATTACATGATCATTTGAATTGCTCAGTCATGTTGGAGGTGCCCAATGTTCTTTCGTAATCTATTGATTCAGCTCGTTCTGATTGTGTCGCTTTCTGCGTTTATCAGCTTTACTTTCCTTCTTCCCACCCTCAATTCACTTTGGCGATCTTATTCTGGGACTGCTCAAGAGATAGAAGCCTATCGATCTGCGGGCGTTGTTCATTTATTGAAGGATTACCTAACCTCGATTGAAAAGGATAAACAGGCGGAAGCATTGGCTGGGCTGAAAAAACAATTCTACTCTTCGATGGTGCTGAAAGATAAAACTCTGTTAGCTCTTACAGACCAGCAATCTCAACGATTAGCGAAAGGAGAATCACTTTATGATACAAGTTCATCGAAGCTTTACCACCAAATTGACGATGCGGGTACGACGTTAGTCATTGATGATCTCGATACTGCAGCCCCTATTCATCGAACGCCCCAAAAAGACGAGATCAGTGCTGTTTTTAATCTCATTACTCAAGATTTAATGTCAGTAAAATCAACGCATTGGCCCGACAGAGTGTCAGAAATAAATGATTACTTTTCCGTCTCGATTGAAATGATGACGCTCAATGATGAGCGATTTTCACAACGTCAACGTGATGCTCTAAGTCGTCATGAACTGGTGTCTGAATACCTAGACCCGATGGATCAGAGTGATATACCAGAATATATTTTTCAGAAAATGCCCAATAACGACAGTGTTATTGTGATTGGGCCGCTAAACAGTCTAATCGAAGAAATCATCAATGAACCATTATTGGTGCGTTTTGTCCTTCTTTTCGGGTTGTCGATATTCTTACCCTTGATCCTTTGGTTGCATCCATCGTGGACGACATCTTTTTCTTTGCTCAAAGCGACAAAACGTTTTGGTGATGGCAACTTGTCTAGCCGTGCTGATATCGTAAAAGGCAGTAACCTAAATGGTCTAGCGACGACTTTTAACAAGATGGCGAAAAAAGTTGAAACACTGTATGAGAACAATATATTGCTAAACAGTGCGGTATCCCATGAGTTGCGAACACCTCTGACGAGAATGGAATTCTCTATTGAATTGCTCAGATCACCATTGGCAAAAAATAAAGAGAAACAGATACACCGCATTGAAAATGCCATATCAGAACTGAGAGTCATGTCGGAAGAAATGGCGTTATACGCGCGTTTTGACCAAGAGCGACCTGACTTTACGTTGGAGTCTACGGAGCTGACTTCTTGGTTTGATCGTATCAGTGAAGAGTGGGTGGGTGGTAAACCTGAAGTCGCTATTAGGGTAGACCATTTATCGGGAGCGATTCATCTCCCTATCGAATCGTTCTACTTTCGAAGAATGATTGATAACGTGGTAAGAAACGCGAGTAAATACGCAGATAAAACCATTAATGTCTACACGCAGGTACTGAATGGGCAGTGCTGTATTACCGTTGAAAATGACGGTGTGACAATTGATGACGAATATAAAGAAAAAGTGTTTGAACCCTTTTTTCGATTGGATCACTCTCGTTCTAGGAACTCTGGCGGAACGGGATTAGGCCTGGCAATTGTGAAGCAAATTGTAATCTGGCATCATGGAAATGTATGGATTGAGGATGGTCCATCAGGGGGCGTAAGTGTTAAGATTACACTTCCCTTCAAAGTGTGATGTTATGGGCTAAGTGGAAGTATCAATGAACCGTCAAAGTATTCTAGTTATTGAAGATGATATCGATATCGCAGAGTCGATATGTGACTACTTACAGCAAGAAGGCTTTAATGCGGTATATGAAGCGAATGGACTGCTGGCCGAGAAGAAAATATTGTCGGATCAACCTTCGCTAGTTTTACTCGATGTGATGCTACCAGGTAAAGACGGTATGAGCATTTGCCGCGATGTTCGTCCTTTTTACAGTGGCTATATCCTGATGTTCACAGCCAAAGAAGATGACATTGACCAAATCGTTGGGTTAGAGGTTGGCGCAGACGACTACTTGATAAAGCCAGTGAAACCTCGACTTCTGTTAGCCAAAATTAAGGCTTTCTTGCGCCGAAGCACATCCATTCCTGCTCAATCCACTCAGTCACTGATCCAGTTTGGATCGTTGTCGATAGATTCGGTCAATCGCACCGTCACTCTAAGTGAAACAGACGTAAGCTTAACGAGTGCAGAGTTTGATTTGTTGGAAATTCTAGCCAAAAATGCAGGTCAGGTTCTATCAAGAACTCAGATTTCTATTGAATTGTTTGGTAGAGATTTTGACGGTTTAGAGAGAGGGATTGATAACAGAATTAGCCAGCTAAGGAAAAAACTCCAAGATACCGATCATGTGAGTCCAAGGTTTAAAACCATTCGAAATAAAGGGTATGTACTGGCCCCAGGGGCCTGGTAAGAGTTAGATAGAATCAATTGATTTTGCTGCGTGCATAGCTTTTCAATCAGCGAATTCTCTTGCTTGGGTGTTGACCAAGTCAATGAGGTGAGCGCTTCGGCCGCCGTTGTAAGCTCTGTATCAAGGTTTAAGCTCGCTGCTTTCTCTGCTGTACTCGATGTCTCTGCTTTTAGGTCCAGCAGTTCTCTGGTCTCTTTTGACTCTTTTGTTATTTGTCGAGTCATCGCTTCTTCAAGCGCTTGTATTTTTCCCAACACTTCCGTGTGGTGCTTATCAGTGTTATCAGCCTGTCAGTAGCCATTTCACCGTTTTCTATCCAGCGAATTGGAAGTAGGTAAAAACCCTTATGAATAGCAAATCTTGCTGCAGCTATTGAAGAAGTGCATCAATACACGATTATTTTCATTTTTATATTTAAGAGAGTTAGCGTGGTGGTCGTAACGGTTTTGGGTCAAAAATGCGACAGCGAGAGAAAAAATTACAATGAATTAAGTCACTGTCATAAAAAGTTAATCTTAATATGGTTGAGAAGTTTTCCGAAATTCATCATATTGTAATGGTCTTGTAATAAAACTCGGAGTGTCTATGGAACATCAAGAAATGATTCAACCAACAAATTTAGGCGTTGTTAGCCGTACGTGTCTCTTTGCACTATTTTCTATCGCTGCCGTTCTGATTGCGATCTAATTGCTCAAGTTTTCATTAGCAAAATCAACGTTGTAAAGAACGTGGTAAAGATAAGGAGAAGCCTATTATGAATGTTTGATCATTTTAGGTATCTTCTCTCCAAGTCTCCAAGTCTCCAAGTTTGTATTTCGTTTCGCTCATACACCTCCGTTTCCTCCTACTGATAATGCTTCTAACCAAATAGCTCGATATAAGAACCCGACAAAATGGTAAAAGATCAAGCCATTACAATTATCTTCAAAGTAGATCCATCTTCTCAATTTCATTCGTGCTCAGAGTTTCTCATTTTTGTCCCGACAAATGCTTTTTGATGAAGTAACAGCCAGAAAAGCGATGGGTTAATGTTCACTAAGGTGCGAGTTCTCCTATATATCCTGGGTGTAAGTGCCTATTTCATATATGAAAAAAGGGCTTAGTTGAATCATTGATTTTACTTTAGGCGGGTATAGTTCCATCATTAAAGTGAGCTGTTAGCTTGATGGTAAGTGGTAGGTTAGAGATGTGATCCGTATCTGTAACGCAATCAAACTTTATAGAAATATCAATAAGTGATGAGCGGTCTAATCTATACACTACGTAAAACTTTTGTTGACCTTAGGTAACAAAGATGCGAACAAAAATGCATATCCTCGTCGTCGATGATGATTTGGAGATTCGCGAGTTATTAGAAGAATATTTAAATAAATCAGGGTTCTTGGTTTCTACTGTCGAAGATGGTGAAAGCCTGCATGCGTATATTGAGAATGAGGGATACCCTGATCTGATCTTGCTTGATGTAATGTTGCCTGGCGATGATGGCTTCTCTCTTTGCCAGCAGTTACGTCGAACCTCTACGGTGCCCATTATTATGCTGACCGCGGTGTCGGATGAGACCGACCAAATTATTGGGTTGGAGATAGGTGCGGATGATTACATTGCCAAGCCGTTCAATCCAAGGCAGTTGATCGCCCGTATAAAAGCAGTGCTAAGACGAGTGCAGAGCAGTGAGCCTGCGTCTGAGGCCGTTTCAAAATCGATATCATTCGGTGACTGGGTGTTAGACACGTTAGCGCATCGAATTGAGAACATGGTGACTCAACAATCACACGATTTATCAGGCAGTGATTTTTCAATGTTGATGCTATTTCTCAGTCGCCCTAATGAAGTGCTTGATCGTGACACCATATCCATCGCCACGCGGGGGCGTGAGTCACTGCCTTTCGAGCGAGGTATTGATGTGCAGTTAAGTCGATTGCGTAACCGTTTGGGAGACAGTGCCAAATACCCACACTACATTAAAACCATGAGAGGCAATGGTTACATTCTTGCTGTGCCTGTTCATCACGAAAGTTAAAGGTGTCGCCTTTTTCGACAATTAGAGACAGTTATGGGTTTAGAACAACGCGTAAAACCAAATTCACTTGTGGCGAGAACGTTGTTGCTGACGTTGTTAGCCGTCGTTATAGCGCAGGGTATTGCCACTTCTATTTGGTATTCTGAATCGAAACAGAAAGAGATAGAAGGGATACATTCTGCTTCTTCGAGTATGGCAACGATGTTTGCCTCAACCGTGACCTTTTTCCAATCTCTTCCCTTTAATTATCGCCACATCGTGCTTGACCAGATACGAAATATGGGTGGAACGCGATTTTTTGTTTCGTTCAACAAAGAAAAACTGACGGTCGACCCCATCCCTAATACTCGCTTAAAGCTGACTTCTGTGAACGCGGTGACAGAGGTTCTTGAAAGTAAGCTCAATAAGGTGGCATCTGTTTCCGTTGATTTTTCGCGCCCAGAGCATTTAAGGTTGCTCAAAAATGACATCTACTTGAGTGATTTACCTAAGTCTTGGGCTCACCATACCCTAACGCTGGGTTCTATTAAGCCGCCTATTCTGGTGGTGCAGATTGAACTTGCGACGAATGAATGGCTCTACATTGCAGCCTTGCTTCCTGCCCCTTACGTCACACTGGATGATACGATTTTGGGTCGAGAGCAGATTATCTTCTTATTACTGTCTACCTTTATCTTGCTGTTATTGACTTATTTGCTTGTGAAGCGGCAGGTCAAACCCCTTAAAAGGTTGGCAAAAGCCGCTAACGAAATGAGCATGGACATCGATCAGCCACCGTTAAAAGAAGAAGGCGCGAGTGAACTGGTGACGGCGACTCGTGCGTTCAATCGCATGCAAAGTCGAATTCGTCGTTACGTATCCGATCGAGAGCACCTTTTTTCTGCCATATCCCATGATCTTAAAACACCGATTACTCGTCTTCGTTTACGCGCAGAACTACTTGAAAGTGATATGAAAAGAAATAAGTTCAATAAAGACTTGGATGAGTTGGAAATCATGGTGAAAGGCGCTCTGCAGTGCGTCAGAGATACCGACCTGCATGAAAATAACGCCCATATTGAAATAGCAGAAGTGATTCAGTCTGTGATTGAGGTGCATAATCAACATGAAGAGAAAGTGACTTTCTATCCGATTGAGTTGAGGCCTATTGTGGCAAAACCGCTGGCGATTAAGCGTGTGCTGACCAATATCATTGATAACGCCGTAAAGTATGGCCAAAGGGCTGAGGTAGTCACAATACAAACCGCAGAGTGGATAAAAATAGTGGTCACTGACCAAGGCAAAGGAATACCAGAAAACAAGCTTGAAGCCGTATTTGAACCCTATTTCCGCATTGCAACAGATGACAGTGGGCATGGCCTTGGCCTAGGTATTTGTCGAAATATACTCCACGGACATGGCGGAGATCTCATAATTAGCAATGATGTAAAAGGCGGGTTAAAAGCACAAATCTATATACCACGAGGGTTAGAAGCTTAATGTAACAAACTTGTTACCTTGAGGTTACGGTTTGTTTCAGAGTTTTTGAATGAGTTGGATAGACTCAATAGTGTTCGGGCATGAATGCTCGTTTACTTAAGTTAAGTAACACTCTTGAAGAGTGACGTCTAATCCAATACATGGAAGATAAAAATGAAAATTAATAAAACCCTACTTACTTTATCCCTCTTAGCTGCTACTCCTTTTTCTCAAGCTGGTGAAGTTGAAGTACTTCACTGGTGGACTGCGGGTGGTGAAGCAAAATCCGCTGCAGTTCTTAAAGAAATGCTAGAAGAGCAAGGCCACACCTGGAAAGATTTCGCCGTTGCTGGTGGTGGCGGTGAAAGTGCGATGACCGTACTTAAAACGCGTGCAGTATCAGGTAACCCACCTTCTGCCGCTCAAATTAAAGGCCACGATATTCAGGAGTGGGGCGGATTAGGCTTCTTAACGACATTAGACAATACGGCAAAAGCAGAGCAGTGGGATTCGATTCTTCCTTCGGTTGTCACTAAAGTCATGAAGTTTGATGGCGAGTATGTGGCGGTTCCTGTCAACGTTCATCGTGTAAACTGGTTGTGGGCAAACCCAGAAGTACTGGAAAAATCAGGCGTTTCTGTACCGACAACACTTGACGAGTTCTTCGTCGCGGCAGACAAAATCAAGGCAGCCGGTTTCATTCCTCTTGCACACGGTGGTCAACCTTGGCAGGACGCGACTGTTTTTGAAGCGGTGGCACTAGAAGTATTGGGCAGCGAAGACTACAACAAAGCATTTGTTGACCTTGATATGGATGTGTTGTCAGGCGACAAAATGACACAGGTTTTCACGAAGTTTAAGAAAATGCGTGACTACATTGATTCGAATTCACCTGGCCGAGATTGGAATGTAGCCACATCGATGGTGATTAATGGTGAAGCCGCAATGCAAATCATGGGTGACTGGGCTAAGGGTGAATTTACGGCAGCAGGTAAAGTGCCAGGTAAAGATTACATCTGTGCGCCTGCTCCAGGGACGGATGGCCAGTTCACATTTAACATCGATAGTTTTGCGTTCTTCGAACTCGGTGAAGGTCCAAATCAGAAAGCACAGCAAGATCTAGCAAAAACCATTCTGACCAAAGACTTCCAAGAAGTGTTCAACCTGAACAAGGGCTCAATTCCGGTTCGTTTAGATATGGACATGTCTAAGTTTGACCAGTGTGCTCTGGATTCTATGTCTACTTTCAAAGCCAGTGCCGACACGGGTGATCTAGTACCAAGTATGGCGCACGGCCTATCCACAACAAGCTACGCTCAAGGCGCGATCTATGACGTCGTCACGAACTTCTTTAATGATCCAAAAGCGGATCCAAAAGAAGCGGCTGGCAAGCTAGCTAAAGCTGTGAAAGCAGCTATCTAACATTTCCGTAGCCTTACTGCTGAATCATTCAGTATGAAAGGCCTCAGTAATACCCCCAAGTGTGGATAGGTTGTGATGACCTATTCACGCTTCTTCAAAGCGCTTTTTGTCTGTGTAAACAAGAGCGGTTTGGGTTGTTATATAACAAGGAAACGTTATGGAGCATGTTTTGACTCAGTCAACTAAGAAGCCAGCAGTAAAGCCTAGCTTTGCCGATAGGCTGCAGAATTGGCTACCAAAGATTGTACTTGCCCCGACAATGCTCGTCACTGTGGTGTGCATATACGGTTACATTTTTTGGACAGCCACACTTTCATTCACTAACTCTCGATTTTTACCCAGCTTCAACTTTGTTGGTTGGGCTCAGTATGAAAAATTAATGGAAAACGACCGCTGGATTACATCGATCACCAATCTTGGTCTCTTCGGTGTGTTATTCATGTTGGTTGCGATTTTACTTGGAGTCGGGCTGGCGATATTCCTTGATCAGAATATACGCAGTGAAGGCGCGATTCGAACGATCTATCTCTACCCAATGGCCCTGTCATTTATTGTCACGGGTACCGCTTGGAAATGGATTTTGAACCCAGGCCTGGGTATCGAAAAAATGATGCACGATTGGGGCTTTATCGATTTCAAATTTGATTGGCTCGTAAACTCTGAAATGTCGGTTTACACCTTAGTTATCGCAGCGGTTTGGCAATCGTCAGGCTTCGTGATGGCGATGTTTCTAGCCGGTCTACGTGGCATTGATTCATCCATTATTAAAGCGGCGCAGATTGATGGTGCAGGGCTACCCTCTATCTACCTAAAAATTGTATTGCCTTGCTTACGACCTGTGTTTTTCAGTGCGGTGATCATTACCTCGCACATTGCGATTAAGAGCTTTGATTTAGTCACGGCGATGACCGCAGGTGGCCCTGGTTATTCTTCAGATCTACCGGCGTTATTCATGTATGCGCACTCATTTACTCGTGGCCAGATAGGGTTAGGGGCGGCAAGTGCAATGATGATGCTTGCAGGTATTTTAGCGATTCTAGTGCCTTATCTCTATTCTGAACTTAGGGAGAAAAAATCATGAGTAACCAACTCAATTTTGGTCGCCTGTTTATTTACTCGACACTTATTTTCTTCTGTTTAGTTTACTTGATGCCACTGTTTGTCATGGTGATCACCTCATTCAAGACCTTGCCTGACATTAAGGCGGGTAACCTAATGAGTCTGCCAAAAGAATGGGTATTCGATGCCTGGTATAAAGCATGGGACAGCGCGTGTACAGGCGTGAAATGTGAAGGGGTGAAAGGCTATTTTTGGAATTCTTTTCAAATGGTTGTACCCGCAGTCGCGATTTCAACATTGCTTGGCGCGTTCAATGGTTACGTGGTGACAAAGTGGCAATTTAGAGGTTCAAACCTATTTTTTAGTCTGCTTCTATTCGGATGCTTCATTCCGTTTCAGGTCGTTCTACTTCCAATGGCTGCCGTGTTAGGCAAATTGGGCTTAGCCAACACCACAACAGGTTTAGTGTTTGTTCACGTGGTTTATGGCATGGCATTCACAACTTTATTCTTCAGAAACTTCTATATGAGTATTCCTGATGAATTGGTTAAAGCGGCGAAACTTGATGGGGCTGGTTTCTTCACCATTTTCTTCAAGATTTTGTTACCGCTTTCTACGCCGATCATCATGGTCACGGTTATCTGGCAATTCACCGCAATCTGGAATGACTTCCTATTTGGTGTGGTCTATTCAGGCTCTGAAACTCAACCTATCACAGTGGCTTTGAATAACCTGGTGAATACCAGTACAGGCATTAAAGAATATAACGTTGATATGGCTGCGGCCATCATCGCAGCACTGCCGACATTAGTCGTGTATGTCTTAGCAGGAAAATACTTTGTTCGAGGCCTAACGGCGGGATCGGTAAAAGGATAATTATTATGGCAACTTTAGAACTCAAGCAGATCCGCAAAACCTACCCAAAAGCGGACCAAGAAACACTAAAAGGCATCGATATCAGTATCGACTCGGGTGAATTCTTAATCTTAGTCGGGCCGTCAGGTTGTGGTAAATCGACACTGATGAACACCATCGCTGGCCTTGAAGGCATCAATGAAGGTGAAATTGTTATTGATGGAACAGACGTTGCGAGTGTCGAACCCAAAGATCGTGATATCGCAATGGTTTTTCAATCTTATGCGTTGTACCCAAATATGACCGTACGAGGCAATATTGCCTTTGGTTTGAAGATTCGAAAAATGCCGCAAGTTAAGATCGATGCAGAAGTGAATCGCGTGGCTGAGATGCTGCAAATCGAACAGCTTCTTGACCGAAAACCGTCACAGTTATCAGGTGGACAGAGACAGCGTGTCGCGATGGGGCGTGCACTCGCTCGTCGACCTAAGTTGTACCTTTTTGATGAACCGCTATCGAACCTTGATGCAAAACTGCGTGTTGAGATGCGTCACCAAATTAAACGCTTACACCAGAAACTCAACACGACCATCGTTTATGTTACTCACGATCAGATTGAGGCGATGACCCTTGCCGACCGTATTGCGGTAATGAAAGACGGTGAGTTGCAGCAGTTGGGTACGCCTAAAGAGATCTACAACAAACCGAATAATATGTTTGTGGCTGGCTTCATGGGCTCACCGTCGATGAACTTTATCAAAACCGTGGTCGATTTGGATGATGAGAATCAGCCAATCATCCGTGTGACCGGGTCTAACGATCAGGCGCATCATATTAAGCTACCACAATCGATGCGTGAGCAAGATGGCAAAGAGGTGGTGATTGGTTTAAGGCCTGAGCATATCAGTGACTCACAAAGTGAAGATACAACGGCTTCAACGCTGTTGGATCTGAAACTCGAAGTTCTAGAGCCGACAGGGCCCGATACGATTGCGATGATCAAAGTGAATGATCAAGAAGTCGCTTGTCGCCTCTCTCCTGAATGCGAAGTGAGCGTGGGTCAAACTGCGCCGCTGCACTTTGACCTTTCAAAGGCGGTTTTCTTTGATGCGAATACCGAGCAACGCATCGATTTTTAAAAGACATAACATTAAGTAGAGAGTTCGTTTTAGAGGTGCACCTTCAAATTGGTCGTGAGGTATTCCTCAGTATGTCATGGCTGAAATATTCGGGGGAGTTTTCAGGTATTTTATGCTTGGGGGAAGGTGCACTTCGCTTTAATCGTCGCGTTATTTAAAAGGACAAGAAAATCCTAATGATAAAAGCGTAAATAGCGTTAATACTATAGGGTGCCCATAAAAATAACGGTGTCTAACAAACACAGGGCAAAACACCTAAAACTAGGTGAAAGTTGGTTCTCCTTCCCAGCTTTCACCTTTTTTGTGCCTATTCGTAACGTGCTTACTCATAACGTGTTTCCGTCAATGGTTTTGCTCATTGTTCATTGTTGCTTGAGTCATTTCTGCCCCATCTTTACGAAAAGTATGGGTCATTTTCCACCCACTTTTCCAATGCTTGAGTTTCAAAAACCAATAGTTAGACGGTTGAATATTTGTTAATGCCTTGTAAATAAAGGCGTGTAAAGAAATTGTTATCAGTTGGCGCGCTAATTGCTCTTTAGATAGGTATCAGCCCATAGATGGTGCTGTTTATAACTAAGGAGAATAATAATGTTTAAACCTCTTACCCTACTGTCTGTCTCTGCTCTGGCACTGACCAGTTTTAATGCTGCCGCAAATTGTGATCCAGGCGAAATCGTGGTCAAGTTCAGCCACGTGACGAATACAGACAAGCACCCGAAAGGGATTGCTGCATCCTTGCTAGAAGAGCGTGTAAACACGGAAATGAATGGTAAAGCTTGTATGCAGGTTTTCCCTAACTCAACACTGTATGACGACAATAAAGTGCTGGAGGCGATGCTAAATGGCGATGTTCAACTTGCTGCGCCTTCTTTGTCTAAGTTTGAGAAATTCACGAAGAAATTCCGTATTTTTGACTTGCCGTTTTTGTTTGAAGACGTAGAAGCGGTTGACCGCTTCCAAAACTCAGAATCGGGTGACAAGCTTAAGAATGCAATGCAACGACGTGGCCTTCAAGGTCTTGCTTTTTGGCATAACGGCATGAAGCAAATGTCGGCTAATAAACCACTTATCTCACCTCAAGATGCGGATGGCCTGAAGTTTCGCGTACAGGCGTCAGACGTACTTGTTGCACAGTTTGAACAGCTAGGCGCAAACCCACAAAAGATGTCATTTAAAGAAGTGTATGGTGGTTTGCAAACCAAAGTTATCGATGGTCAAGAGAACACTTGGTCAAATATCTACGGTAAGAAATTCTTCGAAGTTCAAGACGGTGTGACGGAAACCAATCACGGTATTTTGGATTACCTTGTCGTGACATCAAACGATTTCTGGAAGGGCCTACCTGATGATGTCAGAGATCAACTGGGCACGATCATCCAAGAAGTGACGGCGACACGTAATGCAAAATCGTCAGAAGTTAACCTTGCTAACCGTAACAATATCATCGAAGCCGGTGGTGAGGTTCGCACTCTAACGGCAGCACAGCGTCAAGAGTGGGTGACAGCGCTAAAACCAGTGTGGAATAAATTCGAAAAAGATATTGGCTCAGATCTCATTGAAGCCGCTATTGCTTCAAACAACTAAGCCATTGCGCCTGCACGTGTTGTAGGCGCATTTTCTTGCTGCTTTATTATTAGCAGTGAGTGTAAGTCCTAATCTCATGGAATAGAACAATCTCATGGAACAGACCAATCTTGTAAAACCGACTCGGTTACAAAAAATAGGCAACGTGACAGATGCCATTGAAGAGACATTAATCGCCTTTTTCTTGGGGGCCATGACTCTCCTTACTTTTGCCAATGTCGTCTTTCGATATGCCTTTAATGACAACATTTTGTGGGCATTAGAGCTCACCGTCTTCATGTTTGCTTGGATGGTCCTTGTGGGCGCGTCTTATGGCGTTAAAAAGCACTTTCATATTGGCGTCGATGTGGTCATCAATATGGCGCCTGAAAAACTGCGTAAGGCGTATGCTGTGATCGCGGTTGTTTCCTGCCTTGCTTTCTCAATTTTACTGCTCATCGGTTCATGGAATTACTGGTACCCGTTTGCCACGGAAAGAGCTTGGTACGAGACCGATGATATTCCAATGCCCGAAATGCTTCAGTTTTTATCTGATTGGCTAAATGAAGGCGAGAGATACGAGAAACTCCCAAGGTTTATCCCTTATATGGCGTTACCGATAGGTATGGCATTGCTGACTTTTCGTTTCATTCAGATCGCTTACCAGATTTTCAACGGAAGCTTGGATCGTATGATCGCTGGGCATGAAGCCGAAGAAGATCTCGAAGCATTGAAAGCGGATGTTTTGGCGGGTTCTGATGAGATGGCCACCGCGCCACTTGATTCAAGTAATCAATCGAAATCTGATATTAAATCAAACGGAAAGGAAGACTGATCAATGGCCATGTTATTTCTATTTTTAATGGTGATTGCGTTCATGTTGGTGGGTGTGCCAATCGCAATTTCTTTAGGCTTATCGAGCATCCTTTTCCTGTTGATGCACTCTGATGCTTCACTTGCGTCTGTGGCACAAACCTTATTCAACGCCTTTGCTGGGCACTATACCTTGCTAGCAATACCGTTCTTCATTTTGGCTTCTAGTTTTATGTCGACAGGTGGCGTGGCGAAAAGGATCATTCGATTCGCTATCGCGATGGTGGGCTGGTTCCGTGGTGGTCTAGCCATGGCTTCGGTTGTTGCCTGTATGATGTTCGCGGCACTCTCTGGGTCATCACCTGCAACCGTTGTTGCAATTGGTAGTATTGTTATCGCTGGTATGGTGAAAAATGGCTACACCAAAGAGTTTGCAGCAGGGGTTATCTGTAATGCGGGTACGCTGGGTATTTTGATCCCACCATCGATTGTTATGGTGGTGTACGCCGCGGCGACGGATGTTTCGGTCGGCCGAATGTTCCTCGGTGGTGTTATACCTGGACTGTTGGCGGGCGTCATGCTGATGATCGCGATCTACATTACGGCTCGTATTAAGAAAATTCCGGCGCAACCTTTTGTGGGTTGGGGAGAAACTTTCGCCGCTGCAAAAGACGCGAGTTGGGGCTTACTGTTGATCGTTATCATCCTTGGCGGGATATACGGTGGTATCTTTACGCCAACAGAAGCGGCTGCGGTCGCTGCGGTCTACGCCTTTTTCATTGCGAACTTTATTTATAAAGACATGGGGCCGTTTGCTGACAAAAATAATACCAAACCCGTCCTAGTCAAAATCTTCCAGACGTTTGTTCATAAAGACACGAAGCATACCCTTTATGACGCGGGTAAACTGACGATAATGCTATTGTTTATCATCGCCAACGCACTTATCTTAAAGCACGTTCTAACCGAAGAACGTATTCCACAAATGATCACTGAGTCTATGCTATCTGCCGGTCTGGGCCCAATCGCTTTCTTGATTGTGGTTAACGTACTGCTCTTGATCGGCGGCCAGTTTATGGAGCCATCAGGTTTGTTAATCATTGTGGCACCACTGGTTTTCCCTATTGCGATTGCACTTGGTATTGACCCTATTCACCTAGGTATCATGATGGTGGTGAACATGGAGATAGGGATGATCACCCCGCCTGTTGGGTTGAACTTATTTGTGACCGCTGGGGTGGCTAAAATGTCGATGATGAATGTCGTCAAAGCGGCGCTACCTTGGGTAGGGGTTATGTTCTTATTCCTTATTATTGTTACTTACGTTCCTTGGGTTTCAACCTGGCTACCAACAACGTTAATGGGGCCTGAAATCATAACCAAATAACGACGGGTAAACCCTTATGAGCCTCTACGAATTTAGTAGGGGCTTTTTATCATTTGAGCCGTCGGTTTTCTAGATAGGACTGTTCTATAGTTAACTTTATGTGCTCTTGGGCAAACGACAGGTGAACCTATGGAAATGCATCAACATTCGATAACGGAGCTGTTCAACCAGTTGGGGCTTGGTAGCTCTAAAATTGAAATCCAAGACTTTATTGCGGAACATAATGGAATGACGGCTGGGCAGGTGATACATGAAGCGGCGTTTTGGTCGAAGTCTCAAGCAGACTTTCTTAAAGTAGCGGTAGAAGAGGACGCGGATTGGGCGGAAGTCGTTGGCCAACTAGACGCACTGCTGCATCACTGATAAGTATCTAGCCCATGGCTAACCGATGTAGAAAGAGCAGCAACACGCTAAGGTGTTACTGCTCTTTTTTTGTATCTCGCGAATGTCTAATTTCCGGAATCAATCCGATTTGTACTCTTCTTTTGTCAGTTGATACCGCTGCATTTTGTCGTAAAGCGTTTTTCTGGGCAGCTCTAATTGAGCCATTGTTTCCTTGATGCTGCCATTCGTTTGAATCAAAGTTTGCTCTATCACACTTCTTTCGAACTCGCTTACCTGCTGGGACAATGATGAAGCGTCGCTGGTTTGAATATCATTTTCATTGAGTAACCCTAATTGCCCAAGCAATACGAACCTTTCTGCGGTGTTTCGTAACTCTCTAACGTTCCCCGGCCAATCATGGTTGATGATTTTACCGAGTTCTGCATTGGGGAGTGCGGTAGCGGCTTTGCCAAACCTCGCAGCGGCCACTAGAAGAAAATGGTGGAAGAGGGAAGGGATGTCTTCTTTTCGTTCACGTAGCGGCGGCAAGTCGAGAGTGACAACGTTCAGTCGATAGTATAAATCTTCTCGAAATGAGCCAAGTTTGGCCGCTTTTTTAAGATCGACTTTCGTCGCGGCAATCACTCTAATATTCAGTGAATGCAGCGTATTAGACCCTACTCGTTCAAATTGGCGTTCTTGCAATACTCTTAAGAGCTTAATTTGAGCTTGCATCGGCATGGATTCAATTTCATCTAAGAACAAAGTACCGTTATGAGCGTGCTCGAGTTTGCCTATCCGGTGGCTATCGGCGCCAGTAAACGCGCCTTTTTCATGCCCATAGAGTTCACTCTCGATGAGATTCTCAGGAACCGCGCCACAATTAATGGCGACAAAGTTTTCTTCTCTACGTCCGCTTTGTTCATGCAGTGAGCGGGCAACCAACTCTTTGCCTGTTCCCGTTTCTCCAAACAACAGGATGTCTGCCTGAGTATCGGCGACGTGACTAATGGTGTCTCTCAGGTTTTTAATCGATGGCGTGTCCCCAATAATTCTAGGGCCTAGGATTTGGCTGGCTTTAAGAGAGCGCTTGAGTTCTTCATTTTCAATGGTGAGATTGCGTTTATCGATAGCTCGATTAACGGTTTCTATTAGCCTTGCGGTTGAGAATGGCTTTTCGATGAAGTCATAGGCGCCAGCTTGCATCGCAGACACCGCCATTGAAATATCCCCATGACCCGTAATTAGGATGACGGGAATGTCTGGGGTTTGTTTCAAAATTGTGGAAAGCAGGTTCTCTCCTGAAATACCCGGTAAACAAATATCGCTGATGATGACCTTTGGCGAGCCCGCGGATTTAATAGCAAGCAACGCTTCTTCGGCAGAGGCAAAAAAACTGGCACTAATATCTTCTAGTTCAAAGCTTTGCTCGATAGCAATGCGAATATCAATTTCATCGTCGATAAAAAATACATCACTCATCGCCGTTCCTTTCTGGTGTTGAGTTTATAGTGAGGGTTTGTGAGCGTGGGATCTTAATGGAAAAGCACGCGCCACCTAAATGCGAAGGCAGGTAACTTAACTTTCCGTTCATCGCTTCGATAATCTGCTGCGAGATAGAAAGCCCCAATCCTAATCCATTTTTCTTAGTGGTAAAAAATGGGGCGAATAATTGGTCTGCTGTCTGGGCATCAATTCCAGGCCCATCATCATCAATAGTAATCGTCACGGACGACGCATCAAATGAGGCATTCATTGAGATGCTTTTTATAGCTTGTCCGTCCAACGCTTGTATCGCGTTGGTGAGCAGATTTACAAGCACTTGCTCCAACTGAATTCGATTGATACTAACCTCTGGAAGATTAGGTTGAGTCGAACGTGAAAATTTGATCATATTGGCTTTTAACTGTGGCGACATCAGCTCCACTGCGGCACTTAAAACGGGCTCGACGGGTAATAAAGATTGATCGTCCAGTTCGGTTTTACGTGCATATGAGCGCAATTGATCGCTAATTTTCGCCATACGCTCTGTTAATAATGAAATCCGAGTGAGGTTGTCATCAACTCTGTCGAGCTTCTGCTTACTCAAGAATTGTTTCCCATTATCAGCAAAGCTACGAATTGCGGCTAACGGGTTATTGAGCTCATGGCTGATACTGGCTGACATCTCACCAAGAACCGCTAGCTTGGCTGCTTGAATGAGCTCCTCTTGAGTGTGTCTCAACGTGGTCTCGGTTCGAACACGTTCCGCGATTTCAGCATGCAGCTCAGCGGTTCGTGACATAACTTGAAACTCTAGTTTTTGCTTCGCTTCATTTTGTAATTGCTCAAGCTGTCGGTGCTTCAGTCGTCTGTTATGAATCAACAAAGTTGCAAGGTAAATCACGCTGAACACTAACGCCAGAATGATGATGAACCCTAGAACACTCCAAACAATCGCGCGTTGAGAGGTCAGTACACGGATGGTTAATGGCAGTTTAGACAGTGTATTTGATGAGTAGAGGTAACTGCCTAGCAAATCACTTTTATGAGGATTAGTAAGTTTGCCCTGATGAGCCGAGAGTAGGCCGCTAAATCCTAATGAACGGATGTTTGTATCTAGATACTGGCGACTATTCTTGATTCGACTGCGTTGGGCATCGCTGAGAGTCGTTAGGCTCTTAAACAACCAATCAGGTTGGTTTGACATGAATACAACGTTGTCTTTGTCGGTGACAATAAAAAAGTTATCTTTGCCTCTCCAGCTCTCTTCTATGAGAGAAAGGTCCATTTTCACGACGGTCACTCCAATGATTTCACCAGCGTGAGAAATGGGGTACGAATAGTAGTAGCCACGCAAGCCAGACGTAGACCCTAAGGCGAAATACTGGCTGGTGGAGCCTTGAATAGCATTGATGAAATACGGTCGCCAAGCGAAATTACGGCCAACAAATGAGCGCGAGATATTCCAGTTACTGGCCGCGATTGTCGTACCATCTTTGTCTAGCAAATAGGTATCAGCCGCTTGAATGACCTTATTCACTTGCTCCAAATAGCGATTTGTCACCTCAATCTGTGCGCTATTGCTTGGCGCAAGAAGGGCGTCTTGTAGCTCTTTATCTTTGGATAACAATTGCGGTATATGGTTGTACTTGTCTAATTTTGATGTGATGTATTCTGAAAATCGTTCCAGTTGCGCATTATGTCCTTCGTAGACCACTTGGGTTCGTTGGTCCCAGACTATTTTACTACCAATGATGGCACAAATAATGAAGAGTGCGATGAAGGTGATATTTATGTTTCGTATTCTCAATGTTCATTCCCTATGATCACATTCTCTAGATTAATGGTTGATGTAAAAGTTGAGTGAAAATCGTAGTGAATATGTGGTGTGAAACAGGAGGAAGATCTCTTTTTACCATTTTTACCAAAAAAACCGGCTATTTCTCTTGAAATCGAATCTAAAGCCCCCAAATTAACTCAAAGATGGATTTCCAATGGTGGAAATTAAAGCAGTCAGTCAAGAAATTAGACTTATGCATCATCCTATCGCCGTGAAAATCTCGACAGTGTTGATTTCGCCCGTTAGAATGCTGCGTCTAAAATTTTGTCTTGAGACTAATAGGAGATACCTTCGCCTAGATTGATAACGAAGTTAGCTATGGTGCTATCTTGTTCGTTGATAAAGGTAAAGAAGATATCGCTGATTAGTCCAATGCTAGGTTTTCCTGGTATTGATGCTCAATTTAACTAAGTACGGTCTATTTCCGTGCAAAGATGCAGCCACTGATAGAGATTCTATGATGTTGGCTCACCTGCTCAGATTACTGAGCCATTTTTGAGGTTTAAAAATAATGCAAGTTACTGTTGAAACGCTAGAAGGCCTAGAGCGCCGTCTTAATATTACTGTTCCTGCTGCGAACATCGAAGATGCTGTTACGGCTGAACTACGTAACATCGCTAAAAATCGTCGTTTCGATGGTTTCCGTAAAGGCAAAGTACCAATGAAAATGGTCGCTAAGATGTACGGCCAAGCGGTACGTCAAGATGTTCTTGGTGAAGTGATGCAGCGTCACTTTATCGAAGCTATCGTTAAAGAAAAAACGAATCCAGCAGGCGCACCAACATTTGCTCCAGTTGAAAATAAAGCGGGTGAAGATCTAGTTTTCACTGCAACTTTTGAAGTTTACCCTGAAGTTGAGCTTAAAGGCCTAGAAAGCATCTCTGTTGAAAAACCAGCAGTAGAAGTTAAAGATGGCGACGTAGAAGAGATGATCGATACTCTACGTAAGCAACAAGCGACTTGGACTGAAGTTGACACAGCTGCTGAAGAAGGTTCTCGCGCAACTATCGACTTCGTTGGTTCTATCGACGGCGAAGAGTTTGAAGGCGGTAAAGCTGAGAACTTCCCACTAGAAATGGGTGCTGGTCGTATGATTCCAGGTTTTGAAGACGGTATCACTGGTAAAACAGCGGGTATGGAATTCGAAATCGACGTAAACTTCCCAGAAGATTACCACGCTGAGAACCTAAAAGGTAAAGCCGCTAAGTTTGCTATCAAAGTAAACAAAGTTGAAGCTCGTGAACTACCAGAAATCAACGATGAGTTCGTTTCTAAGTTTGGCGTAGCTGAAGGTGGCGTTGACGCACTTAAGACTGAAGTTCGCAAGAACATGGAACGTGAACTTAAGCAAGCTGTTAAAAACCGCATCAAAGAACAAGCAATCGACGGCCTTGTTGAGCAAAACGACATCGACGTACCAGTTGCACTTATTGACCAAGAGATCGTTACTCTACGTCAACAAGCAGCTCAACGCTTTGGCGGTAACCCTGAAGCAGCTGAACAACTTCCACGTGAATTGTTCGAAGAGCAAGCTAAGCGTCGCGTAGTGGTTGGTCTTCTTCTTGGTGAAGTAATCAAGACTGAAGAGCTAAAAGCTGACGATGAGAAAGTGAAAGCAATCATCCAAGAAATGGCGACGGCTTACGAAGATCCATCTGAAGTTGTTTCTTACTACGAGCAAAACGAGCAGATGATGAACAACATGCGTAACGTTGCTCTAGAAGAGCAAGCAATCGACGCAATCATTGCAAAAGCTCAGGTTACTGAAAAAGAAGTTGGCTTTAACGAGCTAATGAACCAACAGCAACCAGCTCAGTAAGCATAATATTGCGTAGGTAGTTGACTTAGCGTGAACTATTCTGCTAACAATGGTCCGTATGATACTTGTCATCCGGACCATTTATTTTAGGGACATAATAATATGAGCTTACAAGAACAAAATGCAATGTCACCGATTCTAAACGCTTTGGTACCAATGGTAGTTGAACAAACTTCCCGCGGTGAGCGTTCTTATGATATTTATTCTCGCTTACTAAAAGAACGTATTATCTTTTTGACGGGTCAAGTTGAAGATCAAATGGCTAACCTTGTTGTTGCTCAACTGCTGTTTCTTGAATCTGAAAACCCTGATAAAGACATTTTCCTATACATTAACTCTCCAGGCGGTAGCGTGACGGCGGGTATGTCGATCTACGACACAATGCAGTACATCAAGCCAAATGTAAGTACAGTATGTATGGGTCAAGCATGCTCAATGGGCGCATTCCTACTCGCTGGTGGCGCACCAGGTAAGCGTCACGTGCTTCCAAACTCTCGCGTTATGATTCACCAGCCATTAGGCGGCTTCCAAGGCCAGGCTTCTGATATTCAAATTCATGCGCAAGAAATCCTAACGATTAAACAAAAGCTTAATAAGCTGCTTGCTGAGCATACCGGTCAACCTTTAGAAGTGGTTGAACGTGATACCGATCGCGACAATTTCATGTCAGCGGATCAGGCAGTAGAATACGGCTTAGTTGATTCTGTATTAACACGAAATGCTGAGTGATTTAATCCGAATTGTTTCACGCATTTCGAGTAGATTTGATATACACTCAAACATAAAGAGTAAAGGCTAAGAGGTTAGCGAATGACAGATAAAAGCAAAGAGAGTGGTAGCAGTAAACTGCTTTACTGTTCTTTCTGTGGCAAAAGCCAACACGAAGTTCGCAAGCTAATCGCAGGCCCTTCCGTTTACATCTGTGACGAATGTGTCGATTTATGTAACGACATTATCCGTGAAGAAATCAAGGATGTTCTTCCTAAGAAGCAATCTGAAGCGTTACCAACGCCGAAAGAAATTCGTGAACACCTAGATGATTATGTAATTGGCCAAGATTACGCGAAAAAAGTGTTAGCTGTAGCGGTATATAACCACTACAAGCGTTTACGTAATGGTGATACCACCAGTGAAGGTGTTGAGCTAGGTAAGAGTAATATCTTGCTTATCGGCCCTACGGGTAGTGGTAAAACATTGTTAGCCGAAACCCTAGCGCGCTTCCTAGATGTACCGTTTACGATGGCTGATGCGACCACTCTAACCGAGGCCGGTTATGTGGGTGAAGATGTAGAGAATATCATTCAAAAGCTACTGCAAAAGTGTGACTATGATGTTGCAAAAGCAGAGCGCGGTATTGTTTACATTGATGAGATCGATAAGATTTCTCGTAAGGCAGAGAATCCATCAATTACTCGTGATGTATCTGGTGAAGGTGTACAACAAGCGTTGCTAAAGCTTGTTGAAGGCACGGTGGCTTCTGTACCGCCACAAGGTGGACGTAAACACCCACAACAAGAATTCCTTCAAGTGGATACTTCTAAGATCCTGTTTATTTGTGGCGGAGCATTCGCTGGATTAGATAAGGTTATAGAGCAGCGTGTAGAAACAGGCAGTGGTATTGGTTTTGGAGCGGACGTTCGCTCTAAAGATGAAACTCGTACTGTCGGTGAGCTGTTTAAGAAAGTAGAGCCTGAAGATCTAGTGAAATATGGTCTGATTCCAGAGTTTATCGGACGTCTTCCAGTGACGACGACTCTGACTGAGCTGGATGAAGAAGCGCTGATTCAAATTCTATGTGAGCCAAAGAACGCACTAACTAAACAATACGGTGCTTTGTTTGACCTTGAAAATGTAGAGTTAGAGTTCCGAGAAGATGCGCTAAGAGCCATTGCCAAGAAAGCGATGATTCGTAAGACTGGTGCTCGTGGTTTACGCTCTATTTTAGAGGGTGTTCTACTAGAAACAATGTACGAATTACCTTCGGTAACGGACGTAAGCAAAGTCGTTATCGATGAAACAGTGATTAATGGTGAATCCGAGCCATTGCTTATCTATAGCAATACGGATAATCAAGCCGCTGGTGCTGACTAAATTAAACTAGGCAATTGTTTTAAAAGGAGGTAATCATTTACCTCCTTTTTTTGTATCTGTTATTGAATCCAAAATAATAATCCCCATATATTCATAATCAGTCATACGTAAATATGAAAGCGGAAGAGAGAATAATATGAACTTGGAACGTTCCGAGCGTATCGAGATCCCCGTCCTGCCTCTACGTGATGTAGTGGTTTATCCTCATATGGTTATCCCTTTATTTGTTGGTCGAGAGAAGTCCATTACTTGCTTAGAATCAGCAATGGACAACAACAAACAAGTATTGCTGGTTGCCCAAAAGCAAGCAGATACAGACGAGCCAGAGCAAGAAGACCTGTTCACCGTTGGTACAGTTGCTACCATTTTGCAGCTATTGAAACTTCCTGACGGCACTGTGAAAGTTCTTGTTGAAGGTCAGCAGCGTGCAGAGATTACAGAGTTTAAAGAAAACGATTTCTTTTTAGCAGAAGCACAGTTTTTGCCAACGCCAGATCTTGATGAAAAAGAGCAGGAAGTCGTTGTTCGAAGCGCGATCAATCAATTTGAAGGCTTTATCAAACTCAACAAAAAAATTCCACCTGAGGTTCTTACCTCTCTTAATGGAATCGAAGAAGCGGCGAGATTAGCGGATACCATCGCGGCTCACATGCCTCTTAAGCTCGAAGAGAAGCAGCAAGTTCTAGAAATTCTGGATGTCATTCAGCGCCTTGAATTCTTGATGGGACAAATGGAATCAGAAATCGACATTCTTCAGGTTGAAAAGCGCATTCGCGGGCGTGTGAAGAAGCAGATGGAAAAATCTCAACGTGAGTACTACTTGAATGAGCAAATGAAGGCTATTCAAAAAGAACTCGGCGAGACTGAAGATGGTGTTGATGAGTTTGAAGTTCTAAAACAGAAAATTGAAGACTCAAAAATGCCTCAAGAGGCTAAAGAGAAAACGGAGCAAGAACTTCAAAAGCTTAAGATGATGTCTCCAATGTCTGCAGAAGCAACGGTTGTTCGTAGCTACATTGATTGGATGGTTGGTGTTCCTTGGGCCAAACGCTCGAAGGTTAAGAAAAACCTCGCTAAAGCTGAAGAGACACTGAATGAGGATCACTACGGTCTAGAGCGCGTGAAAGAACGCATTTTAGAGTACCTCGCCGTTCAAAACCGAATCAATAAACTCAAAGGCCCAATTCTTTGTTTAGTGGGGCCTCCAGGCGTTGGTAAAACCTCGTTAGGACGTTCAATTGCAGCGGCTACAGGGCGCAAATATACACGCATGGCGTTAGGTGGTGTCCGTGATGAAGCCGAGATTCGTGGGCATCGTCGTACTTACATTGGTTCATTGCCGGGCAAGTTAATCCAGAAAATGTCGAAAGTAGGGGTTAAGAACCCACTGTTCTTGCTTGATGAAATTGACAAAATGTCATCAGACATGCGTGGAGACCCGTCATCTGCGCTACTGGAAGTACTCGATCCAGAACAGAATAACGCGTTCAACGACCACTATTTGGAAGTTGACTACGATCTGTCCGATGTCATGTTCGTTGCAACGTCTAATTCGATGGATATTCCAGGGCCACTACTTGACCGTATGGAAGTGATTCGTTTGTCTGGCTATACCGAAGACGAAAAACTCAATATTGCTAAGAGTCACCTACTTGATAAACAAGTACAACGCAATGGACTGAAAGCAAATGAAATCACAATTGAAGACTCTGCAATCATCGGAATCATTCGTTACTATACTCGTGAAGCCGGTGTTCGTAGCCTTGAGCGTGAAATATCTAAGATTTGCCGTAAAGCAGTGAAGAATATCTTGCTTGATAAAGATCTTAAGTCAGTCGTTGTTTCAATGGATAACCTTAAAGAGTACTTGGGTGTCCAACGTCATGATTTCGGTAAAGCAGACGAAAGTAATCGCGTTGGTCAGGTGACCGGGCTAGCTTGGACTCAGGTTGGTGGTGACTTACTCACGATTGAAACAGAGTCTATGCCAGGTAAAGGTAAACTGACACAGACGGGTTCTCTTGGGGATGTAATGCAAGAGTCTATTCAAGCAGCGATGACGGTTGTTCGCTCACGTGCAGAGAAACTGGGTATCAACAATGACTTCTATGAGAAGCGTGATATTCATGTACACGTGCCAGAAGGTGCGACGCCAAAAGATGGACCAAGTGCAGGTATTGCAATGTGCACGGCACTCGTCTCTAGTCTAACGGGCAACCCGGTTAAAGCCGAAGTCGCAATGACGGGTGAAATCACGCTTCGTGGTGAAGTTTTACCTATTGGTGGCCTGAAAGAGAAGCTGTTAGCAGCGCATCGAGGTGGCATAACTACGGTGCTGATTCCTAAAGATAATGAACGTGATTTGGAAGAAATTCCAGATAATGTGATTGCCGATCTGAAGGTGATTCCAGTGCAGTGGATCGATGATGTATTGAAAGTTGCACTAGAGCGTGACCCTTCAGGAGTCGAAATCAGCGCTTAAAATAGTGATGTGTAGCAAAAATAAGTAAAAGATTACGCTGATTAGCCTAAAAAGGCTTGTCAGCGTTTTTTTTGGACGCTAACGTTATCAACTAAGGCTTAAGCTAGATATATCAAGGCCTAAGCTATATTCAAAAACGTAAATGGAACGAAAGTTACCTATACAATAATAACAGGTAACACAAAGGGGAATCACAGTGAATAAGACACAACTAGTAGAACAGATTGCAGAAAACGCAGACCTATCTAAAGCATCAGCAGGTCGTGCACTAGATGCATTTATCGAAGCAGTAGGCGGTACGCTACAATCTGGCGATCAGGTTGCTTTAGTCGGTTTTGGTACATTCAGTGTTCGCACACGTGCTGCACGCACAGGCCGTAACCCTAAGACAGGTGAAGAGATTCAAATTGCAGAAGCAAAAGTACCAGCATTTAAAGCGGGTAAAGCACTTAAAGATGCTTGTAACTAAGATTTGCAATTAAGGCTTTTTTCGAGCCAACTTCTGTAAATTCAAAGATTGTATTTATAGACCACGATATTTATGCGCATCCTACTGATGCGCATTTCTTTTTCTGGTATCATCACGCAAATAATTTTTCATGTCGAAGTTCGGTACTTCGTCTTCAGAGAGCAATTAAATTATGATGGAACGGTTTCGCGAAGGCGTGAATGGCCCTTTTGTTAAAATAGTCCTTGGGCTAATTATCCTTTCTTTTGTTTTCGCTGGTGTCGGTAGTTATATCGTAGGTGGGAACGCAAATTCAGCGGCGACAGTTGGTAATGCTGAAATTACTCGTGGTGACTTTGAACAAGCTTACCAAAATGAACGTAATAGAATGCAGGCGCAGCTAGGTGAATACTTTTCAAGTATGCTCGCTGACCCTGCTTATGTAGAGTCGTTCCGTAAATCTGTTCTAGATAGAATGGTTAACGATCTACTATTGGAGCAGCATGCTGAATCACTAGGGCTTCGTGTGAGTGATGCACAAATCAGAACCATGATCTTGGAAATGCCACAGTTTCAAAATGAAGGCAAATTCGACCAAGAAATTTACCAGTCATCGCTTCGTCGTGCGGGATTCTCTGCGGAAGGTTTTGTAGCTTACCTTCGTCGTGATCTGATTCGTAATCAACTTCTAAACGCTCTTCAAAGCAGTGACTTCTCATTGGAAGGCGAAGTTCAAGCGCAAAGTGAACTTGTCATGCAAAGTCGTGAAGTACGTACAGTAACACTGCCTGTCGCTGAAATGGCGGAAGGTATCGAGCTAACAGACGCTGAGATAGAAACTTTCTATCAGGAAAACTCGGTTCGTTACACTCGACCTGAACAAGTTAAGGTTGGTTATATTGAACTGTCTGCGGAGCAGCTTAAAGACTCAATTCAAATCTCTGAACAGGATATAAATCAGTATTATCAAGAAAACCTAGATAAGTACTCGACAGATGAGCAACGTAAAGTGAGCCATATCCTTGTCCAGGGCGACAAAGTAACAGCTGACGCTTTGTTGGCTGAGCTTCAGGCTGGTGCTGATTTTGCGAAACTCGCTGAAGAGCAATCACAAGACTTTGGTAGTGCTGAAGAAGGTGGCTCTTTAGGTTGGATAGAGCGCGATGTTATGGACCCGCAATTTGAAGAGGCTGCTTTTGGTTTAGTTAACATTGGCGACCTTTCTGGTGTTGTTCAATCAAACTTTGGTTACCACATCATCAAGCTTGATGACCTTAGAGACTCTGTGGCTCAGCCATTCGATGAAGTGAAAACTGAGATAGCAACAGAACTTGCTGAACAAAAAGCGGTTGATGAGTTTTATGAACTTCAGAATGAACTCGAGCGAGTTGCATTTGAATATCCAGACTCTTTAGACGATGCAGCGGAAGCGGTAGGTCAGCCAATTCAAGTGACAGACTTTATTTCTGCTCAAGATGCTCCTGAGATTTTGAAATCAGCAGCAGTAATGCAAGCAATCCTTAGCCCTGAAGTGGCAGAAGATGGTTTGAACTCTGAGGCAATTGAAGTCGCCCCTGAACATATTATTGTTGTGCGCGTTGATGATATTCGTGATGAGACCGTATTACCTCTTGAAGAAGTAGCAGAAGAGGTAACAACAGCTCTGAAACAAGTTAAAGGTGAGCAGTTAACTCTAGAGTTAGCCGACACAGTATTAGAAGGCTTGAACAGCGGTAATGACACTGTTCTAGAAAGCAATAACTTACAGTTTAGTGCCCCTGAAACGATTGACCGTCGTAATCCTTTAGCTGATACCGTGTTTGCTATGGCTAAGCCAAGTACTGGTGAATCCGTGTATGGTCAAGCAAAGGACTTTGAAGGCAACATAGTGATAGTGGCGTTAGATAAAGTTTATGCCGAAATTGATTCTCAGTATGTATCACAGGTTGACGCTCAGCTTACTCAACTGAATACTCAACAAGATCTTTCTGGGATATTGAGTATTCTTAGAGCGAATACGGATATTGATTACTACATAGTTTCGCAATAGATATATGATGTAATTGATAATCTAGTTAAAACGGGCCGCATTAGCGGCTCGTTTTGTTTTTTGGAGGATAAGAAGACATGAGTAGCTTTCAATCAGTAGGGTGAACTCACTGACAACAAAAGGAGACTACTATGTTCATTAAATCAATTTGTTTAGCTCTACTTCTCGTGCTATGTCCTATCACTCAAGCTCTCGCATCTAGCTCTGAAAAATATGAAGGTATAGAAATTACCGTTAATATTAACCAGGCGACAGCTGAGGAGTTAGCCGTACTTTTGACAGGAGTCGGGCTAAAAAAAGCTCAGGCAATCGTTGATTATCGTGAAGAGTTTGGTCAATTCAAAGAGTTGGATGAATTGGTAAATGTAAAAGGAATAGGGAACTCTATCTTAGAAAAAAATCGAACAAGACTATTATTATAAATTCTACGCTTACCTATATTAGGTAAGCGTGACCTCTTTTCTCTTTCTTTGTTAGAAACACCTAATCTAACTAGCGAAGCCCTTCCAATAGCTTTATAATTTGCCGCGATAATGCCAATGGAATAATTTGGCGCGAATACTAACGTGGAGTTAAGCATGCCCCTTGATACAGCAGTCATAACGGTAGATGGACCTAGTGGAGCCGGAAAAGGCACCCTATGTATGTTATTGGCGGAAAAATTAGGTTTTCAGTTGTTGGATTCCGGTGCTATCTATCGAGTGCTTGCATTAGCCGCTATTCATCATGGTTTAGATACTGAATCAGAAGATGTTCTTGTACCGCTTGCCACACACTTAGATGTGCAATTTATAGCGGAAGGAGATCTCGTTAAGGTTATTCTTGAAGGTGAGGACGTTTCCCATGAACTTCGTAAAGAAGAGACGGGGATGGCTGCCTCTAAAGTCGCTGCACTACCAAGAGTACGAGAAGCGCTATTACGAAGGCAGCGTGCTTTCGCTGAAGGTCATGGTCTAGTTGCTGATGGTAGAGATATGGGCACTGTGGTTTTTCCACAAGCGACAGCAAAAATATTCCTCGATGCTAGTGCCCAAGAGAGAGCGAATAGACGCCTTAAACAGTTGCAAGATAAAGGTTTAGATGTTAAATTTGGCGACCTTTTGAGCGAGATCCAAGAGCGAGATGATCGTGACCGCAACCGTGCTGTTGCTCCGTTACGTCCCGCAGATGATGCGCTCTTGCTTGATTCTACTTCAATGAATATCGATGAAGTTGTAGAGTCAGCAATGAAGTTTATAGAATCTAAATTGGCAGAGTAGTCTATACTCTGTCAACTGAGAACGTTGGTCGCAAGGATGATGACTGGCGAATTTATCAACCCCATGCGGTAGGATACCCATGGACGTTTAATTAATTGAAGATTAAATAATGACTGAATCTTTTGCTCAACTCTTTGAAGAGTTTCTAAACGAAACTGAATTCCAACAAGGCAGCATCGTTAAAGGTACTGTAGTAGCTATCGAGAACGGTTTCGTTCTTGTTGACGCTGGCCTTAAGTCTGAATCTGCTATCCCTGCTGAACAGTTCAAGAACGCTGCTGGCGAACTTGAAGTTGAAGTAGGTGCTGAAGTAGACGTTGCTCTAGACGCTGTTGAAGATGGTTTCGGTGAGACTCAACTTTCTCGCGAGAAAGCTAAGCGTCACGAAGCTTGGATCGTTCTTGAGAAAGCTTACGAAGAAGCTGAAACTGTTGTTGGTATCATCAACGGTAAAGTTAAAGGCGGTTTCACTGTTGAACTAAACGGTATCCGTGCTTTCCTTCCTGGCTCTCTTGTAGACGTACGTCCTATCCGTGACACTGCTCACCTAGAACACAAAGAGCTAGAGTTCAAAGTTATTAAACTTGACCAGAAGCGCAACAACGTTGTTGTTTCTCGCCGTGCTGTTATCGAATCTGAGAACAGTGTTGAGCGTGATGAGCTTCTTGAAACTCTACAAGAAGGCAGCGAAGTTAAAGGTATCGTTAAGAACCTTACTGACTACGGTGCATTCGTTGATCTTGGCGGTGTTGACGGTCTACTACATATCACAGATATGGCGTGGAAACGTGTTAAGCACCCATCAGAGATCGTTAACGTAGGTGACGAGATCCAAGTTAAAGTTCTTAAGTTTGACCGTGAGCGCACTCGTGTGTCACTAGGTCTTAAGCAACTTGGCGAAGATCCATGGGTAGCAATCGCTAAGCGTTACCCAGAAGGTCACAAGCTTTCTGGTCGTGTTACTAACCTAACTGACTACGGCTGCTTCGTTGAAATCGAAGAAGGCGTTGAAGGTCTAGTACACGTTTCTGAAATGGATTGGACTAACAAGAACATCCACCCTTCTAAAGTTGTTAATGTAGGCGACGAAGTTGAGGTTATGGTTCTTGAGATTGACGAAGAACGTCGTCGTATCTCTCTAGGTCTGAAACAGTGTAAAGCTAACCCATGGCAGTCATTCGCTGAAGCGCAAGCTAAAGGCGATAAAGTTACTGGTAAGATCAAGTCTATTACAGACTTCGGTATCTTCATCGGTCTTGACGGCGGCATCGATGGTCTAGTTCACCTATCTGATATTTCTTGGAACGCAACTGGCGAAGACGCTGTTCGCGAATACAAGAAAGGCGACGAAATCTCTGCTGTAGTTCTAGCAGTAGACGCAGAGCGTGAGCGTATTTCTCTTGGCGTTAAGCAAATGGAAAACGACCCGTTCAATGCATACGTTGCTGATACTAAGAAAGGTACTCTAGTAACTGGTACAGTTACTGCAGTTGACGCTAAAGGCGCTACTGTTGAGCTTGTAGATGGCGTAGAAGGTTACATCCGCGCTTCTGAAGTTTCACGTGACCGTATCGAAGATGCTTCTCTAATCCTAAGCGTTGGTGACAGCGTTGAAACTAAGTTCACTGGTGTAGACCGTAAGAACCGCGTAATCAACCTATCTATCAAAGCTAAAGATGAAGCTGAAGAGCAAGAAGCAATGGCTTCACTGAACAAGTCTGAAGACGGCGGGTTTGGTAATGCTATGGCTGACGCATTCAAAGCTGCGAAAGGCGAATAATAGCATCTCGTTAAGAGAATATTAGCTATTAGATAAGAAAGGAGCCTAAAGGCTCCTTTTTTTTTTGCTAAATTTCTCGATAGGTCTATAATTTCTAAAAAGAAAAGTGAACGAGGAAAACTATGACTAAGTCTGAATTGATTGAAAGACTCTGTTCTGAGCAAACACACTTGTCTGCGAAAGAAATAGAAGATGCTGTTAAAGATATATTAGAGCATATGGCTACGACTCTTGAGAACGGAGATCGAATTGAGATCCGTGGCTTTGGTAGCTTTTCGTTGCACTTCCGTGAGCCACGTGTAGGTCGTAACCCTAAAACTGGCGATAAAGTGGAGTTAGAAGGTAAATATGTTCCTCACTTCAAGCCTGGTAAAGAGCTACGCGAGCGAGTTAACATATCTTAATCAGCAAATTAGATGTTTGTTAAGAAACGGCTAACACTGATGTTCGCCGTTTTTTTTTTACAAAATAATATGAAGAATAGACATGGTTTGTAAGGTTGTTTTCCTGCATAATCGTACCTGCTATAAATATTGAGGGTAACAGATTATGAAAATTCTAAAAATCGTTGTAGTTCTTGCACTCTTTCTTATTGCTTTAGCTTTAGGATCTCAAAACCAAGCGGTAGTGACCTTTAATTATTTGTTGGCACAAGGCGACTTTCACTTATCTACATTGTTAGGTGGCGTTTTTGTAGCGGGTTTTGCTTTAGCTTGGATAATTTTTGGCAGCCTTCATTTTAAGTCACAACTTCAAGTTAGAAAACTGACGAAGAAACTGAAGAAAGTGACGGTTGATACAGTCCCAGTTCAGCCAAAAGCCTAGACACGGTAGACTCCTTTAGATGTTAGAGATACTTTTCTTGTTATTACCAATTGCAGCTGCCTACGGGTGGTATATGGGTAATCGCAGTGCGCAGCAAGACAAGCAGAAACAGTCAAACCAAATATCTCGTCAATACGTTACAGGTCTTAACCTACTTCTTTCTGATCAATCGGACAAAGCGGTTGATCACTTCATCGAACTACTCCAAGTTGATGACAACACGATAGATACCCATTTAGCCTTAGGAAACCTCTTCCGTTCCAGAGGTGAGGTTGATCGTGCAATTCGCATTCATCAGAACTTAATATCTCGTTCTGGATTGACGATAGATCAAAAAAATATAGCGCTTCAGCAGCTTGCGAAAGACTACATGGTATCTGGTTTCTTGGATCGAGCGGAAAAGATATTTGAACAACTGATTGAAGAGCCTGACCATCGAGAAGCTGCACTACAGCAACTTGTTTCTATTTACCAACAGACGAGAGAATGGGCGAAAGCGATTCATTTAGCTGGTCTTTTGGTGAAACTCGGCAAACCTAGAATTAGCTCAACTATTGCGCACTATTGGTGTGAACTTGCGATTCAGGAAAAGCAAGACGGGAATGTGAGCAAGTCAATTCAATACTATCAAAGGGCATTGAGCGAAGATGCTAATTGTGTTCGGGCAAGTATTCTCCTTGGTAAACAGTATTTAGAATCTGAAGATTACCAGTTAACAGTTGAGCACCTAGAAAATGTCCTTGAACAAGACAGTGATTTTATTGGAGAGGTGTTGCCAATCTTAGCGGATTGCTACTATCACCTTGGTAATGAACATGGTTTGGTTGAGTTCCTAAGGCGATGTATTTCCCAGAAAGCGGGTGTATCAGCTGAATTGATGCTCGCACAATTAGTGGCTAAACACGAAGGTACGGCATCAGCTCAAGAATTACTTACACGCCAGTTGGTAAAGAACCCAACGATGAAGGGTTTTTATCGATTGATGGACTACCATTTAGCGAATGCTGAAGAAGGGAGTGCTAAGGAGAGCTTGAGTACCCTGCAAAAGTTAGTGGGTGAACAACTGAAACTCAAGCCTCATTACCGTTGCCGTAAGTGCGGTTTTTCCACACATTCTATGCATTGGCATTGTCCATCCTGTAAGGGGTGGGGTGTGATTAAGCCTATTAGAGGGCTAGACGGCGAATAAGCTAGTTTTAGATAAAAAAATAGATACAATAGCCTCGCAAATTAGCGAGGCTATTTGAATCTAAAGACTGTGATTTGTTATTTAGTTAATCTATCAATACTGAGGAAAAAACATGACCGACCAGAAAGTGATCGTTGCACTAGATTATGACAAGCAAGTAGATGCTTTGGCATTTGTCGATAGAATCGACCCTAGCTCTTGTCGTCTTAAAGTGGGTAAGGAGATGTTCACTTTGTTCGGACCGGATTTTGTGAAAGAGCTTCATAAGCGCGGGTTTTCAGTATTTCTAGACCTAAAGTTTCATGATATTCCCAATACATGCTCAAAGGCAGTTAGGGCTGCGGCTGAGCTTGGTGTGTGGATGGTAAATGTCCACGCTAGCGGAGGGGAGCGTATGATGACTGCCTCTCGCGAAATCTTGGAACCCTATGGTAAAGACAGACCATTACTCATCGGTGTTACGGTTTTAACCAGTATGGAGCAGAGCGATCTAGCTGGAATTGGTCTTGACTTAGAGCCCCAAAAGCAAGTCATTCGTTTAGCGTCATTGACAAAAAATGCAGGCTTGGATGGTGTGGTATGCTCTGCACAAGAGGCTTCGATGCTGAAAGGGGATCTCGGTCAGGAATTCAAGCTTGTTACTCCAGGGATCCGACCTGTCGGCGCTTCTGTTGGTGACCAAAAACGCATTATGACACCAGTAGACGCTATACAAGCAGGATCAGATTACTTGGTGATTGGTCGCCCTATCACACAAGCTGCTGACCCTACGTTAGTATTGGCTGAAATTAATAACTCTCTCGCTTAAGATTAGCCTCAATACGGTTTCAAAAGGTCAGCAATACTGCTGACCTTTTTCTATTCTATGCAGGAGTGCCGCTGTGGAACTTGAAATCGGTATCTTTTGTAAGGATAAGATCTGCTTCTATTCCGCCAAAATACGAAATTCGTTTTGTGATGTCTTCGCCAGCAATATTTCGAGCCAGAGTTAAATAATCTTTGTAATGCCTTGCTTCTGAACGAAGAAGCGAGACATAAAAACTCTCCATTTTACTATCAAGGTGAGGAGCAAGCAGAGCAAAACGCTCGCAGGAACGCGCTTCAATGTACGCACCTATAATTAATTTATCGACGAGGGTTTGAGGTTCGTGAGTTGCCGCCTTACTTAGCATACCCTTAGCGTAGCGGCTTGCAGGAATCGGCTTATACTCTATTCCTCTGTCTGTCATGATTTCTAGGACTTGATAAAAGTGATGAAGCTCTTCCTTAATAAGTAATACCATCTTATCGATAAGATCTTGATTATATTCAGAGTCATCTCTTGGCGTGAGATTTTTGCTAATCTGACTTTTTCCTTTTAGAGTTTCAATTGTTCCTTGCTTCTTATAAGCAAATGCTTCAAACGGCTTAAACCATTCTAAAAGGAGATCCGCACTATCTTTATCCACAGCGTACTTTCTCAGAAGGTACATAGCTGACTGGCCTGCCTTTAACTCACACAATAAATGGTCAATGAGGATATTACTCAAGTTTTCGGGGCGCTTGGCCTGTTCTATCCATTCTGAAGGGGTTGGGCAGTGTAAAAAATCAAGTATTGGTGTAAGAAGGTTCTGGGTATTCATAAGTGTCTTGTTAAATATCTGTATCACTAAAATAAAAAAAGGCCGCTTAAGAGCGGCCTTCGTGTTATGAGGGTATTACCACTTTTTCTTTTCGCCAAAGAGTGCATCCATATCGTCTTCTTTCTCTTTCTCTTCGATATGTTGCAGATCTTCTGCACTTTTGTTTTGGCGTTTCAGCTCAAGTTCATCGAACATGGTTTGTAGCTTTTCGCGAGCTTGGTTTGAATACGCATCATTTTTGGAACTGAGCGCATCGATACCTTTTTTAAGTAACTGTATAGCCGTTCCTGGTTGACCACGTACAATAGCGTCATTGGCTCGCTTGATGACATTTTCTATATTAATGCGGATCTGGATAGACTCTAGTCGAGCATTTTCAGCGACATAAGCCTGGGTTTCAAAGCGCCCTTTATTGTGTTCGCTGCGAATGGTGTCACGAAGTCTCTTAACGAGCTTAAGCATTACGATAGCTTGCTTATCGCTATTGGGTACTTTAAAGCTAGTGCTATCTCCGCCTTGGTAGTTATCTCTAAGTTGAGCGATCTGTTGCTTCATGTTTTCAATTCTTTGAGCCAGTTGCTTATTCTTTGGGTCTAGCTCAAACATGTTACTCAGGGCATCGAGGATTCGATTGTTTAGGCAGACAAGCAACTCTTTACTGAAAGGCATGTGATGCGCATTGCCAATAAGATCTTCCGTAGCATCAATAATGGCGATGTAGCGTGAAGACTCTTGTTTTTTCGCTGTCTCTACCTTTACTTTGTATTGCAGCATGATGTTGTAACCAAGTACCAACACTAACAAGATAGCGACTAGAGCAATAATTAATCCAATATTCATAAATTCCAAATCTTTGTGTTTTGGTCGGCTAGCATTTCAGGATACATGATTCCATTCGGTTTCGGCATCAATATATCGACACATATATTATTACTGTTTGTCACTTGATTATTAACCAAAAAGTAGATTTAGCACAGTAATATGAGGGTTAGCTTGCAAAACTTACCATACTTCAGAACGACAGTTGAACGAATGGCGTCCATGCGTCCAATTTCTCTACCAATTTTTGTTCATTAGCGTTATAACTAATAATTATAAATTATTAGTGCCTGTTAGGCCATCGGCAAGGATTTCGAGGTCATTCATGAAATTACAACAGCTCAAGTATATTGTTGAAGTTGTTAACCATAACTTAAATGTGTCAGCGACTGCAGAAAGTCTCTATACATCGCAACCAGGCATTAGTAAGCAAGTCCGTCTACTTGAGGATGAACTTGGTATAGAAATCTTTGAACGAAGTGGTAAGCACCTTACTCAGGTCACGCCCGCAGGTATCGATATTATTCGTATTTCTCAAGAGATTCTGTCTCGAGTCGAGAGTATCAAAGCAGTAGCCGGTGAGCACACGCACCCTGAGAAAGGCACACTCAATATATCAACGACTCATACACAGGCGCGTTATGCGTTGCCGAGTGTTATCAAAGGCTTTACGTCGCGTTACCCTAAAGTCTCGCTTCATATGCACCAAGGCACGCCAAGTCAAATGTCTGAAGCTATTGCAAAGGGTACCGCAAATTTTGCGATCGCTACCGAAGCGCTTCACCTTTATCAAGATGCGATCATGTTACCTTGTTATCACTGGAATCGATCTATTGTTGTAACCAAGGATCACCCTTTAGCCGCTAAAAAGACCGTGACTATTCATGACTTAGCAAGCTATTCGCTTGTCACTTATGTTTTTGGTTTTACTGGGCGCTCAGAGTTGGATACCGCGTTTAACAACGAAGGCTTAACTCCTCGCGTTGTCTTTACTGCTACGGATGCGGATGTCATTAAGACTTATGTCAGAATGGGTGTTGGTGTTGGTGTGATTGCCAGTATGGCGATTGATAAAGCAACGGATGATGATTTGGTTGCTATCGATGCAAGCCATATTTTTGGTGCTAGTACAACCAGCATTGGCTTCCGAAGAGGCACGTTCTTGAGAACATATATGTACGATTTCATGGAGAGGTTTGCGCCTCACCTTACGCGCCCTGTTGTCGAACGCGCGATTTCTCTTAAATCCAATGCTGAAATTGAAGAAATGTTTAAAGATATCGACCTTCCTGTTCGATAAGCGCTTTCTAATTTAAAAGCTTCCCCTTACACTACTCAAACGTTAGGGGGAGCTATGAATACCACTTTTGAAAGCTTAGATAAATCGCTAATTGCTCATTCCATTTTTTGGCGATTTGAACCATTTCATTCCAGTCTTGAGTCAGAATTTCCCTGGGAACGCACTCATCCTGCATTGACCTCTTGGCTCAATAGTCTATCCCCAGATGAGATTGAGACTTTTAAATCAGACCCTACCTTGCTCATTGAGCCCTTGTCTCTGTTTATCCCTGATCTTATCGATGTTATGGACTTAATTAGTCTGCCTGAAAGTGCACCCATTGCTAATGAAATGGATAGGAAGCTTTCTGTTGGTATACCAGGGCGAAAGCTTGAACAAATATGTTCAATGGGAGAGGCTTCTATCTCACTACATAAAGGAAGCGAGTGGTTAGAGTGGTGTTCTGGTAAAGGCTATCTAGGGCGTATATTGGCAGAGCGTACTCAGCAAAAAGTGACGAGTCTAGAGTATCAATCTGAACTGTGTGAATCAGGGCAGGAAAGTGCAAACAAACTCAATTTGCCTATGCACTTTATTCAAGGGGATGCGCTAGCCCCACAAAGAATGCCATTTATGAATAGCAATCAACATGCCGTTGCTCTCCATGCATGTGGTGACTTGCATTCGAGTCTACTTTACAAAGTGACACAGGAAAGTTTGCCAGCAGTGACCATATCACCGTGTTGCTATCACCTTATATCGTCCGAAAAGTATCAAGCTATGTCTTCGGAAGGGCAAGCGTCAAAACTTTCGTTAGTTAAACGTGAGTTAAGGATCCCATTACAAGAGACCGTTACTGGTGGAGAACGTGTAAAGCGACATCGATTTTTGGAGATGTGCTACCGTTTAGGCTTCGATATTTTACTAAGAGAAGAGAATATCTCGACAGAGTATCTACCCATTCCAAGTGTTAAAAAATCTCAGCTTTCTAAAGGCTTTGAATTTTTCTGTCATTGGGCTTCCAGCGTAAAAGGCATAGAGCTATCCGATGTCGATTTTGATCATTATCTAGAAAAGGGAACGAATCGATTTTGGGTCATGGAGAGACTCAGCTTAGTACAGCAACTCTTTCGTCGCCCATTAGAGTTATGGTTGGTTCTTGATAAAGCGTTGTATCTTGATCAGCATGGTTATACGGTTTCTTTATCTCAATTTTGTTCGCGCCAAGTCACCCCTCGAAATATCTTACTGCATGCATATCGCAATTAATCCGTCTTAATGTCTCTTTTTTGTTAAAGTAACGTTAACGCTTTCTTCCCTTTGTTTTAAGTAACTGGTACTAATATTGAGTGCGTATATAAAATGCACAATGATAATAATAACCAAACACAACAATCCTCACTAAGTTGCTTAAATCAAGGAGTTAAGATGAAAGCAGGTAAAATTCTAGCAACGGCTCTCTTTGCCAGCGCTGCATTACTCTCTTCAACAAGTATCATGGCCAAAACAGCCAAAGTTGCCGTTTCTCAAATAGTTGAACACCCTGCCTTAGATGCCGCGCGTCAAGGTTTGTTGGATGGTCTAAAAGCTAAGGGTTACGAAGAAGGCAAAAACTTAGAATTTGATTATAAAACAGCGCAGGGTAATCCGGCCATTGCAGTACAGATAGCACGTCAATTTGTTGGTGAAAGCCCTGACGTACTTGTTGGTATTGCTACGCCAACCGCACAAGCATTGGTATCAGCAACTCGAGATATCCCGGTTGTGTTTACTGCTGTAACGGACCCTGTTGGCGCAAAACTCGTTAAACAATTAGAGCAACCAGGAAAGAATGTCACTGGATTGTCTGATCTTTCTCCAGTTAGTCAGCACGTTGAATTAGTGAAAGAGTTGCTTCCAGATGCCAAATCGATTGGCGTGGTCTATAACCCAGGTGAGGCAAATGCAGTCACCTTAGTTGAATTGCTCAAGCAGAGCGCTCAGGAACAAGGGTTTGTTGTTGTCGAAGCAACGGCATTAAAAAGTGCTGACGTGAAGTCTGCCACTCAGGCTATCGCAGGAAAATCTGACGTTATTTATGCGCCAACAGACAATACGGTTGCGAGTGCAATCGAGGGAATGATCATTGCTGCGAATCAAGCTAATATCCCTGTTTTGGGTGGGGCAACATCTTATGTCGATAAAGGGGCTATCGCTAGCTTAGGCTTTGATTACTATCAAGTGGGTTACCAAACGGCAGACTACGTCGCTGCGATTTTGGAAGGTAAGAATCCTGGTGAGCTAGATGTAAAAGTTGCTCAAGGCTCAGACCTTGTTGTCAACTCTGCGGCGGCAAAGAAACTGGGCATTGCTATTCCTCAGTCAATTTTAGAGCGCGCAACAAGCGTAAAATAACTCATTATAAAGCCAGTGATTAACGTTGCTGGCTTTATGGCAGAAAAGGAGTTGTGATGTCTGCTTTTGCGTTTTTTGGGGCTTTAGAAATAGGGCTTGTCTACGGGTTAGTGGCTTTAGGCGTTTATTTAACCTTTAAGGTCTTAGATTTCCCAGATCTAAGTGTTGATGGCAGCTTTCCAATGGGGGCTGCTGTTGCCGCTACCGCGATTGTTGCCGGTGTAAACCCGTGGTTAGCGACAGCTATGGCTATTATGGCTGGTGCTATCACTGGTTGGGTGACGGCGTTTCTAGCCGTTCGATGTGGCATTCTTCATTTACTTGCTTCAATACTCACTATGATTGCGGCTTTCTCTATTAATATTCGTATCATGGGACGCCCGAACATGTCGCTTCTGGGTGAAGACACTATTCTGACGCCATTCGAATCCTTAGGTGATGCTATGTACTTAAGGCCAATTGCCGTTGGGATAATCGTACTCATATCCGCATGGGGAGTCGTGCGCTTACTCAATAGTGACTTTGGATTAGGGCTGAGGGCAACTGGGGTTAACGCTAGAATGGTGTCTGCACAAGGTGGCAGTACCTCGTTTTACACCTATTTTGGGCTGGCGCTTTCTAATGGTTTTGTCGGTTTTTCAGGTGCATTATTTGCTCAAACCAATAGTTTTGCTGATGTAACCTCAGGGGTTGGAACAATTGTCGTTGGCTTAGCTGCTGTGATTTTAGGGCAGACGTTGATACCAGGGAGGAAAATATGGGTAGCGGTAACAGCTGTTATTGTTGGCTCTGTTCTTTATCGACTGGCCGTCGCATTTGCATTGAGTAGTGGCATGTTTGGGCTGCAAGCATCCGATTTGAATTTAGTGACGGCCGTACTTGTTGCAGTTGCTCTCATTGCACCGAAAATAAAAGGAAACTTCCAATCAAAAAAGTCCGTTAAACCTGTTAGGGCCTCTTCATCTGAACTGAAGGGTGAAGCTAAGCAGGTGAGTGACTCAGGAGACGCGGTATGATTCGCTTAGAAGACATTCAGGTGACATTTAACCCTGGAACAATTTTAGAAAACCAAGCGTTAAAGAGCGTCAGTTTGGAAGTGCCAGAGCACCAATTTTTGACGGTAATTGGCTCAAATGGTGCAGGAAAATCAACACTGTTAGGTGCTGTTACTGGCGAAACCCCAATGATGGGGGGCAGCGTGATCATCGATGAACTTGATGTGACACGCCAAACGGTGGACCAACGCGCTAGGCAGTGTGCTCGTGTTTTTCAAGACCCTCTTGCAGGTACCTGTGCCGATCTTACGATTGAAGAGAATATGGCACTGGCGTTCATGAGAGGGAAGAAAAGAGGTTGGAGTCTGTCGCTCTCTTCCCAAAGACGTAAGCTATTTCAAGAAAGAATCAGTATTTTAGGCTTGGGCTTAGAAGACCGGTTAAGCGATAACATTGGTCTATTATCTGGGGGGCAGCGTCAAGCGGTGAGTCTTGTGATGGCCACACTGTCCGACAGTAAATTGCTACTGCTTGATGAGCATACCGCGGCGTTAGATCCTCGGATGGCTGCCTTTGTTATTGACCTAACTAAAACCATAATTAAAGAATTTAATCTGACTGTTATGATGGTAACTCACTCAATGAAAGATGCTCTCGCATGTGGTGACCGAACCGTCATGCTACACCAAGGAGAGATCGTGCTGGATGTATCGGGCAATCAACGCCTCAACATGGGAGTGCCGGATTTACTAGAAATGTTTAGTAAAGTGAGGGGAGAAGAGTTATCTGATGATAGCTTGTTACTGAATTAGCAACTCACCACTGTGAACAACATGTGTCTATACTTTACAAGCCCATTTGTTAATAATACTGAATGGGCTTTTTCATGGTTTTTTCATAGATAGGTAAAATCGTTTTAATGAAACTTCAGCGACACTATAGTCTCAAATTCGTCTTCTTTGTACCTATGATTGTTTCGCTTGTATTGGCTAGTCTCGTCATGAAAAGCCATTATGATGTGATAGATCGTGGGATTTCTACTGAATATGAGCGACTCAATGAATCATTAACCCGCTCGATTAAGATTCTAGCCGCGCTGGATTATAGCTTTACTAACTATTATCAAACTGATGGTGTTCTGTTATTGGATCATAATAACCAAATAATTAATGGGTTATGCCATGTCTGGCCTATTGACTCCTTACTTCGAGCCCGCGGTAAATCAGACGTAATGACAGCCGTCGATATTGACTATCGACTGGTGGGGGATGCCTCTATATGTGACCCAAGTAGTCCACTCTTTCAGCGCGCTTCTAAGCAGGTCTCACTTGCTCCTGTCCTTTCCTTTTTGCATGACCTAGACGATTACTTATTGGGTATACATTATTTCGATACTGAAGGTTATGTTTTTTCTTCTCCAGACACTTTGGTGAAAGACGTAACAAAAGAGTATCTGGCCTCCTTGAAAAGCCGCCCTTATTGGAAGCAAACTGCTCGCAACCGAGATCGAGTGACAGTATCTGGTCCGATTAACTCTCTGCTGCTAGGAAAAACGGTGATGTCGATGACGGTTCCTGTCCATCTAGATGATGAATTTCAGGGAGTGATATCTTTAAATGTCGATATCGATGTGTTGCTCGATAAAGGTACTAGCCTTAGTAGTGAAATTCGAATAGTAAATAGAGAACTAGACGATGTGCCTAGCAATGCCATTCGGATAAAAGAAGTCGACTTTGAAGGTGTTGTGGCGAACCACGTATTTTTTTATGACCTTGATGTAAAAAAAGAGCTCTCATTCTTTTTTGAAATTGAAAAGTACACACTGCTCGTGATTTTTCTCACTTATATCTTTTTAGTTTTGGTGCTTTTCTACGTCAATATCAACATGGAACGCAGCCACTTTAAAGAGCTCGCCGATAAAGATGCAATGACAGGGCTTCTTAACCGCAGAGGATTAGAGGCCTTTCTAGCGAGAACGATGCACGACAAGATGTTCGCTTTAGCCATTTTTGATATTGATGACTTTAAGCTGGTAAATGATACGTACGGTCATGACGTCGGAGATAATGTTATCTGTTACATGGCCGATCAGCTTGAACTCAATACACGAAACCATGATGCAGCAGCCCGCTTTGGAGGCGAAGAGTTTATCGTCTATATACAAGGGAATGATAAACAGCAGCTAATGAAAGCGCTTGAGAGAGTCAAACAAGCGATCTGTGAAGACTCACAAAAAGTCGTTAATAACGGTTTTACTGTTTCAGGAGGGGTTGAGATAGCTTCACCTAGCAGCAGTATAAACTTTGATGTGCTCATAAAGTCTGCTGATGAAAAGTTATACCAAGCGAAAACATCCGGTAAAAATAAGCTCGTTTACTAATCTGAGCTTAGTTATTTTGGGCGATTAGGCACTCTTGCTGGTAGTGTTTAATATGCTCGACAATAGGCTCGGCCGTTTTAAAGGTTCGAATTTCTTTGAATAGCGTATTGGCTTGTGGGTATTGCTGCTTTAAGTAAGCAAACCACTGCTTGACGCGGTTAGGGTAATACATTCCTTTGTCTCCAGCCATCTCATAGCGGGAATAAGCAAGAAGTAAATCAACAACTTCGTTCCACGGAAGAGGCTGGTGGTTGTATTTTATTACGTTGCCCAGGTTTGGAACATTGAAAGCTCCTCTGCACACCATTAATGAATCTATGCCTGTTGTTTGAATGCAGCGTTGCCCATCTTGGTAATTCCATATTTCACCATTGGCAATAATGGGTATGGAAGAGTTTTTGCGAATATCATTTATGTACTCCCACTTTATTTCACTTGCCTTGTAGCCGCCTGCTTTTGTTCTCGCGTGTACGGTTAACTCATCAGCGCCAGCAGTCTCAATCGACTCGACAATGTTGAAACAATCATCTGGATTTTCCCAGCCCAGACGAATTTTAGCGGAAACAGGTATGTGTTGAGGAACGGCTTCTCGGCAAGCTTTGACAACATCATGAATCAGTTCAGGGTGTTGCAATAACGCGGCTCCACCTTTACTTTTGTTGACTAACCGAGCCGGGCAACCGAAATTCAAATCAATCCCTTTCGCGCCTAACTCAGCCGCCTTGATCGCGTTTTTAGCCATCCATTCAGGGTGCTGTCCAAGTAACTGGATGTGTATTGGCACCCCTGCTTTCGTCTTTGAATCAGTCAGAAGTTCAGGGCACAAGCGATGGAATACGTGATCTGGGAGTTCTTGCTCACTGACACGAACAAATTCAGTGACACAAAGATCGTAATCATTGATATCAGTAAGAATTTCTCGCATTAGGTGATCTAACACGCCCTCCATTGGGCCAAGAATGACACGCATACACGGTTGCCTTTAATAGTATGTAGGAAAATTTTTGATGCGAGATTGTAGAGATTCTCGATTAGATTGTCACTAAACGCTTGCTTCAGGCTATAATGGGCGCTGTTTTCTCTGACTTATGACATACCATGACCTACGAGTTTTTAAATCTAGATACCTTGCCTTGTAACGAATCATCCGAGTACGTAGAGGGGGCAATTTTGGCTGCAAACTTTGCGGTAAAACCAATTGCACCAGAAAAATGGTTAGGGCAAGTTTTCACCGAAGTAACACCAGAGGCCGTAGGGAAAGTTACAGAACAGATTCATGTACAGTTCAATCGACTGCAGCGTAATGAATACGAATTGTTTGCCCTGTTAAATTTGGATGAAACGACAGAAAGTCTTTCTGATTTTGCAGAGGGTTTCATGATGGTCTGGCCAATTATTGAAGAGAACTGGGCCGACGTTCAGCCAAATGATGGTTCACTTCGTATGTTACAAGCATTACTGACGACGTTTATGCTAGCGATTGACCAAGAGCAGACACAACAGCAAATGAAAAATGCTGGAATTGAAACACCTCCAGCCCTAGACGATCTTGTTGGCCAAATTGATCTCATGGTTGCTGAGGTTGCGTTGGCGGCAGATGAATTTTTAGCGGGTGGAAAAAGCCAAAGCGTCAACCCATATAAAGAAATCGGGCGTAACGATGACTGCCCTTGTGCCAGTGGTAAAAAGTTCAAACAATGCTGCGGTCAGTAAACTCTCATTACTATAGGAAAAGAAACCTTTGCCTATAGTGAACATTAGCCAAATTTGTTGTCTCAATACTTTGTGTCATTGTTTGAAACAACTTGGAGTATTTTAATGAAAAATTGGTGTCTTTTGCTTGTAGTTCAGTGTTCATTGCTGACGAGTTTCTCTGCCTTGGCAACACCCAAAGAAGAACTCAGTGATCGTCTTGCTCTCAACGATGGTTTCAGTGCCGAATTTAGCCAGAAGATTGTGAGCCCTGATGGCGATATCGTTATGGAGGGAGAGGGCATTGTCGATATCGCACGCCCTAGTCAATTCCGCTGGGAAACCACTTTTCCAGATGAAAATGCATTGATATCAGATGGTGAAACGCTTTGGTATTACAGCCCTTTTATTGAGCAAGTGAGCGTCTATTGGCAAGCACAAGCCGTGGAGCAAACTCCGTTCGTACTTCTTACTCGAAATGTTGAGAGTGACTGGGATAATTACACTGTTTCCCAACAAGAAGATCGCTTTACCTTGACACCAACGGCGGTAGATTCGAATCAAGGGCAATTTCAAATTGATATTGATACCAAAGGGGTTGTTAAAGGCTTTAATGTGATTGAGCAGGATGGTCAGCGCGGTTTGTTTACTTTTAAAAATGTGAAATTGGAGCGTCCTGACTCAAACAAATTTACTTTTGTTATTCCGGAAGGTGTAGAGGTAGATGACCAAAGGAACTAATAATGAGTAACTTAAGCCTAGATTTCTCCGGTGATGAGGATTTTCGCCCTTTAGCTGCTCGTATGAGGCCGGAAACGGTTGAGCAATACATCGGTCAACAGCATATTCTGGGTGTAGGTAAGCCTTTAAGGCGAGCTTTAGAAGCTGGACAGATTCATTCGATGATTCTTTGGGGGCCACCTGGTACCGGCAAAACGACCTTAGCGGAAGTGGCAGCAAATTATGCTGATGCGGAAGTGGAGCGAGTTTCAGCGGTGACTTCTGGTGTGAAAGATATTCGAGCGGCGATCGAAAAAGCACGTGAAAACAAAATGGCAGGTAAGCGAACCATTTTGTTTGTTGATGAAGTCCATCGTTTTAACAAATCTCAGCAGGACGCTTTTTTACCTCATATTGAAGATGGCACGGTTACCTTTATTGGCGCAACGACTGAAAACCCGTCTTTTGAACTCAATAACGCACTTCTCTCTCGCGCACGAGTGTATAAACTGACTTCGTTATCTGTTGAAGAGATTCAACTCGCGTTAACTCAAGCTTTAGAAGACAGCGAACGTGGGTTAGGGAAGATTAAAGCGACGTTTCATGATGGGGTTTTAGCACGTTTGGCAGAACTGGTTAATGGTGATGCTCGTATGTCACTTAACTATCTCGAACTTCTTTTTGACATGGCCGAAGAAGAGGACGATGTAAAGCAAATCTCTTTGCCTTTATTGGCGGAAGTTGCTGGTGAGAAAGTATCGCGATTCGATAACAAAGGCGACATTTGGTATGACTTGATCTCAGCGGTTCATAAGTCTATTCGAGGCTCCAATCCTGATGGCGCGCTGTATTGGTCGGCAAGAATGATTGCCGCTGGCTGTGATCCTCTCTATATCGCTAGACGGTTGCTCGCAATCGCCTCAGAGGATATTGGTAACGCTGACCCTCGTGCGATGCAAGTAGCCATGTCCGCGTGGGACTGTTTTACAAGGATTGGGCCAGCAGAAGGTGAGCGTGCTATAGCGCAGGCTGTTGTGTATTTGGCCTGTGCTCCGAAGAGCAATGCGGTATACACTGCGTGGAAACAAGCACTAAGAGATGCAAAAGAGTATCCGGAATATGAAGTGCCTGTTCACTTAAGAAATGCACCGACCAGTTTGATGAAAGATATGGGATATGGCGCGGAATACCGTTACGCCCATGATGAACAGGGCGCTTATGCTGCGGGCGAGGTATATCTCCCACCGGAAATGAGTCATGTACGTTACTACCAACCAACAAATAGAGGCTTGGAGACAAAAATTGGCGAAAAGTTAGATTACTTGGTTAGTTTAGACGCAAAAAGCCCACAAAAGCGCTATGAAAAGTGAGTGTTTTTGGATACATTTGTTCGATTAAAATTTCTCTACGCATTGCACACCTTTAAGGTGAAGTTTCAATGCGTTTTTCACAACCATAAGGCATAGGATTAGCAATGCTGGATTCTAAATTACTTCGCACTGAGCTGGATGAAACAGCTGCAAAATTAGCACGTCGCGGTTTTAAACTGGACGTAGACACAATTAGTCAACTTGAAGAACAACGTAAATCCATTCAAGTAGAAGTTGAGAATTTGCAATCCACGCGTAACTCCATCTCTAAACAGATTGGCCAAAAAATGGCGTCTGGTGATAAAGAAGGTGCCGAGGAAATTAAGAAGCAAATCGGTACACTTGGTAGCGATTTAGAAGCTAAGAAAGTTGAACTTGTAGAGGTTCTAGGCAAGCTAGAAGATATCACGCTTTCTGTACCAAACTTGCCAGATGATGAAGTTCCTAATGGTAAAGATGAAAGTGAGAATGTTGAAATCTCTCGCTGGGGCGAGCCTAAGCGTTACGACTTTGAAGTAAAAGATCACGTTGACCTAGGCGAACTAAGTGGCGGATTAGACTTTGCAAGTGCCACAAAAATTACTGGTGCTCGCTTCATCGTGATGAAGGGTAAGTTTGCTCGTCTACACAGAGCTATTGCCCAGTTTATGCTTGATCTTCACACTGATGAGCACGGTTATACTGAGATGTATGTACCATACCTTGTTAACGCTGATAGCTTGTTTGGTACGGGTCAACTGCCGAAATTTGGTGAAGACTTATTCCACACAGAACCTCTTACTGAAAAAGTAAGTGATGAAGAGCCACGTAAACTGTCTTTGATCCCTACGGCAGAAGTACCCGTTACCAACATGGTTCGTGACACGATTACTGACGAAGCTGATCTACCTGTTAAGATGACAGCTCATACACCTTGTTTCCGTTCTGAAGCTGGGTCTTACGGTCGTGATACACGTGGTCTGATTCGTATGCACCAGTTTGACAAAGTTGAACTGGTACAGATTACGAAACCAGAAGATTCAATGAGTGCTCTTGAAGAGCTGACAGGCCATGCTGAGAAAGTACTTCAGCTGCTAGAGCTTCCTTATCGTAAAGTGGTTCTATGTACTGGTGATATGGGCTTTGGCGCTCGTAAAACTTACGACTTAGAAGTATGGGTACCAGCTCAAGAGACTTACCGTGAGATTTCTTCTTGCTCAAATATGTGGGACTTCCAAGCTCGCCGTATGCAAGCTCGTTTCCGCCGCAAAGGGGAAAAGAAGCCTGAGCTGGTCCACACTTTGAATGGTTCAGGTCTTGCTGTCGGTCGTACCATGGTTGCTATCCTTGAAAATAATCAAGAAGCAGATGGCCGTATTGCTGTCCCTACTGTATTACAAAAATACATGGGCGGCGCGACTCATATTGGCTAATGCTGTTATACAAGAATAGAAAAGCCGACGATATCCATCGTCGGCTTTTTTGTATCTAGAGTTTTACTCTAAACAGTCCCGTCTTGATGAGGGCTTGCATATTGTGTACGCGGTATGGTGGTACCTAATATGAACCGATCTACAGTAAGCTTAGTGGCAACATTTCTTGGATTTTTTACCACTGCCACAAGGACAAGGATCGTTTCTTCCTACCTTTGAAACGGTTGAGAATTCTTCGTCTTTGGATTCTTCTACAACGCCATCTATGTAAAACCAAAGGTCATCTTGTTTTACAAAGCGTGATTTTTCTTGCATGCAGTATTGTTGATTATCATCAATAAAGTAAGCTTTGAATGATACGTATCCTTCATTCGTGTTCTCACCATTTTCAGTTCCGATAACTTCGAGTTTGCACCAATCTGAATGGATTGATTCAACAATGCCTTCTCGCGATGCTTCTGCGTTACAACTCGGATGGTAAGTACTGATCACGAACTCAACCAGATTAAGTACGTATGCGCAATATCGAGCGCGCATAAGCTGCTCAGGTTGCTTCGCTAGGGCTGGGTTAGCGTGAATCGGTTGACAGCAGGATTGATACGGTACTGAATTACCACAAGGACAATGAGACATATTGAATTCTATAAAGGCAGAACAAGGAAAGTGTCATTTTAGGTGGTGGAATAAGGGATGTAAATCACAACCATAAATTGCCTCGATTAGAAATGAGTTATGGTTGCAAGTCGCATGAATAGAAGCGGGTAAGAAACGAGTGAATTAGCAAGCCGTTAATAGCTCTGCCGTCCACTTTACCGCTTCATCATAGCTTTGATTAATGGTGTCGTTAGTCAATTCCAATTGGTCCCCCAAAGAAGAGACAATGTCCCAATCCGCTTTCTCATACGCTTTGACAAGTGCTAATGTTTTGCCTAGGTTTCCAGCTTCGTGGCTGAGCGCTGCTTTAACATCTTCTTCGATAGGCATTTCGTTGACAAGATCTTCAAGTGATTGATCGAGCAAGCTATCAAGCAATGAAAACATTCCTGTTAGAAACGCGTTCCCTTCCGTTTCGCGTGTTTGGTACTGAGTATAAAGCAGTTCACAAAATCGAGCTCTTTGAATGGACAAACCGTACAGATAGTCAGGCTTAGATTCTTGGGTAGAGGCAATGGCAACCAATGAGATGAACTTTCTTAAACGTGCTGACCCTAAATAAACAAGCGCTTGCTTAAATGACGCAATTTTAGTGTTGACAGTGGAAGATGAGTTCACAAACGTCAATAACTTATAGGAGAGGGACAAATCGGTACTAACAAGTTCTTCTATCGATTTAAAGTCGATCTCTTCTTTAGCCACTTCTTTACACAATTGGATCAGAGTAATGAACGAGGGCTCAAGCGCTTTACGCTGAATAACTTCAGGCTTGCTAAAAAAGTACCCTTGGAAATAGTCAAAACCTGCCGCTTTAGCTTGTTGAAACTCTCCGTGAGTTTCGACCTTTTCTGCCAAAAATAGAATCTTACCTTTCGGTATTTTTTGAATGAATTGCTTTGATTTCTCTATAGAGACAATTCGAATATCAAACTTAATGATAGATACGTAGGGAAGAAACTGTTTCCAAGCCTTACTGGGCACAAAGTCATCAAGTGCGATGACATAGCCTAGTTGAGCCATCTCTTTTACCGCTTCCAGAAGTTCAAGAGTAGGTTCGCAATCCTCAAGGATCTCCACCACTAAGTTATCGGCTGGGAAAAGGGTCGGAACTCTATTGATCAAGCTTTGATAAGGGAAGTTGACGAACCCTAGATGCTCACCCAGCGTCGACTGGTGAGTCGATAAAAAGTGATCCGATAATAGTCGACTGGTAGCCAAATCAGGGTCTATTTCTGGAAAGCTGTTATTCAGTCCATCTCTAAACAGCAATTCATACCCGATAGTCTTTTTATCTCGATCTAAGATAGGTTGACGAGCAATATAGGAGTATTTCAATAGTCTTCTCTTTCTTTATACAGTTAGCCATCAGTTAGCGATATCAGTATAAGTGATGGTTCATAGCCGGATTATCAAGTTAGTCACTAGTGAATGGCTTTGTTTTTAGCTCAAATCCATTATTATCATAGACTAAAATCGACCCCTGAGTGTACCAGTCTCCCAATACAATGCGGGTACCGTCACCTGAATTTACATTTACCTGGTGAATGTTTGGTCGGTGGGTGTGTCCATGAATCATTAGATTAACGTCATGTCGGTTCATCACTGAAACCACTTCATCGGGTGTCACGTCCATTATATCAAGCGACTTCGTTTCTTTATCTTCTTTGATATCGGATTGAACTTTTGAGACGATTTTCTTTTTGATACTAAATGGGATTCTATTAAACACCCATTGTAACCAAGGCTGATGTACCTTCTTTCTATATTCGAGGTATTTTACATCCCGAGTGCATAAGGTATCACCGTGCAAAACGACGGCCTTTCTTCCATAAAGCTCGATGACGGTTTCATCTTGAAGAAGTGTCATTCCGGTGTTTTTCGCAAAACGTTTTCCAACGAGGAAGTCTCTATTTCCTTGAGTGAAATAGCACTGAACACCAAGTTGCGTTAATCGCTGAAACTCTTGCTGAATGTGGAGAGAAAACTCGGTATTGTCATCATCACCAACCCAGAATTCGAATAGATCGCCAAGAACATAAAGACGCTTCGCATGAATAGCCTCATTTCTCATAAAATCAACAAAGCACTGAGTGATGTCTGGTCGAGAGGGGGATAGGTGTAGATCGGAAATAAATAATGTCGTCATAATGAAAAAAAGGAGAGCAACAGTCGTGCTCTCCTATCTCTGTTACTCTTCGATGGTTGTGCCAGTAATGACAACGTCTTCAAGAGGAACGTCTTGGTGCATGCCCATTGTACCGGTGCTCACACCTTTAATTTGATTAACAACGTCCATACCATCAACGACTTCTGCGAATACACAGTAACCCCAGCCATCCATGCTTTCAGAACGGAAATCTAGGAAGTTGTTGTTGTTTACGTTGATGAAAAACTGTGAGCTAGCAGAATGTGGTTCCATAGTGCGAGCCATCGCTAGTGTGCCAATTTTGTTGCTTAGGCCATTGTTAGCTTCATTCTTGATCGTAGCGCGAGTTGCTTTTTCACGTAAGCCAGACTCCATACCACCACCTTGAACCATGAAACCATCGATAACACGGTGGAAAAGTGTGTTGTCGTAAAATCCATCACGGCAGTATTGTAAAAAGTTAGCACTCGTTTCTGGTGCTTTTTCTTCATTGAGTTGGACTTTGATGTCCCCAAAATTAGTATGAAGAGTGATCATGACTGTACCTTTATTCATGTTTTTGACATTAGGGCAAGATTCTATATCAACTGTGTTCATTTTAATACGTGGATTATCATAGAAACGTTCAAACTATGCTCGTTTATGCTGAGTTTTTCCGTTACATGGGATTACCTAAAAAGCCATGACTTGATATACTGAGCCACTATTTTATTTCACCTAATATTAGATAGAGATCATGCTAAAGATATATAACTCACTCACGAGACAGAAAGAGGAATTCAAACCAATCAATGCCGGAAAAGTGGGCATGTATGTCTGTGGGGTAACCATATACGATCTCTGTCATATTGGTCATGGTCGTACATTTGTCTCTTTTGATGTGGTATCTCGCTACCTACGTTACCTTGGTTTTGATCTGAAATTTGTCCGTAATATTACTGATATTGACGATAAAATTATTAAACGAGCTGCTGAAAATGGAGAATCTTGTGATGCTCTAACAGAGCGACTGATTGGTGAAATGCACGATGATTTTGATGCGTTAAATATGAAGCGCCCAGACGTTGAACCTCGTGCGACAGAATATATCCAAGAGATCATTGAGCTTGTCGAGAAACTGATTGAACGCGGATTCGCTTACGTGGCAAGTAATGGCGATGTGATGTTTGAAGTGAAAAAGTTTGATGAATATGGTCGACTTTCTCGTCAAGATCTTGAGCAGTTGCAAGCGGGCTCTCGCGTTACTCTTGAAGAAGCGAGTGTTAAACGTAGCGGTATGGATTTCGTTCTGTGGAAGATGTCTAAGCCAGGTGAACCAACGTGGGAATCGCCATGGGGGCCTGGTCGTCCTGGTTGGCACATTGAATGTTCTGCGATGAACTCTTCGATTCTTGGAAATCATTTCGATATTCATGGTGGTGGCTCAGATCTGCAGTTCCCACACCATGAAAATGAGATTGCCCAATCATGCTGTGCTCATGATACTCAGTACGTAAATACATGGATGCACAGCGGCATGGTGATGGTTGATAGAGAGAAAATGTCTAAGTCACTGGGCAATTTTTTCACCATTCGTGATGTCCTGACACACTACGATGCGGAAACGGTGCGTTATTTCTTAATGTCGGGTCACTACCGCAGTCAGCTGAACTACAGTGAAGAAAACCTGAATCAAGCTCGTGCCTCACTTGAACGTCTATATACTTCGCTTCGTGGACTTGACCTGTCTATACCTGCTGCAGGCGGCGAGCAGTACATTGCTCGATTCTCAGAAGCGATGAATGACGATTTCAATACTCCTGAAGCCTACTCGGTGCTATTCGAAATGGCTCGAGACATTAACCGCATCAAGACTGAAAATATTCAGAAAGCCAGTGAGTTGGGTAGCCTGATGCGTGAGTTGGCCGATGTGATTGGTATTTTGCATCAAGATCCGGAGTCTTTTCTGAAAGGTGACACTGGCGATAACGATGAGGTTGCTGAAATTGAAGCTCTAATCAAGCTGCGTAATGATTCACGTGCATCGAAAGACTGGGCGAATGCCGATATGGCGAGAGATAAGCTAAACGAATTAGGCATTGTTCTCGAAGATGGTGCTGACGGTACAACTTGGCGCCGCAAGTAAATATGTAAATAGGGCTGATTCATTAGCCCTTTTTTCTGCCTCATTCTAAATTTTCAAAGCATCCAATTTACTAAGCAAGGTGGGTAACCTCTGTGGCTCAAATGTACTTCTATTACTCGGCAATGAATGCGGGTAAATCAACAACGCTATTACAATCTTCATTTAATTATCAAGAGCGAGGAATGACCCCTTTAATCTTCACCGCCGCGCTTGACGATCGCTATGGTATAGGGAAGGTAAGTTCTCGAATCGGCTTGCAGGCAGAGGCTCAGCTGTTTCGTTCTGAAACTAATCTTTATAAAGAAATTACACATCTTAATGAGGTTGAGAAACGTCACTGTATTTTGATTGATGAGTGTCAGTTTCTTTCAAAAGAACAGGTTTATCAACTGACTGAAGTTGTAGACAAACTCAATATTCCAGTACTTTGCTACGGGCTTAGAACGGATTTTTTGGGCGAACTGTTTGAGGGTAGCAAATACTTACTTTCGTGGGCTGACAAACTAGTCGAGCTGAAGACAATCTGCCATTGCGGCCGAAAAGCCAATATGGTGATAAGAACCGATGAAGCGGGCAATGCCATTGCTGAAGGTGACCAGGTAGCGATTGGCGGTAATGACCGTTATGTATCTGTGTGCCGTCTGCATTATAAAGAAGCGCTTGGTAAATAGTTTTTGACTTATATTGCGGGCAACAAAAAACGGAGCGATTGCTCCGTTTTTTGTTTGTATTCGACTAATTCGGAATGCGCTAGGCAGTCAGAGATTAACGAGCACGGAAGACGATACGGCCTTTAGATAGGTCGTATGGAGTCATCTCTACAGTTACTTTGTCACCAGTAAGAATACGAATGTAGTTCTTACGCATTTTACCAGAGATGTGAGCTGTAACTACGTGGCCGTTTTCTAGCTCAACACGGAACATTGTGTTTGGAAGAGTATCAAGGACAGTGCCTTGCATCTCAATTACGTCTTCTTTAGCCATTTAATCCTCTTTAGAAATTTGGCAATTTTTACGGCTTTTAAGCACCGAAAAAATGGGAATTATGTCAAGTTGGAGCGTATTCTACCCTTGCCAACGTTGATTTACTAGCCTTTGATGACGATGAAATCGGACTTTATAGTTCATGGCTGGGCATTCATCTATTTGGTATCCCAAATAAAGCCACTGTTTTCCTTGCTTTGAGCAGTATTCGATTTGACTTAAAACAGCGAATGTTCCGAGAGAAAGCGGTACGTCAGGGTCATAAAAGGTATAGAAGGCACTGGCGCTATTGCTCATCACATCGGTTACCGCAATAGCGATAAGCTTTTCTTCATCGTAGATATGAAGGTACTGAGTATTTAACCAAGCGCAGTTAGAAAAACGGGCGAATTCATCACGTTTTGGGGGGTACATGCTGCCTGATTGATGACGTTCATTAATATAGCGAGAGTATAGTGTGAACCACCCTTCATCCATTTCATCCTTTAGTGCCCATGTATAGTTTTGAGCTTTTGACTTTAAGCGTTTTTGACTTTTTGATAATCGAAAATCAGGAACAGACACTCTTAACGCGTTGCATGCATTACAATTATCACAGTGAGGCTTGTATATAGTGTCTCCGCTTCGACGAAATCCATTGGCTAATAGCACTTCATAACTTGAAGCAGAGTGCATTTGTGTATCAAGTGCAACAGCGACACGCTCTTCTCTATTCGTGAGATAGCTGCATGCGTGACTATCGGTTAAACCAATTCTGATCTGTTGAATATCAGAGCTCATCTAAAGTCCTTCACTAGGGTGACACTAGCCATTGAGTTTGGAAACAGGTGTTTTCTACGGATTGATGCTTTAATAATAGCAACGAATCTAGAAATTCGTCTCGCTGAAGCTCAACCGCTCCAAGTGATGCTAGGTGAGTATTCATCACTTGGCAATCAATTAACTTACCACCATGTCTCTGAAAATGATGGCAAAAGTACCAAAGTGCGATTTTAGACGCATTGTCTTTTAAGCTAAACATAGATTCGCCGCAAAACAATTGTCCGATTTGAATACCGTACAATCCGCCAATTAACTCATCATCTTCCCAGACCTCAACAGAATGACATTTTCCCTGTCTGGCAAGTTCGACGTATGCATCCTGCATATCAGAATTTAGCCATGTTTCCTCTATTGGCCTAATTTCGCCACACATACGGATCACTTGATCAGTGGCGTGATTAATCCCGACCTGGTACTGATGCTTTCGCTGAAACTTCTTTACGCTTCGTGAAGGGGAATAGGTCGTTGGGTCAAATACGGCTCTCGGGGCTGGGCTCCACCACAGAATGGGCTCTCCAGGGCCGTACCAAGGAAAGATACCTTGCTGATAAGCAGTATAAATACGATCTGCTGAGAGATCGCCTCCAAACGCTAGAAGTCCATTAGGTTCTGACATCGCTTCATGTGGAGAAGGAAATTCAAGTTTATCAGGTGACAGCTCAGGTAAATAGATAGCCATAAGGTGTTCTATAGTTTAAAAATCATCGTTTAATCATGGTATTCACTTTTACTTACTTTGTCAGTAATTGCTCGTTTCTAAACGTGTAAGGGTATTGTCAAGAGTACGGCGGTTAAATGTTAAAATTGAACCGTAAATAATTTCTAACAATTGATGGATTAGATCTGGAGTTCAGCCCTTATTTTGGTTAGTCTGCCAGTACGAAAAAATTTCAACATTGCTCAGATTTAATCGTCTTCGCAATGAAATCAAGGATAAATAAGTTTAATGGAAAGCCTTACGTTACAACCGATAGATAAAATTAATGGTGTCGTGAATTTACCGGGTTCAAAGAGTGTGTCTAACCGTGCTTTACTTCTTGCAGCCTTAGCAAAAGGAACAACACGTTTAACCAACCTACTCGATAGCGATGACATTCGGCATATGCTGAATGCTCTGACACAACTCGGTGTAAGCTATCAGTTGTCGGAAGATAAAACCGTCTGTGAAGTGGTTGGCCTTGGTGAAGCATTTAACGTAGAGCAAGCGCAAGAACTCTTTCTTGGGAATGCAGGTACAGCAATGCGCCCATTGGCTGCGGCTTTGTGCCTTGGAGCCGGGGAGTTTGTATTAACAGGCGAACCTAGAATGAAAGAGCGTCCGATTGGACACTTGGTCAACGCGCTTCGTCAAGCCGGTGCCAATATTGAGTACCTTGAAAATGAAGATTACCCACCACTAAAAATTAATGCTACAGGCTTAAATGCTGGAACAGTTACCATTGACGGTTCTATTTCAAGCCAGTTTTTAACCGCTTTCTTAATGTCTGCGCCACTTGCGAAAGGCGATATTACGATCAATATAGAAGGTGATTTGGTCTCCAAGCCTTACATCGATATTACGCTTCACATTATGAAGCAGTTTGGTGTGGATGTGATTAACAATGACTACCAATCATTTGTCATTAAATCGGGTCAATCTTACATCGCTCCTGGTGATTTCCTTGTTGAAGGTGATGCTTCTTCTGCGTCGTATTTTCTTGCTGCTGCAGCAATTAAGGGCGGTGAAATTAAGGTGACAGGTATTGGTAAGAATAGCATTCAAGGTGACGTACAGTTTGCTGATGCGCTTGAGAAAATGGGTGCAGAAATTGAGTGGGGTGACGACTATGTTATCTCTCGTTGTGGTGAGTTAGTTGGTATCGACATGGATTACAATCATATCCCTGATGCTGCGATGACGATTGCCACTACAGCGCTCTTTGCTAAAGGGACCACGGCAATTCGCAACGTGTATAACTGGCGCGTAAAAGAGACTGACCGATTGGCTGCAATGGCAACGGAATTACGCAAGGTTGGTGCTGAAGTGGAAGAGGGTGAAGATTACATTATTGTTAAGCCGACGCCTGAGTTGAAGCATGCCGCAATTGATACTTATGATGATCACCGTATGGCTATGTGTTTCTCACTCGTTGCTTTGAGTAATACACCCGTTACCATAAATGATCCTAAGTGTACTTCAAAAACCTTCCCAGGCTATTTCGAAAAGCTGGCTGAATTAAGTTCTTAATCACAGCTATGAAGTATAAACACTGAACGAAAGCTTGCCATTTAGGCAAGCTTTTTAGTCTAGCAGGGTAAACTCTTTTGATAGATGGAGTGCAAGGTATTTAAACATATTAAATACTGCGGTTGTGTTGGCGGTGGGAAGCCCGTCTTCATTCAGAAAGTACTCGCCTTTAAAGACTAAAACTTCGTCTTTTTCTTCTACTGAAGTGGCTCTCATTCCTTCAATGTAGTCTTTGTGGTCTTGAATCAATTGGTTGGCAATTAACAACAGCTCAAATTTTGCAATTGGCTTTTTAGTCGACATGGTTCGTTCTTTCGCTAAATCAAAGTTAGGCCTAGTTTATGTCAGAAAAAAGGAAATTCAATCAGAATTGTGACTTTGCATTTTGTGATTTACGACTAAGTTTTATGTGAAGTACTAGAAACACAATCACTTGCACGTTTAGTATGGGCTAACTTATTGAGACATGAGTCTTTTCTTTCCAGTTGAGTAACTCGCGATTTTGTTGAATTGTCGACCAGTTGAATTTATTTTTTAAAAAAAGATATTGATCTTCTTGTAATCTCGCTCGATAGTAAAAAAAGAACACGCATTTGAGTATGTCATGCGATAAATTCGCTCAGCGATAAAGGACATTTGAGTCAATTATGGGTAAATCACTCGTTATAGTGGAATCACCAGCCAAGGCAAAAACAATCAATAAATACCTTGGTAAAGATTTCATCGTTAAATCTAGCGTCGGTCATGTCCGAGATCTTCCGACGGCAGGTCAAAGCACCGGCAAGAAAGCTGCAGCTATTTCTACCAAGGGTATGAGTGTAGAAGAAAAAGCACGCATAAAAAAAGAGAAAGATCGTAAAGCTCTTATCAAAAAGATGGGCATCAACCCATATAACGATTGGGAAGCGAATTACCAGGTTCTGCCCGGTAAAGAGAAGGTTGTTGCAGAATTACAAAAACTCGCCAAAGACGCAGATTATGTTTATCTCGCGACCGATTTGGACCGCGAGGGAGAAGCTATCGCATGGCACCTTCGTGAGATTATCGGTGGCGATGAAGAGCGATACAAGCGCGTAGTTTTTAATGAAATTACCAAAAATGCCATCCAGCAAGCCTTTGAAAAACCGGGCGAGTTGAACATGGATGGTGTTAATGCTCAGCAAGCACGTCGATTTATGGATCGCGTAGTGGGCTTCATGGTGTCTCCACTACTTTGGAAAAAAGTTGCACGTGGACTATCTGCTGGCCGCGTTCAGTCTGTTGCGGTTAAGCTATTGGTTGAGCGTGAGCGCGAAATTAAAGCGTTCATTCCTGAAGAGTTCTGGGACATTCATGCCGATACTCTGACCTCTACTAAGACGAACTTCCGCTTACAAGTCGCTCAAAAAGATGGCGTGGCCTTCAAGCCAACCAATGAAAAAGATGCGCTTGCAGCAGTTAACACGTTAGAAAAAGCCGCTTATGAAGTGTGCAAGCGTGAAGATCGACCAACATCAAGTAAGCCATCGGCCCCTTATATCACGTCTACTCTTCAGCAAGCGGCAAGTACTCGCTTAGGCTATGGCGTTAAAAAGACAATGATGCTTGCTCAAAGGCTCTATGAGGGCGGTTACATCACTTACATGCGTACAGACTCCACGAACTTAAGTTCAGAGGCTGTAGAGTCTGTGAGAGAGTTTATCAATAGTGAGTATGGCGCAAGCTACTTACCGGAAAGCCCTTTACGCTACGGAAGTAAAGAAGGTGCTCAAGAGGCGCACGAAGCGATCCGACCTTCTAGTGTTGAAGTTAAAACTGAAGATCTGCAGGGTATGGAACCTGACGCTCAGAAAGTGTACACGCTGATCTGGAATCAATTCGTTGCCTGTCAAATGACCAAAGCGAAATACGATTCCACAACGGTGAGCGTGAAAGCCGACGAGTATACGCTGAAAGCGAAAGGTCGAATCCTTAAATTTGATGGTTGGACGCGTGTTCAGCGCCCATTGGGTAAAAATGAAGATCAGATTTTGCCAGCGGTTCAGGTTGGCGATGCATTGACGCTTGAAGCGCTCGATCCGAAACAGCACTTTACTAAGCCACCGGCTCGATTTACAGAGGCAGCCTTGGTTAAGGAGCTTGAGAAGCGCGGTATTGGCCGCCCATCGACCTACGCTTCAATTATCTCAACGATTCAAGATCGTGGATACGTTAAAGTTGACCAGAGACGTTTCTATGCTGAGAAAATGGGAGAGATTGTCACTGATCGTCTAGACAACAGTTTTGATGATTTGATGAACTTCGATTTCACCGCTCGAATGGAAGCGAAATTAGACCAAATTGCAGAAGGCAATACGGGTTGGAAAGGAGTGCTAGACAACTTCTTTACTGATTTCACCGGGGATTTAGAAACCGCTGATCTCGATGAAACTGAAGGTGGCATGAAGCCAAACAATATCGTTGAAACAGATATTGAGTGTCCAACTTGTTCTCGTCCTATGGGAATACGTACTGCTTCAACTGGTGTATTCTTGGGCTGTTCTGGTTATGCGCTTCCACCGAAAGAACGTTGTAAAACGACCATAAACCTCGGTGATGAGGAAGGCATTATCAACGTACTTGAAGAAGACGTTGAAACTGAAGCTCTGCGAGCAAAGAAACGTTGTCCAATTTGTGAAACCGCAATGGATGCGTACCTGATTGACGAAAAGCGCAAAATGCATGTTTGTGGTAATAACCCTAACTGTGATGGTTATGTCGTTGAGTTTGGTGAATTCAAAGTGAAAGGCTACGACGGCCCACTTGTTGAGTGTGATAAATGTGGTTCTGATATGGTGCTTAAAAATGGCCGTTTTGGTAAGTACATGGATTGCACTAGCGAAACATGTAAGAACACTCGTAAGATTTTGAGAAATGGTGAGGTCGCGCCACCGAAAGAAGATCCAGTCCATTTACCAGAGTTACCGTGTGAAAATTCGGATGCATACTTTGTCTTGAGAGATGGCGCTTCAGGTCTATTTATGGCGGCGAGTAACTTCCCTAAATCAAGGGAGACACGTGCTCCGTTAGTTGCTGAGTTGGCTCGCTTTAAGGATCGTTTATCGCCTAAGTTTACTTATCTTGCCGATGCGCCAGTGAAGGACCCTGATGGTCGTGATACGGTGGTGAGATTTAGCCGTAAGTCGAAAGAGAACTATATCCGCTCAGAAATTGATGGCAAGCCTTCCGGTTGGACAGGTCTTTATATCGATGGAAAATGGGAGATTACGGACAAGCGTAAGAAACCCAAAAAAGAAGATAAGAAAAAATAAACTAGGAAGCAGCTCAATAATGAGCTGCTTTTTTTTGTCTTAAGTATGACCAACCCTGAATAGCTTTGACCAAGATTTTGCGATTTCACAGAATAAGACAAGCGCCATGCACTCTAAGTGTAACAAATTGTCTATATGGTTATTCGGATAGATAGTAGCGGTATAAGACCGATTTAAATCGAGTATTCAAAAAAAACTAACATTCTATGCACGATCCTAAAGATGACACATCTGGAGCAACATCGGCTTATCTTATTGAAAACTCATGCGCGTCGTGAATTGATGGTGAATAATTATTCTTGGTGATTATCTTAATTAAACGATGGCTATATTTGAATCTGGCGTTGGCCAATTATAAGTTATTGATTTACGTTTAGCCCAGATAGAGCAAGGGCTCTATGGTTATAGAGGTCTTGTGTTGTAAATGTTATTAACTTGTTTTTTATTCAGCAATATCTGTGAGCTAGGCAAGAATGTATGTAGGAAAACAGCGTTCAATTAACGTAATTGCATATTTAAAATTGTAATTATTTTAGAAGCAGTTAACGTGTATAAGCTTGCTTTGTATAAAAAATATGAATTAAGTTGGCTTTAGTTAAACGGATAACAACACCGCCCCCCAAATTCTAACAATTGCGGTGTTGACAAAAAAATAAAATAATTAATGGAGAAAAAAATGGCTGGTGTATTAGGAATGATCCTTGCTGGTGGTGAGGGTTCCCGCCTTAGACCTCTAACGGAATCTCGCAGTAAACCTTCGGTTCCATTTGGAGGCAGTTATCGCTTGATCGACTTCGCTTTAAATAATTTTGTAAACGCTGATTTAATGCGTATTTATGTCTTGACGCAATTCAAGTCCCAGTCTCTTTTTCACCATATGAAAAAAGGGTGGAATATTAGCGGCATTACCGACCGTTTTATCGATCCTATTCCAGCTCAGATGAGAACGGGTAAGCGTTGGTATGAGGGAACGGCAGATGCGATTTATCAAAATCTAAGATTTATGGAGCTCGCAGAACCCGATCAAGTGTGCATCTTTGGTTCTGACCACATCTATAAAATGGACATTAAGCAGATGCTTGATTTTCATAAAGAGAAAGAAGCCTCATTGACCGTCTCGGCTTTACGTATGCCATTATCAGAAGCCTCTGAATTTGGTGTTATTGAAGTTGATGCTGAAGGTCGTATGGTTGGCTTTGAAGAGAAACCTGCAAATCCAAAATCAATTCCGGGTGATCCAGAGCACGCGTTAGTGTCAATGGGCAACTATATCTTTGAAGCTAAGAATCTTTACTCGGAATTGATAGAAGATGCTGACAAAGAAGGTTCTTCACACGATTTTGGCAAGGATATCATTCCAAACATGTACCCACGCGGTGACGTATTTGTTTATGACTTCAGCACTAACAAGATTACTGGCGAAAAAGAAGAAGTGTACTGGCGCGATGTAGGAACGATTGATGCTTACTGGCAGGCACATATGGACCTACTTAAGAAAGATGCGCCTTTTTCTTTATACAATCGCAAGTGGCCTCTTCACACATTCTATCCGGCTTTACCACCCGCTACGTTTACTGACTCAGTTAACGGCCGCGTGCAGATTATCGACAGCCTTGTATGTAACGGGAGTTATGTTCGTGGTTCGAGAATTGAGAAGTCAGTTCTAGGCTTTAGAAGTAACATCGCATCGGCCTGTGATATCAGTGAAAGTATCTTGCTAGGTGACGTTAAGATTGGCGAAGGCTGTGTTTTACGTCGAGTTATAGTTGATAAAGATGCAGACATTGCACCAGGTACACAGATTGGTGTTAACCTTAAAGAAGATAAAAAACGCTTCCATGTGTCGGAAGATGGTGTAGTGGTTATTGCTAAAGGTGCAAAAGTTGGCTACTAAGAAACTTTCTATTTTATTTGTAGCATCTGAAGTTGAAGGATTGATCAAAAGTGGTGGCTTAGCGGATGTCGCTAAGGCACTGCCTGAGGCGCTACAGAACTTAAAGCAAGATGTTAAACTGGCGATCCCTGCTTATAGCCAGATTCCTAATATTGCGGAAGCGAACGTTCTATTGAGCACTAAGCTCGAAAGTTGGCCTCACACTGAGTATCAAGTTGTTGAAACAGCGGTCGGCGGCGTTCCAGTTTATGCGATACGCTGTGATAAATATTTTGATCGCAAAGAGATGTATGCGGAAAATAATCAAGCGTATGCGGACAATGGCGAACGGTTTGCTTTTTTTAGCGCTGCTAGCCTAGATATGCTGCCTAAGTTGGGCTTTAAGCCTGATATTGTTCATGCTAATGACTGGCATACTGGCCTTGTGCCATATTTTCTGACAGTTCGCCATCAACGTGATGAGTTTTATCATTCGATTCGCAGTGTTATTTCCATCCACAATGCTGTTTTCAAAGGTGTCTTTAGCTACGACGAACTGCAATCGGTTCCCGAATTTGTAACTCGACATGTGCCTGAAGCTGCGGTGAGTGAAACTCATATTACGATGCTTAAGGCCGGTGTAATGTGTGCGGACAAAATAAATGCAGTCAGCCCAACTTACGCAGAAGAGCTTAAGACGGAGCTTGGCAGTCATGGTATGGCCCATGAGTTTTTATCGCGTCAAGATGATCTCGTTGGCATTTTGAATGGTTGTGACTATTCATCGTGGAGCCCAGAAACAGATGAATATTTGCCAAAGAAGTACAGAGCGACCAAACAGAGTATGGTTCGTGGTAAAAAAGCGAGTCGGCAAGCACTGCAAGAAGAGTTGGGGCTACCTGTTCAAGATATTGCCGTGTATGGAATGGTTTGTCGCCTAACCAGTCAAAAAGGTATCCATTACCTAATTCCGATATTAAGTGAGTTTTTGAAGCATGACGTTCAACTCGTTATCGTTGGTACGGGTGACCCTGTGTTATCGAGTCAGCTTAAAGACATTGCAGCGCGATACAGCAGTAAGTTTGTGTTTATTGAAGCCTATAACAATCGACTGGCTCACTGGGTTGAGGCAGCCTCTGATTTCTTTATTATGCCATCAGAGTTTGAACCATGCGGATTAAACCAAATCTACAGTATGGCTTATGGCACGCTTCCTATTGTTCGTGGTGTTGGTGGACTAAAAGACAGTGTTACGGACTACGATGATGACAATGAGCACGGTACGGGCTTTGTGTTCACTGAACCAACCGCTAATGCATTGCTAAACACGCTGTTGCGTTCGTTACTGCTCCATGCTCAGAATCTTACTGAGATTCGTCGATTGCAAGTTGAAGCGATGAAGAAGAATTTCAGTTGGGATGACGCGGCAAAACACTACTTAGAGATGTATAATAGTGTGCAATAGGTAGTTTTCTTAGATTATGGTAATTGACGATTTGTCGTTCCATTTAGCGTTTAAAAAGCACCGTAAGGTGCTTTTTTTATGTGGTCAGATCTGCAAAAGTTTTCTTTAATGTTCTTCTAGTGCTTTCATTTATAATGACTATTTAGTGAGATAAAGAACCGTTGGCTATTCATTTCACTTTTCTTTGACAGGCTATGAATAACATTTCTTTATTTATATGGTAGGCTTCTACTTTCAACCCGTTGGTACAGTACTAAGGTTTTATCTCGTTATGTCTCAGGCTCTACTTTTCCATAAAACATACGAACACCCCACAAGTAATGAGTGGGTGGTCTTTGTGCATGGGGCGGGGGGAAGTTCATCGATTTGGTTTAAGCAGATAAAAGCTTACAAAGAGCATTTTAATATATTGCTTCTAGACCTGCGTGGACATGGTAAGTCCAATCACTTTATCAAAGACATTATCTCAAACCGATATACATTTAAAGAAGTCACACTCGATATCCTTAAAGTTCTCGATCACCTTAAAATTCGATCCGCGCATTTTGTCGGTATGTCTTTAGGAACGATCATCGTTCAGAATATTGCTGAAATAGCCTCTGAGCGTGTTCATAGCATGGTATTGGGTGGTGCGGTAACGCGATTGAATACGCGCTCTCAAATTCTGATTAAGCTCGGAGATTTGAGTAAACATATAATTCCTTATATGTGGCTATATAGACTATTTGCTTACGTTGTTATGCCCCAGAAGAATCAGAAAGAATCTCGTCATATGTTTGTGCGAGAAGCAAAGAAGCTATGTCAGAAAGAGTTTAAACGTTGGTTTATATTGACAGCGGAGGTGAACCCGTTGATGCGGTACTTCAAGCATAGGAAACTGCCCATTCCAACACTCTACCTAATGGGTGAACAAGACTATATGTTTATTCAACCCGCGAAAGAGATGGTTGCGGCGCACAGTGATAGCCACCTACTTGAAATACCAAACTGTGGTCACGTTTGTAATGTCGAACGCCCAGAGGAATTTAATCGCCACTCGATAGAATTTATTCAGAGCTGCAGTCGGTAGCCGCGAAATGACTAAATAAAAAAGACCCACTAAGCTGCTTAGCTTCAGTGGGTCTTTTAGTTTAAGCGTTTATTTCCCTAGGGGAGTTAGACAGATTATGCGCCAGTTTGATTTTCGCTAGGTGATTTCTTTACTACGCCCATTAATTTCTTGGCAATAATAGGGAAGACGCCTAAAAGCACAAAAGACAAAATGACCGGTAATGACACGATGCCAGAGAGGCTGTCTATATTTGCCAGTTGTGTGCCTGCGTTAAGATAAACAGCGGTACCAGGAAGCATACCTAACTGACTGACGAGGTAAAACCTAGAGGCCGAAATCGGCGTTAGGCCCATCAGCAAGTTAATTAGGAAAAAAGGCACGACAGGAATCAGTCGAAGGGAAAATAAGTAGAATGCACCATCTTTTTCTACGCCATCATTAATTGTAGAAAGTTTTTCACCAAACTTGGCTTGAACCCAATCCTTAAGTAAAAAACGGCTGCTTAAAAAAGCGAGTGTTGCCCCTAGAGAACTGGCAAATGAGACGAGAAGCAAACTGGTCCAAAATCCGAATAAAGCCGCGCCAAGAAGAGTAACAACCGCCGCCCCTGGAATTGAGAACGCGGTAATGATTATATAGATTGCAAAATAGCTGAGTGCAGCTAACGCGAAGTTAGATTCGATGGTTTGGGCTAATGAGTCTTGCTGTGCCTTGGCGTTTTCTAGCGTCAGTAAATGGCCATAGTTGGTGGTAAGAAACAGTATCGTCAGGATGAGAATAACACCGAATAGGATTTTTTTGTTCATAGTAATAGGCCAAGAAGATGAGTTATGTGCCTATAAAGAACAGCAGAAAGATGGATAAATTTCAATCCTTGATAGAAATTTATGTATCAAAATAAGAAAGCCAACACGAGAGTGTTGGCTTTCTGAGCATATTTTTCTTAGCGTAATCGACCAGCCAGTTCATCTCTTCTAGATTGAGGTATCACTGACCAATGAGTACCCTTAATTGCCCCCTCAAGCGCCCAGAGTAGTTCGATGCCAATATCTGAGGAGTGAGATTGCTGAATAGCTTTGTAGGCTTCAACAGCACCTCTTTGCTCGAGCGTAGAGACAGAATCTATCCCGGCCTTTTTGAGCATACGCTCTGTTGCTAATCTAAGGTTTGGAAGATCTTTAAGTCTATCGGGCTTTGCGGCTGCTTGGCTTTCTCTCTCTTTCTTCGCAATATCAAGCGATCTTTTTGCTTCGGAAAGAGCAATAGACTGATTCTTAAGCCAGTTGTCCGGTAAAGCATAATATTTAGTTACGACAGGGTGTCCACGTTTCTTGTAGACATAAGGTTGATAACCCTGTTGCTGGAATTTTTTTACGGAATGACTGTCGGCTCTAATATGAAGCTTATCGTTTACC
>NZ_MCWZ01000269.1 GCF_002877365.1 Vibrio sp. 10N.261.55.A7
ATATTTAATATATTTTTCGCCCCATAATCAACCATATCAATCTCAAGTCGACCTATTTTGGTGCAACGTGATTCCTAACTGTTTTTCTGATTTATTTATCAATAAAGTGTATCGCTATTAATAGATTGAACAATGCAATATTTGTTGCAAACCAACTGTCGATTGATATTTACCCATTAAATATCAGTAAGTTATATCGAAGTTACTTTTCTTGATAAGTTTAATTACAGTTTATTTATCAAACACTTGCCTGGATTAACAAGTGTTTAACATTTCATGGCAAATGAGATCTTGTTCAACATTATGTATTTAAAGAATAATTTGTAATTGA
>NZ_MCWZ01000270.1 GCF_002877365.1 Vibrio sp. 10N.261.55.A7
GAATAATAGAGGCACACAAAAATTGAAGCGTTGGCTTCATCTCTCAGCCCAAACAGGATGCATATTAATGTCGAACTCGCTTGTTCTAGTCATCAACTCTGGAAGTTCATCTTTAAAGTTTGCTGTTATCGACGCAAACACCGGTGATGATATCGTTACTGGCCTTGGTGAATGTTTTGGATTACCAGAAGCTGTGATCAGCTGGAAATTCAACGGTGAAAAAACAGAAGAAGCGATTACTGCACCTGACAGCCACCATCAACATGCAATAGACCGCATTGTGGCACTCATGGACACGCTAGGCTTCAACAAAGACTTAGTCGCTGTTGGCCACCGTATTGTTCATGGCGGAGAGAAATTTACTTCAACAATTCGCATTGATGAAG
>NZ_MCWZ01000271.1 GCF_002877365.1 Vibrio sp. 10N.261.55.A7
TGGCTTCCAAACGCCGGACTCAGGCGTGGTCAAGGTACGCGTTGAAGTGCTCGATGACAATGAAACCGAAACAAGAGAGTCGGTAATAGTTACGGCAACAACGGACAGCAACCACGTCAATGCCCAGTCGGCAAGTGCACAAGGCATCATCAAAGATGATCTAGTCGAGCGTGAAGACGGCAGTAAAGTGGATGAAGACGCTCCGGATATCGTCGTTACCGGTGGAGATAATCTAACAGAAAGTGATGATGCTTACTTAACCTATGAAGTTAAGTTAAGTGGGCCAGCAGCAAATGATGTTGATGTAGTGCTGACTCTTGGTGGCGATGCGACAGTCGGTTCAGACTATGAAAACAAAGTAGAATATTTCAATGGCTCTATTTGGGAAACATATAACGGCTCACTAACGTTACCTGCGGATGCTGAAGGTGTTCAAGTTCGAATCGCAGTGATTGATGATCTTGAAACAGAAGAGGTGGAAGGTGTATCACTGACCGCTACAACAACAGACAACAATGTTGCTGGGCAAAGTGCTAGCGACACTGTATACATCTTTGATGATCGTTCAAATTCTAAACCTGATTATGACGAGGATATTCCGGACTTAACCGTAACTGGTGCTGGCACTGTTTCTGAAGGCGATATTGCAACATTTACTGTCAATTTGTCTAAGCCAATAGATGAGATAGTGACACTTGATGTAAGAACTAAAGTAAGTGGTAGCTCAAATACAGCAGAGGCTGATGATATTGGTGATCTTGAGGTTTATTACTTTAAGGATGGAGACAAGACATACCTAGAGCTTGACGGAAATCTAGTTTCTATACCCGCTAATGTTCAGGATATTTATGTTGAAGTACCAACAGTGGATGATAACGGAGCGCCTGTATTTGAAGGACCAGAGCAGTTCCAACTTGTTGTTAGAGATATTAATAGTGTAACTACTGATTCAAATGGTAAGGCAACTGCGGAAGCAACCATAGACGATAGTGGGGCAGCAAGTGGCGATACTCCTGATGATGACCGTCCTATTGTTGAATCTATATCTAATGTACAAGTAGAAGAAGGTAACACAGCCACATTCACCGTGGAGCTATCGAACGAAAGTACAACTCAGACTCTCGTAAGACTTAAGTACACAGACTCAAGTGCGACCGCTCCAGAAGACTATGGCTCTGCAGAAACGGTAACAATTAAGTACGGTGATCCTGAAGAAACAGTGAACGCTAACGTTGTAAACGGTCGCTTTACAGTAAATATTCCAGCTGGTGTTACCTCGTTCGATGTACTTGTAGATACCGAAGACGATTTGCACATTGATGACAACGAGCAATTTGCTTTGTCTGCTAGAACCGATGCTCAAAGTGGGTATGTCAATGGTATTGCGACAATCACTGACAATGAAAAACCAATAATAGACCTTGATGGAAGCGAATACAGCTACGAGTTTGTTAGTGAAAATGCTGGATACGATAACGTTTTTGGGTATTACATTTACGATGAATCTTCTGGCACACAAGAGCTACACGTATTAGTTGGAAATTCAAACGATGTGAGTAACCCAAATTTGGGGTCAATTGATTCTCTTGATAATGTTGACTACTTCTTGATTCAAGATGGTGCAGCAGCTGTAAAAGATGCCAATAAATTGGAGCTAACCTCTGATGGTCAGTTGGTTATTGACGGGAACGTAAGTGACAAAAAAGTCTTCATAGGCAATGAAGATGACAGTCAGTTGCGCACATCAACAGATGCTGATGGAAACCTAATCCTAAGCTTTGACGACCAGAGAAAGGAAAGAGAAGATAACGACTTTGATGATTTGGTAATAAAAGTGACCAAATCGGATGCAACAACAGGCTATGAGAGCACCTTTACTGAGGGTCAAACTGGTGTTGCTATTGCAGATTTAGATGCAGACATTTTTGATGACAAAGATGCTGTTCAATCAATGACCGTTACCTTAACGAATAAACAAGCAGGCGACAGTATTGTCGTACCATCGGTATCTGGTTTTACCGTGACGACAGAAACCATCGGCAGTGCTTTGGTTTATCTGATTGTCGCAGATGCCCAAGGTGGTGTGTCAGCATCGGAATTTGAAGATATTTTAGATGCTATTCAATTCACAAACTCTAGTGAAGAC
>NZ_MCWZ01000272.1 GCF_002877365.1 Vibrio sp. 10N.261.55.A7
AAAGGGCTAAAGGGCTAACATCGATTGGGGCAATTACTTTTTAGGATCGCATCACTGGTGTGATAAATATTTTGTAAGTAACCTGTAGTAGATAAAACTGACAATGGCAAAGAGACTGAAAACCAGCTTTGATTCAATCTTGAACCACTCTCCAATTAGTGCTGTGAACAAGCACAGAATGGTTAAGTACATCGTATAAATTCGAAAATCCCTATTACTTATCAACAAGTTTTTAACGTCTTTATCGAAAACAATAAATGTAGAAAAGCAGATGAAGACTCCCATTCCTATCCAATTTAAACTAAGTGCAGAATATATAAATGAAAAAATAAAAAAGAAACCTAACGCACACGCCTGTGTCTTCAAAAATTGAAGGTTATTCTTTTTGGTCATGTTCATTTGCTCCATCTGCTAAGTTATCAAAGCCTTTCCTTAGTATCTAGGCTGAATTCTACATGTTCGCTTCAGCTCTAGTTGCCATGTTTGGCAAGCTTCTCGCACAACGCTCTAATAATCAATAAGTTGCTTTTCAGTCCTTTTTTCTTTGCAACTATCCACTCAAAATAGCAATGAAAAACTAAGTGGTATTCGCATGAATTAAATTTAGGAAAAGTCTTACTATACATAGGCGATTCATTCTAAGGCTAACTTGAAAAGGGGCAAATCTGAGTTAAGTCACCCCGCCAGGAAGGATCTGGACAAGAATGACTTAGACTTGATGCTTTAAGTCATGCAGTTCGGATAAGTTGAGTTGGGGTAAATCTAGCTCACTGCAGTCTGTCAAGTCAGTGACTATTCGACTCAGCTCTCTGTATTTAGCACAGTTAAAGTCCGCTCCCCATATTAAAGTACAGTGCACCTTCTTGGTCACTGAACGCAATATCGATGCCTAAACGCAGACCATAACGGCGGGCGATATGATATCGGAACCCCACCCCATAAGCGTCTACATGGTTCAGTGCGTCTGTCGTATCGCTTTGCTGCGCCACGCCATGACCATAAAATGCAGAGACTTTCCAACGATTATCAATGTCATAACTGAGCTGAGTCTGTGCGGTAAGTATTTCATCCCCCTGATAGCGATACGACGAAACACCTCGCAGCGCGACGTAAGGTTTAGTGGTCGGTGCTATCAAGAGCTCATCACTAGAAAAATGTTGATAGTTACCGGCAAATGCTAGGTTCCAAGCGTCACTCAGCGGTAAATAGATCTGCCCGTTAAGCGAAAGATTTTGATAACTGTAATCGCTACCGATCGCCTCATCATACGCCATATACTCAGCACTGAGCTGATACCCTTGCGTCGGATAAAACAAGTTGTCACGAGTATCGTAGTCAACTACCAACCCTAGCCCAGACGTCACTGATGCACTGTCTAACTCTTCAAGGTCAAAATGCTGACTCAGTTTATCAATTGCTTGTCCCAGTTTTCCGTAAAAATTCAGATCGACACTGGAGACCGCGAGTACTTGTTTGGCGCCTAACATCAGTGGCGTGTCCTTGACTCGAAATTGAAGTTTTTGCATCAAACCTGCGACTTGGGTCGTAGTACCAAACCTAAGGGTATCGATAGCAGGCAATGTTCCAATACCATCAAACTGTATGGGTTGGTAAATATCCAGCTTTGCTTCTCCAACGCCCAGCCCACCTGTGTATCGGATAGCATCTTTTAACCAAGAATGTCGATGCCCAGCGAACGCGAACCAAGAGCCATTTTCAGTTCCCGCAGCGCCGACCAAGGTAATCGCAGCGGGCATCAACTGGGCGCCACCATCAACCGCCGCGAAGGCTGCCTGTTTTCGCCTCGCTTTAGCCTGCTCATCTTCGTGCAAAAACAGGCCAGCGACGCCTCCGCCCGCGCCAACCGCTGGTTCGGTGATTAAGATCGGCACAGGCAAAAAGCCGTATGCGTTCTCAGCAATATGATGCCCAAGATCAAACTGCCCATCATGGTTGTCAAAAAACGAGGCGCTGGTGTATGAAGTGAAAAAGGTACTGGCACAAGCCAAGATCAGGGGACAAGTTTTGTTCATCATAGTCATCTCACAGTGAGCAGGAACTCAATGGCGGTGGCTCTAAGCCTTGAATGAGATGACTATAAACAAGCGAATGAAAGATTAAGAATCGCTTAAGTAGGACCTAATCCTACTTAAGCAAGCAAAGGCTAACGCGGTTTGTATTTCTGCACATGGTCGTTGACCGCCTTAACAATCGAACTCTTCACCTCTTTGATGTTTTTGGCATGCGGACACCACAAGGAGATCGGCAATTTCATTCCCTCTAATATTAAGTCAAGCTTAAGTTGCGAAACCCCTTCGACCGCAAATTGAGAGTCAGACAGCGCTTTTGGCAACCATGCCCAGCCAAGTCCTTCTTTGATCATTTTAATCACCAGTGCCAGTTGGTCGACTTGCTCATTATTGGCTGAAAATACGAACTTATCGCCCAAGCCCTCATCCACCAGTGATTTGAGCATAAACTGCCGCTCGATTTGTAGTTCACTCAACACCGAAGCTTTGTTCATTTGCGCCAATCGACCATCAGTTTGTACATAGGGTAGAAACTCTACATGGCCCAAAAATGTCGAGTCAAAACTATGGATTGCGGTGCTGTCATGAATATTCGCCAAGCCGAAATGAATGCTGCCATCAACGATGCCTTGCTTTATTTCATCGCGGCCACGCACAAGAAACTCTACGCGCATGGTCGGAAAATCTTGCGCTAATTGTTGACGAATCAGGTACAGGGCTTGATGGGGTATAAAACTTGGGTAGGCAATTACCACGCGTTCAAGACCGCCATAGGAAAGGCTGAGGGCGATTTTGTCAAACACGCGCGCTTGCTCGATCGCTTGCTTAGCATAATGATAAAGAAGATGACCGTCTTCGGTGGGTTCAACGGAACGACCAATTCGTTCAAACAGTGTGACCGCAAGCTGGTCTTCAAGATTAGTAATAACCTGACCTATGGTAGTGCGATGCTTATTGAGTTTTACCGCTGCTTTGCTAAAGGAAAGATGCTCATAGACGGTGACAAATGCTAACAACTGTTCGAGGCTGAAATTCATTGGACTTGCTTCCTGTAAACCATTGCCTACAAGATAGCACTTTTCGGCTTTCGCTCTCCAGTACAATCAATTATCTACGCCGGCGATAGTTGAAGCTCATTCACGACTCCCATCACCACACCGCCTTACTGAAAGGTCACGATGTCCGAGGCAGCGATGACATAACCCATCTCTATATCCTGATTGCCATCCGATAGCGCGACAGACGCGGACACGCCTCCTGCTTTGATATCCCCTTCAACCCAAACCGGTGTATAAAGGCTTTGCATTTGATACCCTTCAGGGAAATCGACCAAGATAGTTTGGTTAGCGGGTGGTGGCGGTGTATGGATACAAGCGCCCGCCGTCGGCACCAAAATAAATTGCGTACCAACCAAGCCTTCCATCTCTAGTGGCACCAAAAAGCCACCTAGTTTCATGTCATTCACTTCCAAATCCGCAATGATGGCATTGGCATAACGTTTACCACTTACTAGTTCATCAAGTGCCTGTCTCACGTTTAAACTACGTTTCTCTGCAAGCTCAATGCGCTTGATATAACCATCGTGCTCCATTGGACTGAGTTTGCGACTTTGCTGAGCCACTTCATAAACATAAATTTCTGTAACCAATGCTTTATCACTCGGAGATAGGCTCTGCTGTTGCGTGTTTTGCGGGCGAAGAGATTCCCATGACACAATCTCTGCTGCATTAACCAAAGGTGCCATCAGCGCCAACATTATCAATATGTTTTTCATTTGTTTGTTTCCCCAAAGTAGATAATGCATGTCGTCGCGTCAGATAGACGCGGTGACCGCAGCGCGTTGCGCCACGGTCAGTATTGTTGCGATTAAAGGTTTTCTAGGTTATCCATCAATTTGTAGAAGAATCCGATTGAGCGACCATATTCATCAACGAGAATACGTTCGTTTACACCATGGAAACCTTCGAACTCTTTCACATTTTCCAGTTGTATGGCGGTAATTGTGTACACATCCGGTGCAAAGTCACGCGCTTGGAAGTGCTTAGAGTCTGAGCCACCAATAACAAAGAATGGCGATACAATTAGATCATTACCCCAGGTTTGGCGAATGGTCTTCTCCAGCATTTTGTATCCTTCACCGTTTGGATCGGCCACATTCGTTGCTGGCGTTGAAGCTGAGATATCTCGTACTGTGATGCGCTCATCGCCGATGGCTTTTTTCACGTGTTCAATAATCACTTCGGGTGTATCACCAGGCATCGGACGGAAGTTCACCACCGCAGTTGCTGCTGGTGGCAGTACATTGTCTTTGATACCGGCATTGAACATAGTAACCGCTGTCGTGGTATGCAACATGGCACGCGTCACTTGGTTTTGCGACATGACATCAATAAACTTCTGCTCTAGGTCGCTGATTGAATCGTTTTCTCCATAGACCACCGCTTTATACATTGGCTGCTGGTCTTCAGGCAGCTCTGGCCCCATGAAGCGATATTGGTAACGAACCGCATCGTGAATTTTGTATGGGAACTGCGCTGCTTCGACTTTTTCTACTGCTTTTGCTAAAGCAACAATGTTCGACTCACCGGCTGGCTGTGAAGAGTGACCGCCAATACCATTGATTGCGATTTCCAGGCTCACGAAGCCTTTTTGGGCTATTCCAATCAATGCGGTATTTTCTCGAATACCTGGAAATATCCCGGGTACCAGTGGCGCAGACTCATCAATCACAAAGGCGATGTTGTCGTAACGCTGCTCAATAATATCCGCTGCGTGTTTTGCCCCTTCTGGACCGCCAACTTCTTCATCATGGCCAAACACAAACAAAATGGTGCGTTCTGGTTGGAAGTTTTCTTTAATTTTCATTTCAGTGGCTTCTAAAATGGCGTGAATTTGGTTTTTGTCATCTAGAGAGCCGCGGCCCCAGATGTAGCCATCTTTGATTTCACCAGAAAACGGCTCAACTTCCCATTGATCGCGTGATTCTTCTGCAATTGGCACCACATCCTGGTGAGCCATAAACATTGCAGGTGGCAGTGATGGATCTTTACCTTCCCATGTGTAAATCAAGCTAAATGGGCGCGGGTCGCCAACTAGCTCACGTTTCAGTGTTTTATGCACCAGAGGGTAAGATTCAACTAAGAAGTCATGGTAGTTTTTAAACGCCTCTTCATCAAAATCGCTGCGATCTTGATTCGAAATAGTTGGGAATTGAACCGCTTGAGAAAGTCGTTGTGCCGCGCCTTCTAGATCCACTTCCACTTCAACTTGTTCAACGCCTTGCATTTGCATTGAACTAAAATCTTGGTCTTCCACCGCCCAAGCAGACACACTTGCAGTAAGCGCAAGCGCTGAGGCGATACTTTTAAAGAGTTTGGTTTGATTAGTCATTACTAATTGCCTTCATTCGCGAGAAAATAATTTGAATCTGTATCGTGTTGATGGGCTCAGTATTGACGTTTTTTTTCTCGCAAACCAATCGCATATGAAGGACCAAACCCTACATATCCAAATCATCCTCAAATAGACGTTATTGCTTATTGAGGCGTACTTTTCATCTGTCTATTCACGCATTACATCGGTGTGAAGAAATCTCTTCTGGCTTGATGGATATGACCCTACATATGCGAGTGTTGAATAAGAACAACCACCGTTACTCTCTAGGCAAAGACCCTAAACAGAGAACACATATGCACGCTATCCCTCATGAAATCGCATGGGGTGAAGTCTATTTCACCCCTTTACTATTGGTTGCAGCCCTTGCTTATGGATTCACCCTAATCGCCACCAAAATTTCAGTCAAAACTGGTCTATATCGATACATATCTCATCCGACGTTGGCTGAGAGCAGTCTCTTTGTGATCTTTAGCGGCGTTATCAGCCAAGTCATTTCGATTGTTTAAGGAGGAGAAGATGATTCAGCGTTATTTGATAACCCTGCTCCTGGTACTCGGTGCTGGAGCAGTGATCGCCAACTTCTATTCGGTGTTCACGCAAAATCCGTGGACGCGCGATGGCCGCGTCAGTGCGTATATCGTCACGATTACGCCTCGTGTCACCGGCCAAGTGACCGCCGTTCATATCTCAGACAACAGCCAAGTCACTAAAGGCGATCTACTGTTTGAAATCGACGACAGCTTGTATCAAGCGGCGTATCACAAAGCCACCGCCTCCCAAGAGCAAGCCCAAGCCGCCCTCGACAAAGCGCTCAATGAAGAGAAGCGTGCAATCGCGCTGCAACGACGTACACCGGGCTCTGTTGCGACACTCACCCTCAATAACTTGAGCAACGCGGTCGACTCGGCTAGAGCTAACCTGAACCGAACCAAAGCCATGGTTGAGGAGGCCAAACTCAACCTTGATTACACCAAAGTCTACGCATCAACCGATGGTTTCATTACCAACTTTCATCTGCGGGTGGGGTCTCAGGTTGTGGCCAACAGCCCTGTTGTTGCTCTGATTGATGCCAATAGTTTCTGGGTAGAGGGCTATTTCAAAGAAACCGACCTAGAAGGCGTGGATCCCAAGGACAAAGCGTTTGTAACCTTGCTGATCGACCCAGACCAACCTTTAGAAGCTGAAGTGACCAGCATTGGCTACGGCATTGCCAAGCAAGACGGTATTACGGGAAATGAGCTACTGCCAACGGTGAATCCCAATTTTCAGTGGATTCGACTCGCTCAACGCATTCCGGTCAAAGTGACGTTAAAGCAGAGACCAAACAATGTGCAGTTGCGTGTCGGAATGACGGCATCGATAAAAATCATCAAGCAATAAGGTGTCATGATGCTCAATCACTCGACAAAAGAAGCGATAAAAGCAGCGCTGGCGATCGTCAGCGCCCTTTGTCTTGCCATCTGGTTTGAGTGGGATAAACCCTACTGGGCCGGCATCACCACCGCAGTTCTCGCCTTGAACGAAACGTTCGCGCACTCTTTGCAAAAAGGGAAAAATCGAGTGCTCGGCGCTTTAATGGGCGCCGGTTACGCGCTATTTTTGATTAGTTGTTTCTCTCAAGACCATTTTTTGTTTGTCGTGTTCTATACCTTGCTGCTCGCCGCCAGTCTGTTTATGGCGAGCGATGAAAAGCGCGGCTATATCTTTGTTCAAGGCTACACCGTATGCACCATCATCTGTTGTATGGGAGGCTTCGACAGCTTGAATACCTTTGACTACATCATTCTGCGGTTACTAGAAACCTTACTGGGTATTGGCGTATTTACCTTTGTATACCGACTGATTTGGCCTGTTAGTACTGAGAGTGTGTTTTCTCATCGCTATTGGCAGTTACATGCCGAGTTACAGCAAGCATTCAATTACTATCATCATAGCAGGCTGAATAGCGAGACAATGGAGCGTATTCAGTGCAGTGCGAGTCAACTTCATCACTTACTCGAACTCCCCAATCACGGCAGCTACGACTTGCAGTATTATCAGCATCAATGGTTGGAAAGAGTTCGAGAAATCGATGTGATTGTGCATATTCTTGAGAGCCTCAGCCATAAGCCCAGTGATTTGGCCAACTATCTCGCAGACATTGAGCGTAATCTCGAATCGACATGGAAAATGCCGCCCACTGAGCCTCTGCTGCCTCCAGATCTACTTGAAATGGCCCAACGTTACTCAAACCATAAGCCTTCGTTAAGGCAACGGAGCCTGAAACAACATATTGGTGACGATTGGAAAAAAGTGGTGCAAGGCACCAGTACGTTTCTTGCCTGTATATTGGCGTGGGTCTACCTGCCCGTGCCTGGTGGCTTCGTGTTCCCGATGATTGCCGGCATTTTTGCCACCAATCTCCCTCCCTTACCCACTAGCGCAATAAGAGATGCATTCTTTGGCGCCGTTGGCTTAGGTGGATTCTACTTATTACAGTATTCGCTGATCATGCCATCCTTTACTGAGTTGTGGCAGTTACTCGCGTTTTACTTCATAAATATTGTTGCCATTTGGAAGGTGTTCGATAACGTACGACTGGGGATCTTTCGAGTCCTTGGAGTTAACTTGCTGTTGGTGCTCTCTTCAAGCGCATTAAACCTCACTCCTTATTACAATATCGAAATGCCGCTGATGATGTTGGTCTATGTGTTGATCATCTTAGCGATAGCCAAACTTGTTTCCGATCTTCTTACACCCTGTGAAACGAAAGTCGCGTTCGATAAATAATCACTGCCTTGTTCCTCAGGCTTACAGAGCGTCATCAATTTAACAGCCTTGGTTTTCGCCAAGGCTGTTTTTGTTTCACCAAACACTCAGCTCTTGCTCGCCACACGGGGAAAGATCACAACCTCATCATCATAAACACGGTTTCACACCCACTTTGTAGGATTCAATCCGTCATATGCGATTAACTCGCTTTCAAATTGCCTCATAAAATCTCCACATACCCAATCAATACAACTTGTGGAATCTATACTATGAACCATTTTAAAAAAGCACTTTTAACCACTCTTATCGGTACTACGCTTGTTGCAGGCGCTCACGCTGCAGACAATGCAAACAGCGAAGCGCTTGACGCGTCAGATATGACTCGTGCTTACTCAACCTTTTATGTCGGTGCGAGCAATAACGGTGACGTTAAAGCCTCTGGGTCTATCTCATACCAATACGAAAATGGTATGGAGTCGATGTTCTCGTTAGAAGGAACGATGAACAAAGAAGGCGGGTACAGTGATAGCCGCTTCCAGTACTTCCATGTGTTTAATACAGGGAATTCTGTCTCACCACGTGTCGCGGTCTCGCTTGATGTCATCGACAATGATATAGCAACCACGGCCGCACTCGGTGCCATTTCAATTTTCCGCACCCCAATTGACTCATTGACCTTTTTTGCGCGAGTTGGCGCACTAACCGGTACTTATTCGGACCAATCAATGAATGCGTTTAACGTCACTGACGATAGCCTAGTTGGTGGAATGGGCGCGGCATACGCGGTATGGAAAACCGGTCAAGATGGTACTTTCTTAGCGTTATACCCAGAGGCGACATACTTGAGCGGTGATATCGATTCGACCACAGTGAAAACCACCTTGATGGCAGCGACACCACTGAGCGCGGATAAAACCCGTTGGGGCCAAGTTAAGTTTGAAAACACCTCTGGCAGCATGGAATCGAGCAGTAAATCCGTCGACATCAATGAGAATCGCGTATGGTTTAACTACAAAGTGTACCTATAACTCTCTGCTCTAATCTGTCCTTAAATCAGCCTGCGTGAAAACGCAGGCTTTTTTGTTTTGGCCAATCAGTAAGGTCCATTTCTCTCGCGCTAATTCGGTAGGATCTCGTCCTCCAAACCCGATTATTGGCGCGCAGCGTTCGACGATAAAATCATTGCCAAGCCCACGTATTGAGCTTGGGCCATGAACACAACCACACAGAACAAGGCGGTTCTGTGATTAGCAAACCATCGCATTTTCATAGGGGTGAGAATCGATGGATTTGGAATAAAACAACTATGCGTACACCAGCACACAAACTGATTCTACTGACTGCACTTATTAGCTCACTCGTCAGCTTTGGCAGCCTTGGCGCAGAACAACCGCAAAAGACGACTGGCATTCAAACCTACTCAGAAATCATGGCTCATGGTCAAGAGGTGTTTAATCGCTATGGCATCAGCGACGATTTACCACGCTTGGGTTTAAGCTCGCTCACTGCCGGAGAGCACTTAGTTGAACATGTTGAGCGCCAAATCACTATCGGTGACCAAGTGCGCAAGTCTCGAGTTTTCCTGGTCAAAGATACCGACGAAAAAGGCAATATTGATTTACGTATCAAGTACAACCCCAGTGAACTGGATGAGCAAGATGATGCGATCAGCGAAATTGAACGTAACACTCGCACAGAATATCGGTTACGTGATTACGCACAAAGCTACGATCCAACCAGCGTTACAGCCACAGACATGCCCGATGGCACCAGTATCGTGAGCTTCAATTATTCTAAATATGGTTTGCCTCAAGACATCGCGTACTTTCGCTTCATGCGTGTTGATGTCACGGTAAAAGATGGCGTGCCACTGCTGATGACCATTACCAACGCAAAACCATTTGACTATGATGGTGTCCGTGTGGCCAGCTATCGCCAAACCATCACTTTCGCGACGCTCGATAGCGGCAAGCTGATCCTGTTCAAAAAAGAGATCGACATTAATGGCAGCAAGAGGAACCAACCTGTTCATGTCAGTTCCGTCGCTCAACCTGTAGCGCTTTATAGTGAAGAGCGGGGCGTGGACATCATTCATCAAGCGCTGCTTACCGAAGTATCAGACCCACGCATTCGTGAAGTAAGTGTCAAACTGGATCGCATCTTTCCATTAATGGGAGATATAGTACGAAGAAAAGGGATTGATCTGCCACTACCGTATGGGGTGTCTGTGGCCTATCGAAGTCAAAACATGAACATTCCCTTTAACGACTTTACCATCGATGGTGTGAGACTGAACGACCTGTTTGATCCTGAGGATTCTATTGGGACAGTCAAAGCCGAGAGCCTAAACATTCGTGGTGATATCAACATTCTTCCTTTTTGGAATGTGTTTGGCTACATCGGAAAAATTAACGTCGATGCTAAGGTAGATGCAGAGTACACCGGCGCGGCGGGAGAGTTCATCCGTGATAAGCTCAACCAATTACCAGCACTGCCGGGACGTCCAGGACTTGGTGATAAGTTCTGTGATAGTGAAACTTACGGTCGCTTGTGTCACACCAGCAATGTTGGGATCCCGCTGCACCTTGAATACGATTTACGTGGTGTCGGCACCACACTCTCCGTAGGGTATCGCGAGTTTTTTGCTTCGGTGACAGGCACGGTCTCACAAACACGCCTTAAGGGCACCACTGAGTGGGGCGACCCCATTGCCACCATTCAGCCTATGCTTGGCTATCAGTTGGTTGACTATCGGGCACAACTCTTTGTCGGGGCTGAATACCAAGGCCTTGAACCACGCCTGGATGGGCATGTTAAAGCCGACGATATCGAATTCGATTACGACATCGGCGTAGATTTGAACAAATGGGCGTATGTTGTCGGGTTTAACAAGCAATTTGGCAGAAACTACAATCTGACCTATATGTTTAATAAAGGCGAAACGCGAGATTCGATGACGTTAAATTTTGGCTATCGCTTCTAACCCCACTCATTGCGCGCTTGGCTCAGCCCCTACTGAGCTGGGCGCATTCTCTTTCAATAAGACTTTGAACACTATCGATTTGTGCTAGCAATTAGTCTTTTCATTTACACTGAGTTACAACATCGCAGAGAGTTATTAGAAAATTTATTGCTACTCAGTTATTAGGTGGCAGGAAGAAAGCTGTTTGCTAACGCATATTGGGGCAAAGGCTAGTTACCTGACATGGTTGGTCCAATTGTGTTGGATGCATTGCTAAACTCGTGACATATTGATGCTTTCAAGTACAGACTTTCCCCCTTTAAGGTACGGCGATTGGTATTGTGACTATTTGTCTTTTGACCTAACGCTTAATTGGGTTCATTGTGGATTCTCGGCCATCAAAAAATCGAGCAAACAATGGCTTATTCTCACTTCTCTCCCGACCATCTCATGCAAGCTGTTCAGCTCAATCCGTTAGAAAATTAGTGGCGACAAAATGGCGAAAAATCTAAGCTATTGTCGGTTAAAGCCCTTTATTGTCAGATTTTAGCGTTTAGAGAAAAAACCCTAACCCAATATAATCAAAGAGTTAGGGGTTATAAGGTTAGTCGCTGATGAAACCACCCGTTTGGTGTGCCCAAAGCTGTGCGTAAATGCCTTTGTGATCGATCAACTCTTGGTGAGTGCCTTGCTCAACAACATTGCCTTTATCTAAGACAATTAGACGGTCCATTGCGGCAATGGTTGACAATCGGTGCGCTATCGCGATAACCGTTTTGCCTTCCATTAACTCGTTAAGGCTTTCTTGAATCGCGGCTTCAACCTCTGAATCCAGCGCTGAGGTTGCTTCATCCAGCACAAGAAGTGGTGCGTCTTTCAGAAGAACACGAGAGATAGCCACTCGCTGACGTTGCCCACCTGAGAGCTTAACACCACGCTCACCTACCTGAGCATCATAACCCACGTTACCAAATGGGTCTGTTAGCGATTGAATAAACTCATCGGCTTGCGCTTGTTTGGTTGCTTTAATCAGGTCTTCTTCTGATGCATCAGGGTTTCCGTACAAGATGTTATCTCGAATCGAGCGGTGCAGCAGCGAGGTATCTTGCGTCACCATGCCAATATTGCTACGCAGTGAATCTTGAGTGATGTCTGAAATGACCTGGCCATCAATCTTAATTTTGCCACTTTCCACATCGTGGAAACGAAGAAGTAAGTTCACCAGAGTCGATTTACCAGCGCCAGATCGTCCAACTAAACCGACTTTTTCTCCCGGCTTGATGTCTAGGTTGAGGTTACTGATCACACCTTTGTTCTCGCCATAATGGAAGCTGACGTCTTCAAAGCTAATCCCACCGTGAGGAACCGTTAGTGGCTTCGCATTCGGCTTATCTTCAATATCGACGGGTTTGGCGAGTGTTTTCATTCCATCGACAACGGTACCCATGTTTTCAAACAGGGCACTGACTTCCCACATGATCCACATCGACATACCGTTGATACGAAGCGCAAGACTGATCGCAATCGCAATGGCTCCCACCGTAATTGAGCCATCCATCCACAAGTAGATAGAAAGCGCAGCCACTGAGAAAACAAGAATATAGTTGGTGATCTCGACCAGAACATCAAACCCAGTCACCAAACGCATCTGTTTGTACACAGTGTTCAGGAAGCCTTTCATGCCTGATTCAGCGTATTCTGTTTCACGTTTACTGTGAGAAAACAGCTTAACCGTCGCGATGTTGGTGTAACTATCGACAATACGGCCCGTCATGGTCGAACGGGCATCCGCTTGTTCAGCTGCGACTTTTTTCAGTCTTGGCACAAAATAGAGCTGAATACCGACATAGCAAGCGAGCCAGATAACCATAGGGATCATCAATCGCCAGTCAGCGTACGCCAGTAAAAAGACAATAGAAGTGAAGTAAACCCCGACATAGACGAAGACATCCATGGTTTTCATGACGGTTTCACGCACTGCGAGAGAAGTTTGCATGACCTTAGTGGCAATTCGGCCTGCAAAGTCATCCTGATAGAAATTCAAGCTTTGTTTTAGAAGGTAACGGTGTGCTAACCAACGAATCGACATTGGGTAGTTTCCGAGCAAAGTTTGATGGATCAGTAAGGAGTAACCGACCACCAAAACCGGCATCACGACAAGTAACAGGATACTGTAGCCAATGAGCATGCTGCTGTTTTCTTGCCAGAAGGTTTCTGGATTGCTGGTGGAGAGCCAGTCAACAAGCTGTCCCATTGCACCAAACAGTGACACTTCCACAATGGCGACGATGGTCGACATAATGGACATGATGATCAGTGGAATCTCAAATCCACGCGTGTAATAGCGGCAAAACGCAAAAATGCCACTGGGTGGTTGCCCTGGCTCTTCATTGGGAAACGGTTTGGTAAAGCTTTCGAACTTCTTGAACATAAATCATCCTAAAGTTATGTCTGTTCTTGGTGTATGTCGTGCTATCTAGCAAATTGAGCAGTATTTGGCTTTATTTGAAGGCTTAGGTATTACTCAGACTAATGAAAATGCTGGTATCGCAAGCGAACAAAAAGCGGTATTGAATCAGCACTGAACAGTGAAAATCTCCGAGAGAGGGGGCTATTTTTACACGGTTTTGTATGACCTACCAGTTCAATGTCGAGACCTGTACCAAAAATATTCACTACCTGAATGATAGACAGCGAATGACTCGCTGAATCTGTGCGCTTTAAGTGCGACGAGTCAACCAAACGGATTGGGTTTGATTTTCAACCCATGGGAGATTGAGGGGAGTTCGACTTCTATAGCAGACATGAGGGAAATATTTTCTTGTCGTGAAATGGTAAATCTTCCGAATTGTCTTACGGTAATATCGGCAGCATCAAAACAAACAAGAGACACACCAATGATCATAAACTTTACAGCCTTTGGGCGCTTTAAATCCATGAGTGCCATTCACATGTCTGTTGCGCAGATAGAAACTCTGATTGCCGACTTCAGTGGTTACCTCAGTCACGAATCTTAGTCGTGCTTCTGATAGGTAGTATGGCCGTCTCATTGATATCAAACCTGAAGAGTCAAGAACGTTACCCAACGCTTTGAGAGGGCATGGAATATGAAATGTCATCAATATGTTGTGGATTCGGCGTTAACTATTTTGGACTAGTTCACTGAATACGGAATTCGTGACAGTAAATATTGCTGCAAAATTAGGTTCATACAGTGAATTACTAATGTTGATGAGCGATATTATAGTAACTTCAGTAAAATCTCGGTTAACAAAGTGTTTACAATTGCGGTTCGTAAGCAAAAATGAGCCAAGACGATGTTGCATAATAAAAAGCCGAAGGCTGTTTCTAACCCTACTTATCCAATTCAAAACGCGAACTGTGTCGTCATGGTTTCGCCAAAAGAATTTACCTTTAACCCTGAAACTGCGGTTGATAATGAGTTTCAGCACCAGCTCGATTTGAGCCAAGATCAGGTGCATTTTCAAGTGATGCGTGAGTATCGTCAAATGGTTGAAGGGCTACGTAACGAAGGTGTACAGGTCATCGATTTTGATTACACCTTGTCCGAGACGGCAACCCCTGACGCGGTATTCCCAAATAATTGGTTTAGCACCACGACTTCTGGCGAACTCTACACCTTTCCGATGGCCTGTGAAAATCGCCGTCATGAGGTTAGGGTTGATGCCCTAAAAGAGGCTTTCAAAAATGCAGGGCGCAATGTTGAGCGTGTTGACTCTTTGGAAGAGTACTCCGAGCAGAATGCCTATCTTGAAAGTACTGGTGTTATGGTGAAAGACCACAGTAATCGCACTGTCTACGCCGCGTTGTCACAGCGTTGTGACAGAGAAGTACTCGAAGAGTATGCAAAGCGTATCGGTTACCATCGTGTTATTTCATTTCAAACGGCATTGCCATCAGGCCACCCTGTTTATCACACCAATGTAATGATGGCGATCGGCGAAAACTTCACTGTAATCTGCGATGAAGTGATACCAGAATTTGAGCGTCGCTTTGTGATTAAGTCGCTGTCCAAAAGCAAGCAAGTGATTTCGATTTCCATTGAGCAGATGAACCAGTTCTGCGGCAATATACTTCAGCTTGAGACAGTGAATGGCAATAAAGTCATCGCAATGTCGCAGTCCGCTTATGATGCGTTCTCTCCGGCTCAACTGGCTCAGCTTTCGACACACGGAAAACTGCTGCCATTTGATGTCAGTACGATAGAGTCGATTGGTGGAGGCAGCGTACGCTGTATGTTGGGTGAAGTGTTTTTGCCGACGCGCAAGAAAATGCTCTAACGGTTTTTCCGCAATACTCACTATATAGATTCAAAAGCCACTTCCTTGGAAGTGGCTTTTATCATTTTGTCAGAGCGATGGAGATCGGCTTAGGTTAGCCAGTGTGAATCGGTCAGTTAGAGACTTCATTTCCGTTAGCCTTTCCTTGGTGGAAAGCGAGGGCATTGTCCAGCGTCGTTTCAGCAATGTTTTGCAACGCTTCATGCGTTAAGAATGCCTGATGACCCGTAAATATCACATTGTGGCAGGCTGATAAGCGGCGGAACACATCATCTTGAATGACTTCGGCAGAGAGATCTTCAAAGAACAGCGATTTTTCGTGTTCATAGACATCCAGTGCTAACCCACCCAAGGTCCCGTCTTTCAAGGCTTCAATACAGCTTTGAGAGTCGACTAGTTTACCTCGACTGGTGTTAATTAGAATCGTGCCTTTGTTCATGCGTTGAAACGCTTTAGGACCGATGAGGAACTCGTTCTCTGGCGTCAGTGGGCAATGAAGGGAGATGATACTCGAATGAGAAAGCAGCGTATCCAGATCGACGTATTCGACACCGAGTTGAATGGCTTCTTCGCTTGGATAGGGATCGTAGGCGAGCAGTTTACAGCCAAACCCTTTCAAAATACGCAGCGCGGCTAACCCAATTTTCCCGGTACCGATCACACCGGCCGTTTTACCAAAAATGTTGAACCCAGTGAGGCCTTCCAATGAGAAATTGGCGTCTCGGGTGCGTTGGTATGCTTTGTGGATTCGACGGTTGAGAGTCATCATTAGCGCGATTGCGTGCTCAGCAACGGCTTCTGGCGAGTAAGCAGGCACTCTAGAGACTGTGATGCCTAGTCGGGCGGCAGTGTCTAAATCGACATTATTGAATCCGGCGCAGCGCATGAGCACCAGTTTTATGCCTTTTTTAGACAACACTTCGAGCGTTTCTTTACCGAGGTCATCATTAACGAAGGCGCAAACGGCGTCACTTCCCTTTGCTAATCGGGCTGTTTTGGCATCGAGTGTGGTATCAAAATAGTCAAGTGAAAGCGTTTCTTGATCTTGAATACTCAAGGTTGACCGTTGGTGCTCAAAGCTTTCTTGATCGTAGCGTTTGGCACTGAAAAGCGAAATCTTCATAGCATACTCCTAGTGAGTTCAGCGTATCGAGACACTATTGTTGTAATTAAATTACAGAATCAGTGTACGTTACACGTAAATCATGTGCAATTATGATCGGAAGGTTTCATTCAAGAGTCAAAGTAAACTGGGTTAATTCTCATTATCAAACACCACCTTGCCTTGCAGAATGGTCATCAAAATATCGGTTTGAGCGATGTCATCTGGTGACAAACGAGTGATATCTTGACCGAGCACGACGAAATCGGCGGATTTACCCACCTCAATAGAGCCCGTGATCTCATGAATATTCAAACTCTTGGCTGCATTGATGGTATAGGCTTCAATCGCTGAATCTATGTCGGGTAAGCCAGTTGCTCCCATACGCAAGCTGTTCGCAATACCAACCAAAGGGTTGATGTCATTGACGTTCCAATCACTGCTTAGCGTAACGTTCGCACCTGTATCGAAAATGGCTTTGAGGTTCATCATTGAACGTGCTCTTAGGGCACCAATGAAGGTTTCGGCCCATTGGTGATCATGAAGTGCCACGTATTCAGAGCCCACCTGAAAATCGGCCGTAACATTAAGTGCAGCGAAACGCTTTACATCCTTTGGATCAATAAGCTCTATATGGGTGAGGGTATAGGCTTTATCGCCACCTGATTTCCTAACGGTCTCTATGCTATTGAGAGATTCGCGCACGGCACCATCACCAATGGCATGAATGTGCGCGCTATAGCCGATGTTATTGAGTTCGATTAACCACGACTCTAGCTGACTCGGGGGAATGTAATTGATGCCGTAAGGCGACTCAGGGAGATAGGTCTCCAAATAAGGCGCGAGCGTTTTAGCGGTGCCGTTAATGAAGATCCCATCGCTGTACATTTTCACCTGATCGACAAGCAATAATCGTGAACGATCGTCAGACTGAATGGTTTGTAGGTATTTGAGTTGCGATGGCATCGCGTCGGCAGGGTAGATCCAGGGCCTTAATGAGACACGTGCGGTCAGATCTTGGTTTTCCTCAGCTTGAACCCAGACATCATACCATTGTCGCTTCCAGTAGAGTCTTCCATCACCAATGGTCGTGATCCCGTGTGCAGCGGCTTCTTCCAGCCCGTTCATCAGCCCTTCGTAGCTAAGATCTTGTTGATTTTCAATGCTGTTCCAGGCGATCTCCATGACCTGATCTCCGGCGTTGTCCATCAAGATGCCAGTGAGATCACCAGTGTGTGCATCTTTTAAGATCTTGCCACCTTGAGGGTCGGCGCTTTCGTTTGTGATGCCCACAATTTCCAGTGCGGCGGAGTTGACCCACATGGAATGCGAGGTTTGCTCCATGAGTACAACGGGTTGATGCGGAAATATCTGATCTATAACCTCTAGTGGCGTTTGTTGATTGCTCTCATCTAACAAGCTTTCTAAGGTGAAGCCATAGCCGATTAGCCATTGATTTTCTTTGCTATTGCGTTGGCACGCTTTTAAAAATGGAATTTGGCCTTGAAGAGACGCGTCTAAGCTTAATTCGCAATTTCCACCCATTTCTGAGGCCGCTTCGAATACGTGGTTATGGTTATCGATGAAGCCGGGCAAGACGAAGGTATCATCCATATCAATGAGGTGTGTTTTGGCATCTCGAAACGCATCAGAGTCTGAATACCGACCGATGAACACAATCTCCCCATCTTGAATAGCGATGACGTCAGCGTCACTGTGATTGTATATGTTGGCGTTGACTAAAATCGTGTCGGCGTGCTGTTCCGAATGGGCATAAGGAGCCAAAACCAAAAGCGAAGCGATGATCGCCAGTTGTTTCATTGTGTTCATTGCGTCGTCCCAGACTATAGATTGCCGTTATGAGTAAAGTATAGATAACGATGATTCTTTCATTCGAGTTTGGCGTTTTTAGATAGCGCCATCTTTAAGGGCATCGATACCTGTTTACTAGAACTAGAACTAGAACTAGAACTAGAACTAAAGCTAAACAAGCAGCCACGGCAAAGTTGAAAGACACCAGAAGATACGCATTACAACACATCTCCCCACGACTAATATGCTAAAATTGCCTCATCAGCCCGATGAATGTTCAATGCATCTCATTTTCAACTGAGCACGTACCTATTACCATGATTGATTACACAGGATATGAGAGATGAGCAAGTTAACGGCCGCAGAACGCAAAGCACGCGATGATGAACGATTTTCACAGCGAGTAGCAGAGCGCAGAGAAAAAGGCGAAGACGTGATTGCTTATGCACTCGCCACAAAAAAAGCGGTGAAGTTTCTTACTAAATCAGAGCGTAAAGCAATGAACGTAAGAAAAGCGGAGTTGCTCGAAGAGAAACGTATTAAAGAGAAAGAAGAGTTAGAGAGAATTGAAGCGACGTTCACCGCTGCGCAAGATGACGAATAAGCTGGGATCGTTTCGCTTGACCTGAATAGCTAACAATAGAAATGAAAGAAAAACGCCTTACTTCGGTAAGGCTTTTTTATGCCGGTAAGAAATTCAACCCATTCCCTATTGGAATAGGTATCTATCCAATGTTTCGCTGGTCGACGGTCTAATAGTGGGTAGTATTGCAGTATCAATCTGTAAATTGTGAGCAAAATGGACATTACTTTCGACATACTGACGATGCTTTTTTTCGTTGCAGGGATAGCCGGTTTCATTGATGCCATGGCAGGCGGCGGCGGGCTTTTAACCCTACCTGCGCTGCTCTCTGTTGGTGTTCCTCCGACTCAAGCGCTCGCAACCAATAAGCTGCAAAGCTCGTTTGGCAGTTTTTCTGCGTCCTGGTATTTCGTTCGCAATGGCATCGTCAATCTGAAAGAGATGCGCCTAGCCATACTTTGCACGTTTATTGGCTCTGCCGTTGGTGCGGAGTTGGTTCAACATATTGATGCGGGTGTATTAACCAGCCTGATCCCAATTTTATTG
>NZ_MCWZ01000273.1 GCF_002877365.1 Vibrio sp. 10N.261.55.A7
CGATGAACCTTTTTTTATCTCTGTTCGATAACATTCTTTTTGTGTTAGAACGCGGTTGTTTGGCTTAGGCCTCTATCTAGCAACAGACAATAAAAAGCCAGTCGTTCTCATGACTGGCTTTACGGAATTGATGTCAATGACGAGCGGTTACTGTTCTAACAATACCTTCACGTAGTCGGCAATTTCTGGCACTTCACAATTTGAGAAGAAACACTCTTGGAAATGCGCACCACCGACGGCTGTTTTGACCAACTCTTGATCAATTGCGCGTAATCCTTCGACAACATTTTTTGCAACAGCCAACTTCACTTCACTCAAAATTGCGGCATTGGCTTGCTGAGGTGCAGCACGTTCAACTGGGTAACCTTCACCACGATTGCCAGTAAATGCCTTTTCAAAGATATAGCGTACATTCAACTCCCCTGCCCAACCAAAGCCTTTAGCGAAGGCAAGCGATAACGCGTTGCCGTTGTTAATTTGGTTGAACAGAAACGCATCTGAAGGCTCTAGCGCATAACCACAAATCACGCCAGGGTGTAGGTTACTCGCCATCATGGCACCTTGACCCGTCCCACATCCGGTCACAACAAAATCAACCGCTTTAGAATTCAATAGTAAGCTTGCCATAATACCAAGATGGACATAGGTTAAGTGGTGATCACTTTCGTCACGCATACCAACATTATAAACTTCGTGTCCTAACCCACTAGCAACCGCTGTTAACTCACCTGCTACCATTACGTTTTTAGACGCTTGGCTATTTTCCATTATTAGTGCAATTTTCATTTCTATCTCCAGCCACTTTGAGCCTAATCATTCATATTGTTCAACATTACTCACTTCCTTGATGCCATCTTTAAAGGAACCGTAAATAACATCGTTCAAGCAACGCCAGTTTACTAGCGAGCGAGCCATCCGCCGTCTACCGCCATGGTATAACCATTTACGTAATCTGCTGCCGAAGACGCTAGGAAAACACAAGGCCCAGCGATGTCTTCAGGTTCACCCCAACGCTGAGCTGGAATGCGTTCTAGAATCGCTTTATTACGTTCTTCATCATCACGAAGTGCTTGAGTATTGTTGGTCGCCATATAACCAGGAGCAATCGCATTCACATTAATATTGTGCTGTGCCCATTCATTCGCCATGGCACGTGTCATGCCCATAACCGCGCTTTTAGATGCGGTATACGAAGGGACTCGAACTCCCCCTTGATAAGAGAGCATCGACGCAATGTTAATGATTTTTCCACCATCACCTTGAGCGATAAATTGCTTCGCAACGGCTTGAGACATAAAGAACACCGTCTTTGAATTAACGTTCATTACGTCATCCCAATCTTGCTCCGTGAAATCGATGGCATCTTGGCGTCGGATGATTCCAGCGTTATTCACTAATATATCGATTCGGCCAAATTCAGTGAGTGCCTGTTCAATAATTAACGGAATCGCGTCTTGGTGCATTAGATCAGCGCGAATATCTAGGTACTCATAGCCTGCGCTTTCCATTAACTCAATGGTTTCTACGGGCGTAGATCGATTTACCCCAACCACTTTGCATCCAGCTTCTGCCAACCCTAACGCTATGCTCTGACCTAATCCTGTGTTACATCCAGTCACTATCGCGACTTTCCCTACTAAACGAAATGACTCTAATACCATGATACCAACCTCTAGTTCGAGCCCTACCGTTGAGAGCCAAAAATCACAAAGAATATAATAATACAAATTATAAATAATGGCGAAACAGGCTGTTTGAAGAGAGATCTATGTGCGGTTTTGTAGAGTAGAAAAAGAGATTATCGACATGGATTTTTGTCTCACTAGGAACAACATCTGTATTAAGAATGGTAAACACACCTTCAAACGTTGCAAACTTGTTATTAATGTTCGTTATATCATTAGTATTGTGTCATTCTTAAGCAACGAACACTTTATAGCCACTTAACTTTCGAAACGGATTTATGGATAGCCTACGTATTACTCTGGCAGTATTGTTACTCTCGATTGCAAGTACTCCCTCCTTTGCAGATAGCGAGAAAGTGATTAAGTTAACGAGCGGTGATTGGCTGCCGTATACTTCTAGTCAACCTGGTGGTGGTCTTGTAGAAAAAGTGGTCGCTCAAGCATTTAAAACTCAAGGCTACGATGTTCAGATAGATTACTTACCTTGGATGCGCAGTGCCAAGTTAGTGGAGCACTCGCACTATGACGCCACCTTCCCCTGGTATTCCAGTGAAGAACGCCGAGAGGTTTTCACTTATTCAGCTAACCCACTACTCAGTGCAGACACGCTTATCTTTCACCATAAAGACGTGGATCTTAAGTGGAACGAAATTAGTGATTTAGGCAAATACAAGGTTGGGGGAGTAGAAGGCTTCTTTTCTACCCAACTACTAAATGAAAATGGTGTTGAAACCGTCAAGTCAGCGAGTTCCGAGGAAACGATTCTCAAACTTTTCTATAAAAGAGTTGAAGCAATACCTATCGCCAAACAAGTTGGGCTGCATTTGATTCGAACCATGCCAGAAGTCGATCCCGAGATGATCAAAATTAATGAAAAGCCTTTGATCAGCAAGCCTCTCTATATACTCTTCGCTAAAACGCCTAGGGGAAAATACTTAAGCGAAGTCTTCGATTCTGGACTCACCATTTTGATAGAAAATGGTTGTTATGATCGGCTGATGTCCGGTGAGAGTTGTGAATAGAACCAGGTGAGTCTGAATCACTGAAGAAGAGCCCCAGTCCATCATTTCTTAATATAGGGGCTCACCCTTAACGACAAATTTTGAGCCTTTGTCATCAGTCCATTGCCGACTAAGATGAATTGCCTCAGAAAAATGAAATTAAAAGACAACTATTCAAAATCAAAAATTTAACTCAGTTCAACCCACTCAGCTTGTGGTGTTTTACGTTTTAACATTTAGAGTAGAGGCTCATTGAGATCTTTTTGTGAATAATGCAATGCTCGATCTCCAAAGTCTTTTCAGCTCTACATTAAACTTATATAAACGGTACCCCGCCATCCTGCTTTTTACGTCGTTATTCTTATACATGAAGATTTGCTCGAGAACCTCTTCATTTGAACGGCAGTTACCTACTCTTCTGCTTAACTGATACTTTTCGTGAATTATCGGATTAGCCATAAAGATCACCTTACTTGTTCCATGTGTGTCTGTTATATCAGTTTTTAAGGTAGCTGATTGTCGATTGGATAAGGTTAGAAAAGGTCCAGCGATGCGACATAGACAACAGACTAAATACATCGTTCGAACCACAATTTAAAGTGCACAGATAAGAAACGAAACGTTGCGCTTCCTTTCCCACATAGACCACTCTATAGACAGCGTACATTTACCAGTTTAGGAATCACAAATTAAGATAAAGCGGTATAACACTAATCTAGGATAACAATCGTCACACCAACAAAGCGAAATGACTTGCGGCTAGCTTTGCGAATGAGACTTATATTACAAACACAGCGCCAATTTAGACACTGTGTTGACTTTAGGTTATTCCAATACTTACCACGCTCGTTTTTTTACAAATCCAAGAACAAAGAGAGAAGCAATCATAGCAACCACATAGAATCCTAAAACAGGCAGCAGAATTGAGCTACTAGATGGAACAAATGGCAGATTAATATAGATAATTTGCACTATTGGTAAAATGAATATGTTCATGATTGCCAACTCAAATGCTGCTGGTGATTTGAACTCTGGATCAACAATACGCAGTAATAATAACCCGGAAGCAACCGTACCGGTATAACAACCAAACGCCGCTAGACCACGTTCGAACCCATATTTAGGCATTCGACGAGCAAACCAAACAATCACAAAGAAACTGATCGCTGAAGCACAAATCGTTGTGATTAAGAACGGAACAATGATCTGCTGGATATCATTAATGCCAATAGCTAAGAATACCGCACAAATCATGAAATCAACGGTTGTACCAGTAATGCGGCGCGTCGTTGAGTTATCAAGTACGTGACACGCTTTAACCTTTCTTAATGTCTTTCGTGTTACGACACCAGCTAGCATGCCCCAAACATAAAGCATCCCGAAGCCTAGGCCTCTAATTTTCTCAATAGACTCAGGCCAACTGAATGTAGCCCATGCTAAAGCGAAAAGATAACCCGCACCATACAAAACAAACATCACAGCAAAATGGAAAGCAAAAGTGTCGATATTCGCGCTGTGAGTCGTTGATTGTGCACAAGGCTCGGAGTTACCTTTACCCATGATGCCAGTTAATAGCGGTTTTGGCATACTAGATAAGTGCTTTTCAGATAACCAGCCTTTCTTAATTGCTTGATTAGCAAATGGAATACCGATAAGGACAGCAAACAGAAAACCAGCGGCACCAAAGGCTAGTCCAACCGTACTTGCGCTTTGTACGCCGTATTCATTTTCCCAAATACCACCAATCGCTTGGGCAGCTCCAGGGTTTTGTGAAAACCCAACGCTTACAAGATAACCGTAACCGGTAAAGATCTCGCTTGACGTAAGGTACGAATAAAGTTCAAAAACAGTACGGCCAGTGATCCCTTGGATTGCGTAGATAAGGCAGTAAATCAGAGCAAGCCAAAGCGCCCCGCTTCTTATCCATTTAGAGTTTGCTTTGTCAGCGTCAGCCTCAGGTTCATCTTGTTGGATTAAACCAATACCAATAAAACCAAAAGCGAACAAATGAAAAACCAACACACCAAATGCGCTGGTTGGTATTTCTTTCCAGCCTTCTTGCGTTGGCATACCTATTAAACCAAAGTTCATTAGTAAAAAACCAATGACACCGCCAATCAGAGCCGAAGGAATCAGGTTCTTCTGAAAGAAGGTAACTCTTGAGCGTAGGAACGCGGCAAAAGACAGCAATACACCGATCCAAAAAAAGGCTCCTACGTATGGGAAAAACAGTGATGACATAAAATAATCCTTTATTGACTTAACACGTTTTTACTACTGCTCACTCACGTAACTACGTGTTCCTATTAGTTTCAAAGCGAGAGCTTTCCACAATATCGTTAAGCTAACGTGAATCGCTCACCGTACAAATACAGTCCGAAATTTACAGATGTTTAAGAGTTTGCAACTCAACCGGAATTACATACCACGGAAGAACTGCTGAATATCTGCCATCAACGCCTTAGGTTGCTCCATTGCAGCGAAATGACCACCGCGTTCCATAACCGTCCAGCTCTTGATGTTATACATTCGTTCTGAGTATTTTCTTGGTGGCCACGCCAATGTTTCTTTCGGAAACAGTGCGGCTCCTGTCGGTACTTCTACACGACTGCCGTTTTCACCTAAAATACGACCGCCTTCTTCACGGCGTCCGTAATAGATCCAAGTGGATGAGTTGAACGTTCCTGTCGCCACATAGATCATGATGTTGGTTAACATATCATCTTTGCTGTGAACGCTTTCAATGTCCCCATCGTCTAGATCTGACCATGAGTAAAACTTCTCAACTATCCAAGCTGCAATCGCAACTGGGTTATCTTGCATAGCGTAACTTAGTGTTTGTGGGCGTGTTGCTTGCAAAGTTCGATAGCCATCCTCCATAACAGATTCACTACATACGCGATCTGACCATGCTTGCTCTTCTTCATCTTGAGGGCCGTCAATATGACGCATTGTCGGGAAGTTGATGTGAATCGCTTTACAGTGGTCGGCGAAATCATGCCCCAACCAGCTACAAATCGCGCTTCCCCAATCCCCACCTTGTGCCAGATAATCATCGTAGCCAAGCACATCGGTCATTAAACTGTTAAGTACCTTAGCCATTGCTCTTGGCCCCATAGGCCTTTTGGGACGGTCAGAAAAACCAAAACCAGGCAGCGAAGGCACAATAAGATCAAACGCATCTTCTGATTTACCACCATACAACTCTGGGAATGCAAGAGGTTCAAGCAAATCAAGAAACTCTGCAACAGAACCGGGCCAACCGTGGCTGATAAGCAAAGGACGAGGCTTTGCAGAGCTACCACGGATATGAATATAGTGAATATTCATCCCGTCAACTGAAGCCGTAAATTGGGAGAACTTATTCATTTTTCGCTCTTGTTCACGCCAATCAAATTCGTGCACCCAATAGTCGCACAGCTCCTTAAGATATTTGATATTCGTCCCGTAATCCCAACCACCGTCGTCAGGCATATAACCCCACTGATACTCGGCAACACTTTTTCTAATATTGAACAAAACATCATCACTCAGGTTAACCTTAAATGGTCTAATCATAAAATCACCCTTTTCATTTATTACCGACATATGTTTCTAAAATCGCCGAAAATCACTATATTAATCAGTTATTATGCTTATTTACGTACCAGATAGTTTTCGTCTGCTGATATTGATCGAATGCTTCAACGCCATTATCTTTTCCGCCAAACCCGGATTGTTTGAAGCCACCGAAGGGGGTACTGATATCGCCTTCAGAAAAGCCATTAATCGAGATAGTGCCTGCATTTACCGCCGCCGCTGCACGTTGAGCTCGGTACACATCAGAGGTGTAAATCGAAGCCGCTAATCCATAGTCGGTGTCATTGGCGAGTTTGAGAGCTTCTTCTTCAGTATCAAATGCCGTAACGACTAAGATTGGACCAAAGATTTCTTCTTTGAAAATGCTCATATCTGCAGTCACATCGCTAAAGATGGTCGGCTCGACAAACAAACCTACCTCATCAGAAGCAGTGCCACCGTACACCAATTGAGCGCCTTCACTTTTTGCCTTATCTAGGTAACTTTTCACTTTATCGAAGTGTTTCTGCTCAATCAGTGGGCCGACTATGGTGTCCGCTTTTGTCGGATCGCCCATCTTCCAGTCACGCATTCTCGTGATCATTTTTTCAATGATTTGGTCGCGAATAGTGCGCTCAACAATCAAACGAGAACCACAGCTGCAATTTTCACCCATGTTCCAAAATGCGGCGTTTAGCATGTCGTCGATGAACGCATCCATGTCTGGGATATCTGAGAAAACGATTTGAGGTGATTTACCACCACACTCAAGAACGATCTCTTTTAGGTTACTCTGCGCAGAATACTCTAAGAATTTACGACCAACTTCCGTTGAACCGGTGAACGAGATCATATCGATGTCATTGTGTAGGCCTAAAGGTCGACCTGTATCTTCGCCGTGACCGGTGACCATGATTAGCACCGACTCAGGAATCCCAGCCTGGTGAGCTAGCTCAACCATGCGATAAGTACTCAGTGACGTTTGCTCTGCAGGTTTTACAATCACAGAGTTACCCGTTGCCAGTGCAGGGCCTGCTTTAAATGCGAACATCAGCGCAGGAAAGTTCCAAGGCAATACAGCCCCCACAACACCAATCGGCTCCTTTACAATGAGTCCCATCGCATCACCATTGGTTGGTGAGACTTTACCGAACTGCTTATCCACCGCTTCGGCATACCACTTAATGAGTGCAATCGTTTCTGGGATATCAGTCTCAAGACACTCAGAGATGGGTTTGCCGGCTTCAACACAATCCAGTGCTGCCAGTTCTTCAGCATGTTTTTCAAGCAGTGCAACCCACTTGTACATCACATCTTTACGCTCAGCCGGGTTCAAATTAGACCACTCGCCTTTATTGAAACTCTCACGAGCTGCCCTCACGGCTAGGTTAACGATGTCTGGACTACCAGATTCAATTGCACCAATTACAGATTTGTTATGTGGAGCAATTGTAGGGAAAGACAACTCACGGTTCGCAAAGTGCTCAGGTATCAAATGACCTCCCCATAATTCACCCTGTTCGGCCAAAGAAAAAATATCTGCTGCGACTAGTACATAGTTCATTAATCACTCGATCTTTAATTAAATGTTTCAAGAATGTTAATAATTTGATAGATTCACGTAAAGCATCAAACAGATATATCTTGATACCTTTTAGGAATGAGTATGAGTTTGAATTATGAAATCCGGCATCTGAAACACTTCTTTGCATTAGCTGAGGAATTGAATTTTCGAAGAGCCGCAGAGAAGCTCAATATTGCTCAGCCAGCGCTCTCTCGATCATTACAGAAACTCGAATCTAACCTAGGAATAGTTCTCTTTATTCGAACCACTCGCCTCGTAGAGTTAACCGACGCGGGGAAGGCATTTCATGCAGGAGCATACCAAGCGTTTCTATCGTTAATAGACGCAGAAAAAAGAGCAATGCGCGTAAAAATTGGAGAAGAAGGTTCATTAAGAATTGGCTATACAAATTTTGCAATTACAGGTCAATTACCTCAACTATTGAAGGCGTTTAAAGATTGTTACCCTTTAATTCGACTAGAACTTATTCATCAATTTTCGGCTGATCAAATAGAGTCTCTAGAAAAAGAACGTTTGGATTTTGGCTTCATTACTGGCCCCTTGATTTATAAAGGGGTTACATCGTTTCCTTTCCAACAAGATCCATTAGTCGCGATTGTCCCTAACTCTCACCGACTGTCGCACAAAGAGTCGATAGACCTGATAGAGCTAAAGAACGAATCCTTTATCTTGGGGAATACCAATAACTGGACGCACTTTTTTAAGATCATTCAAAGGGTTTGTCGTAACGCAGGATTTATGCCCAACATCGTAGAAGAAGCTTACGATACAGAGGCTATTTTAGGCTTAGTGAGTTCAGGGTTTGGGATCAGCTTACACGCAGGAACGGTAACGAATTATTATCGTAAAGGCGTGAAGATCATCGATATCAACGATAATCTCGACCCCATCAGTACAGAATTGATTACATTCAATCCCGTTCAGAGTCCGATTAAAGTGATCTTCTTCGATTTTGTTAAAGCGTATAGCAAGAGCCTAGTAAACTAGCATCGCCTACTATTTTGTTAGTGATGGGCTTGTTGCGTACTTAATTCTGATCATGCTTAGCAATTTCATTAGAAAGTGGTCGCTATAGGACATGAACTATTCCCTCACTGTTACCAGAAATTTATTCTAGGAATTTCTATTTAAGAACGAGTTCAGGCCTCATTATAATTTCTTACTCCTTTGTAACGTTCCTTTCTCAAAAAATGAACGCCCCTAGCCAATAAATTGCATTTCTCTTTTGAAATGAGTTCATTTTTTATAAGAACGTCATCGACAATTTCTGTAACTTGATCCATTTCATTCATCTTAATGCTTTCTTCAATACTTGGTACTGCTGCTTTCAAATCTGCAATGCATGAGTCTGAAAACAGAATCTCTATTCTTCTTCCTGCGCTAGGTTCTATTTTCAACACACCCGTACTATATGCGCGGCCTTCTATCTCTGCCGATAACTGTGAAAATGTTGAAAGCATGGAAACAGCTATCGCTAACTTCTTGTCAGCACTTGTATTTTTATCGTGAAAGAATATTTTATGTATTGAGTTGGTGCAATTTATCTTTCCCTGGTTAATCACTATTCTTGGCCCAAGGTGGCTCATGTAAGACATGAAACCATCAGAGATTATATTGTCATCTGGTGCAAACCAATATGGTCGTTTCTTAAATGTGCGGTTCTTCGCTAGCTCTTCAGGAGTAATCTGCGACAAGTACTGTTCCACTGTACTGTTCTTTGCTTGCATTTGTTCAGGCGTTGCATGAACTAAGTAGGCTCTTATGCCTTCTTCTTGAATCATTTTTTGTCTAGAGTGTGAATGCTCGATGCCAATAAATGAAGGGAACCTTCCAACTACTGGTCTAAGGCATTCGTCTGGTAGGTTATGTTCCTCTACTGTTTTCTTATCAACAATGAAGTAGTTATTCGCACCCGTAACCATGCCTATTTTAACATCGACAAAATGGCGGAGTGGGTATGCGTAGCTTTGAGAAGATAAGGACACAAAAGCAGTTTTAATAGCATCACTCAATAACTCGAATTTATAGTTATCAAAATCAAACAGCGCTGTTGTGTCATCGTTTTCAATGGTGTGTTTCAGTTCATCTAGTGTGTCTACGTAGTCAACAGACACTACGCCATTATCTATAACTTCTGAACTAAAACCTTCAGCCATTAGTACTATAGATGTTTCTCTCACACCTTCACTTCTGAATAACCTTTCCGCCAGCTTAATAAGTTTTACTTTTTTAAAATGCTTCTTATGTATCTCTATTAGTTTTTTTGCATAATCAGCATGTAACAAACTACTTGGTAAAACCCATGCCCCCCGCCCCCCGTCTTTTAGGAAAGAAAGACTATGAAGTATGAAAAATGCCCATAAACTCGTATTACGCCCCATCGTATCGCCTGAAAAAGATGAATCGCGCAAGATTTTTTCACATGACTTTCGCTGAGTTTCTGTCATGTTGTGCATGGATACGTATGGAGGGTTTCCTAGAACTACATCAAACTCAGAAACGAGAAACTGATTAGGACTTACTTGAATAAAGTCACTCTGCAAAAAACGTTTCTCGAGTAGCACATGCTTATCAAACTTCTTACTGAGAATGTCAAAAGCGTGAGGGTCTATATCAACCCCATAGAGTTGTTTATCTGGTGAGCTGCATCCTAAAACTTTTAAGCGCTTGATGCAGCTGTCAAAAAAGCCACAACCTCCGAAACTCGGTTCCAAAATCGCTTCTTCTGGTTTCGTTATTGCCCAATCAACAAGAATCTGGCTTAGCTCTGAAGGGGTATAATAGGCGCCTAATTCTTTCTTTTTCGGCAATGAATGCGGGTTCATTTAATAGTGGTCCTTTGCGGAGTGGGATTGCCCCTATCTCGTTTAATGGCGGTATTTTACCTGATAAACGAAGTTGAATACGGTGGGCCATATTTACTCGTTCACAATACACAGACAAACCCTTTAAATACAGTAATTTACTCATACGTCAATTTAATAAATATTACATCACCCCAAATCTTTCTTCTATACTCGTATCTCGTATCAGAAACATTTTTGAATGGGTATCGCCACTTTGTCGCCACTTACCGATTTTCAGACAAAAAAAGAGTCGCTACAAGCGACCCTTAATATTCAAAATAACGAAACTATTTCAGTTTTACTCTTTACCGAAAACGTTGTTCTCTTGCTCTTGCACACGGATGAACGTGGTACGCTTCGTTAGCTCTTTAAGCTTTGCTGCGCCTACGTATGTACACGTTGAGCGTACGCCACCAAGGATGTCATTGATAGTGTCGTTCACATCACCACGGAATGGTAACAGTACGGTTTTTCCTTCAGCTGCGCGGTATTGTGCAACACCACCAGAGTGCTTAGACATAGCCGACTGAGAAGACATGCCGTAGAATTTCATGAATGTCTTACCGTCTTTTTCAATCACTTCGCCGCCAGACTGTTCGTGACCTGCTAGCATGCCGCCAAGCATAACGAAGTCTGCGCCGCCACCAAATGCTTTAGCTACGTCTCCAGCACAAGCACAACCGCCGTCACCGATGATCATACCGCCAAGGCCGTGTGCTGCATCTGCACATTCGATGATTGCTGAAAGTTGCGGGTAACCAACACCTGTTTTAACGCGTGTCGTACATACAGAACCAGGGCCGATGCCCACTTTCACGATGTCTGCACCCGCTAGGATTAGCTCTTCACACATGTCGCCAGTAACCACGTTACCTGCAGAGATCGTTTTAGTAGGGAACTCAGCACGTACACGCTCTACGTATTCTACTAGGTGCTCAGAGTAACCGTTTGCTATATCAATACAAATAAACTCTAGGTCTTCACTTAACGCTAAGATCTCTTTTGTTTTTTCGAATTCGCGATCAGACGTACCTGTTGATACAAATACTTTGTTTAGAGTCTCTTTATCTGCACCTTTTACAAAGTCAGCCCACTGCTCAACCGTGTAGTGTTTGTGCATTGCTGTCATCACACCGTGCTTCGCAAGCTCGGTTGCCATTTCAAAGCTACCAACTGAATCCATGTTAGCGGCAATAACAGGAGTACCAGACCATTGACGACCACTGTGCTTGAATGTAAAATCGCGGGTTAAATTTACTTGAGAACGACTTTTTAGTGTTGAACGCTTCGGGCGAAACAGTACATCTTTAAAGCCTAACTTAAGTTCTTGTTCGATACGCATTGTGTAAATTCCTTGATTTAGTAGTACATGTTCCAGTGGGCATCACGCTCATGAGACTTGTCACATTCATCATAAGCATAGTGCGTTGATAAGTCGTTGGCAGACGATTTACCTTTCTTCGGACACAAAAAAACCGGAGCGTTGGCAGACGCTCCGGTTTTCAGCATTATAGGTCGTGATTTTTTTCATGCAAGTCTGATAAATGGAAAATTTTTATGTTACCTTATGTAGGAAAGCACCTATAGAAAGCAAACGTTGTCGCCCAAATCTCATTTCCGAGATTAGCTTTTATTAATCAATATCTTACTACTTGCATTGGCACTTCTAACCAAACGCTAGTTTTGCGGATTGTTTCCACCTTGACGCCCATTGCCCATCACCCCATTCAATTTCGTGATATAAATCACCATTTTACCCACTGGAATTATTGTTAGCCCACTCAACAGACTGGGTAAATAACGCTCGATCGCATAGTTAACGCTCTTTTATTTCTCTTCTTAAAACTGGATCGGTAATTGCTTATATTCACACTGGCAATATACAGGCAGATTTCAATTAAACACCGAAATGAAATGGACAGTAGCAGGGAGAAGAGAATGAAAATCACGGAATTTCTATTCAAGCTAATTACAATCAGCTTTTTGTTCATTTCTCCCATTGTCGTTGGTGCCGATACTAAATCCCATCAAGTCTTCGCCGATACGGGCTATTCGACTATTACTGGTGAACTAGGAAGCGAGAATGCTTGGGTGACTAACATTGGCTATAGTTACTTTCTTTCGCCGTACGTAGGCCTAGATATGGGGCACACCAATATTGTGTCCGAATCACCGCAATACTCTAACGAAAACCTTGATCGCATTGATCTTAGTTACCAAGGCTTCTTTGGTGGGGCACATATACAACACCCAATAAAAAATCTCGGCTTTGTGTATGCGAAAAGTGGTGTCAGTTACACGACGTTAGAAGAAACAAATTTAACGAGTAACCCAAACTCACCAATACAGTCTTCAGGCACTCACCCCTACTATGGCGTAGGGATGAAAATTAATACTTTCATGCAGCCAAACCTTGATGTAAATATTGAATATATCCACCAGGAACTAGAAGGTGACTACTCGAATTCTTCTTTTTTGGTCGGAGCCAGCTTCAAACTCTGACGAGAGTCTAACGATAATCAAAACCCATCTATGCCTAGCTTAAACGAACCAATAATGACGGTTACTCGCTCTGCAAATGCAGCATAATTGGCCGATTACTACGCTATTGAACATTTCATGACGTTAACGGCCCAACTAGCCGCCATCAAACAGTCAATAAATCGACAGTTAGCCGTCAAATTAACGTTGCAGTTACCATTACCGCTGACGATGGCTATCCGGTTGCCTAATTGTTCTCTGTCTGTTTGGATTGAACAGAGACTAAAGCTTCTGCTGTCGCATCTTGAATCGAGAGAAAGATCGACTTCACCTGCCCTGTAGGCGTTCTCATTGGGTTAAGCGTGACATTCTGATACATGAATTCCGCTTGTTGCGTAATAGGCCTCACATTACGACAATGAAAGAGATATGGTCGTTGTTGCCAGGTAATAAAGCTACGGCAACCTAAGTCATACACTGGCTTCGTTTTAAGGCTAAACCAGTCTTTCGGTATCTCGGGAAACACCTCAAATAGAGACTTTCCAATCGCATCGTGCGCTTGTTTGCCACTATGGTGAGTCATAAAACCATTCCACACTTGAATGTTGTACTCTCTGTCGATAACGATTAAGCCCATATCAACATTTTGTACCATGTCCACCATCCAATGGAATTGTTCAAATTCTGCAGGAAGATCTAACATTAAAAGTCCTCCATTAAGTAAGCGAGCTTGTTATCAAGCAACGGCAAAGATTCATCGACAAACATAAACAATAGGTCACAACGAATAGAAGTGCCGTCAATGTTATAGCTCACCTCGAATGTCATGGTTTTTGTGAATGACCCACTGGTTGATTTTATCACTGAATCTATTGATATATGTTGGCCAAGCAGAACAGGTGAGCTTTGGAAGAACCTCACTTCAGACTGCTCTCCCAATCCATTTAAAAAGGAACCCACCAGAATATTCGATACATCCATCAACAGTTCCAGCTCTTCAAGTTCTTCACTTTCAGCGGGTACTTTCATTAACTTCTTAAGGTCAGTGACACTCGAATCACTCAATAAGACGAGCGCCTCACCCGCGATCCCCTCTCCACTAAAGCCTTGGCAAACACCAGACACTTGGTCATTGTCAGCAAGGTCTCTAAGAGCCATATGCAGCTCACTGACTTCTAGGATGTTTACGTTAGGTAATGGTAGGTGTACAAATACATCAAAATGACGCGCTAACGCATCCGCCGCACGACCAATCGATACGTTGGCGACCTCCATATAGATATCTCGTCGGCGTAATATGGGCAGATCGACAGAGACTGGCGTTATGATTTGCGGTTGGCTTCTTGGGCTAACCAGAGATTTTAATACGTCATTAAGAAGCTTTTTATCGATGGGTTTTTGAATAAAACTTTTCGCACCAAAAGCCATGACTCTTTCTTTGGCTTTCGGTTGAATATCACCCGATACAACAACGACGGGTAGATCGTAGCCGCGTTTTTGTATTTCTTCCAACGTTCCAAAGCCATCCAATTCTGGCATGGTGAGATCAAGGAACATTAATTCGAATTTTTTTTGTTCTAACTTTTCTAGCGCATCGAGGCCATGAACGGCAAAAGTAATGTCAGCATTAAGTGATGCAGGAAGAGAACGAGCCATCTGTTTGCGCGCCAATGCAGAATCGTCACAGATGAGAACGGGATATGTCATGCGTTCACCTATATTTATTAGTAATGGTTTCATTAGAGTGTAACAGAAAGTGACTGTATGGCGTTCTCAATCGCAAAAATTATCCTTTATAATTGATATTACTGTAGATTAATAAGCTAATTACCCTAGTTTATTTAGGTGAAATAATTCGTTTTTTTACGTTCTATACAGACAAAAAAACACCCTCGTTTGAGGGTGTATAAGATCTCATGCTGTATGTCATCAATTGAACGACTGGCTAACATCTCGCCAGAAACAGACTCAATTTATGGCTTAGTCATCTGAATGAGTGATTTGCCGATTAACCATTCCACTTCTCGCTCACTGCCTTCGCCAAATTGAGTGTCCGCCAATTTGTACAATCGTTCAATACCATGCTGAGCAAATTCATGAGCGCGTTCTGCTGTAACGATATGGTGAAACAATAGACGTAATATTGCCAAAAATTCTTTATTCTCGAGTGCCTTAATCCAGCTTTCAGAAAAAGTGCTTAAGTCACCATTTATCTCTAAATGCTCAACAAAAAGCGTGAAAATACGCCCATCTAACGCCGCTGTAAAGTCAGTCTTTTTTGGGAAGTGGTGACTGATACCGGTACGTGATACACCTGTTTGCTGGCTTAACGTCGTGTATGACATCTTGTCGTAGCCAAGCTGTAAAAGCTGGTCCACAACCGCATCCATAATGGTTTGAATGGTAATCTCAGTATCTTCTTTACTACGCTTTGGCATGTCGTAACTCTTCTCTCTATTAACTGCTTCACTCAAATCGAGTGGCAAATAACCCTAGTAATCGCCTTCCTTTTCGGTGCTTTACTATGTCAAACCATGGACTTTAAACATCCCCGCCTACCCAGAAAAAATCAATTGATAACACTGGTGATTATTTGCCTGAATAATATTGAGCGAAATAATGTTACATATCGCCTGAATAGACAACTCGCGGATAAAAGTTCAGATGTACTTTTCTATTCCGTTGCGCATAAATTCGACCATGATCACATTAATGCAGCCTCCCCTGCAGCATTGGGGATCGGATTCTCGAGGCGATGCTTTAATTCCACTCTCACTCTGTACAGTATAGCATTCCATTACTTATGGCAGAACCGTGTGTTTTTTTGTGGATAGAGATCAAATTGAACGGTAATATGTCCTGACTTTATTTAGGGGAATATGTAATGAGTACCGAAAAGTTTGATAATGAAGTATGCGAAGCTTGTGGTGTCGCTGGTGAAATTGGATTCGTCATCGCTGAGGGCGACGATGTGTCTGAAATTACGATTAACGGCAGTGATGCAACAAGCCTAAAAATCGAACTCGACAAATACACAACACTGGCAAAAGAAGTGTGTGAAAACGTTGAATTCGAAGTATCAGAAATCACCGAGGCATCAAAGCAAGTGGTTGTTCGTTTCAAGTTTGAAGTGAGTGCAGAAAAACTAATTTTTGAGTTGAAAACGCGTTCATTACGTCGCTAACTTGCCCAGCATATGACATCGCTGCTAAAGGAATAGTGGCGATTATTTACACATCAATTCAACAGCCTATCATTAAGCTAATCACCCTTTATTAATAAAATCATTAACAGTTTACGCTCAAGCATCCTACTATTAGTAGAGTAATGGCAAGGTGCTCTATAATGTTAATGACTGACACTCAAATTCACGTCTACTGTTCACTCGCTTTTAGCTCTTTACGTAAACACTTAAAGCTGTCTCTTCAGGCACTGCGACAAGGAATGATTTGGCTCATTCCATGTTTGATGATCTCATCATTTTCACTCTTTTTCGCGTCGCTTGGCGAGTTTATCACCCATGATCGCAATCCTTTTATTGAACACCTCTACCTAATCAACAAGATTGTCGTTGAGTTCTTCCCTTTTTTACTCACTTCAGCTCTGTCTTACACTCTTGCTATGCAATGGAAAATTGCACGACCTCCTGTCATATTGCTGTCACTCGTGTACTTAATCAGTATTCAAGAGCTGTTGCTGCCACAAGGCTCAAGTGCAACTTACCACATCGTTTTATCTATTCTGACACCGCTCTATTCGGTACCGATTCTCACCTACCTGACGCGATTTCGCTCGCTCAAACTGGTCAGAACAGACGTAGGCGGTCGAATCGTTAAAGAGTCGCTCAATCTTGTGTTACCCAGTGTCATCACAATTATGCTGGTCTTCATCATCACTCACTGGCTTTTTGTCTGTTTAAGCTATATCAACGTGATTGACGGCTTGTCGCTCGACTATGCCAATGCGCCCTATGAGTTTGGTTTTGCTTTCGCGGCTTTGAATTCCGCTCTATGGTTCGTTGGGATCCATGGTTATTACGCGCTTCTTCCTCTCGTCGATATGTTGCAAGAGGCCAGTCAGCTCAATTACTCGACAAACCTTGCTGGGGGTGACAGCCCCTACGTTATGAATTTGCCCTTTATGGGCGTTTTTGTGTTTATTGGTGGCAGTGGCGCGACGCTATCTTTGATTGTTGCTCTGCTCGCGTTATCGAAACAAAAAGCGGCACGATACCTAGCGCTCGCCAGCATTCCAATAGGGCTCTTTAATGTCAATGAGATACTATTATTTGGTCTGCCCATTATCTTTAATCCAAGGCTTTTCTTACCGTTTTTAATTGTTCCCTTGGTGAATGTATTGGTAGGGTTAACCGCGGTTGAGTTCGGTTACGTAAGCACACCCAGTTTTCCTGTGCCGTTTAATAGCCCGGTATTCATCAACGCATGGATAGCAACGAATGGTGAAATAAACGCAGTGATCTTGCAGTTGGTTAACATTTTTATCGGTTCACTTATCTACATTCCTGCCGTTCTCTCCATGAACAAACAACATGACTCAGGGACAATTACGTTCCACTCATTAGACACAACCTACCAAAGATTACGTGAGTCAGCGAAGCTCGAAAGCGAAGACATCGTTCAAATCGTGCAATCGAAAGCCAACCACCTTGAGAGCCTTGAGCAGCATGTTGAACGAATTAGCCACAATGAATTTTGCTTGGAATACCAACCACAAATTTCGACAACAACAGGGAAAGTTGTCGGGGCAGAAGCGCTAGTTCGGGCTATCGACAATGATGGAAATCTACAAGCGCCTTATACCTTCTTGCCCTGGCTAGACGATGCAGGATTAACCCAAGACCTTGATTTATGGGTCTTTAAGCGAGCGGTTCGAGATATCATCGAATGGCGTAAAGTCGGAATTGATATACCAATCAGTGTCAACATTGGTTCGAAGACACTCGTCGACCGAAAAATCATTGAACAAATCATTCAACTCGTAGAGCCAGTCTCTTCACTGATTCATATCGAGATTACGGAACAATCCTTACTGGAAGACGAACAAGAACTTTCCAAGTCTCTCAATGAGCTTTACAAACTGGGAATACCTATCTATATCGACGATTTCGGCACAGGTTTTTCGTCTTTCAGCTATCTTAATCGTTTTGATATCTCTGCCATAAAAATAGACCGAAGTTTTGTTTTAGCGTTATCAAACGAAAGAGGGAAAAAGGTGTTTGAAAGCTTGCTCAATATTGCAAAATTACTTGAGCTAGAGGTCGTTGTGGAGGGTGTTGAAACCATCGAACATTTAGAGCACATTCCAAAAGAACCCTCTATCTCTGTTCAAGGTTGGTACTATTCAAAATCGTTAAGTGTGAACGATTTCAACGTGTTTATGGATAAACTCAATCGCGAGTAAACCAGAACAGATACTCCATCGTTGGATACAAAAAAACGCAGCTCGAAGGCTGCGTTTTTGTATTTGGTCTTTATTAGATGCTTAGCGCATTAAACCCAAGTCTTTTTGCATGTGACTTGATAAATCAGACGAGTAGTAAGTGCTTGGCTGGCTGTTATCTACGAATAGAATATCTAATAAGTGTGCAATCAATCCTTTGAAACTAACCGAGTAGGTTTTCTTATCCATAGAGGTTGGTGCAGCGATTGTGTCTAAATGCATAACTTGTGACATAGTAGCCTCTCTAAAATTTGGAATAATTCGTTTCGTTGCGCTAAATATAGTCTCTAGTGGTCACCAATTATAATGACATTTTCTTGCATTTCGGATAACTTAAACTAATGAAACAGACCGTTAACAACTGAAATTAGAGGCTATTCAATATAGTCTTAATAAATAGGTAAACTGTCAATATTAGTGAATTTTAATTCACAAGCAGTCTAATCACTAGACCCAGTTAACAAAAAATGCACAATTACCCTTCTGGAATTTATTTTTATTTGTTCACATTTTTCCAATTTGGATTAGATTTACTTGATTTAATGTCCACTTTATAATGCCATTTGTTTTTCTGTTGATCACACACGTTAAGAACTACAATGACCGCTTGCTTAACTCAGGTAATACACGTGAAACTCAGTAAAAGACTTAAAAAAATTGATGGGCTCGTTGAGACAGGTTACGACCATATATGGGACTGCTGCTGTGACCATGGCTACCTTGGCGCACACTTATTGTCTCGAGGTGCGGGACGTCATATCCATTTCGTCGATATAGTCCCCAAATTAATGTCTGAGGTTGAATCGAATCTACAGCGCTTCTTCGTCAATAGTGACACGCCCTGGAGCGTCCATTGCATTGACGTTGCCACGATTCCACTGAATCAACATAAAGGTCGTCATCTTATTATCATTGCAGGCGTTGGCGGTGATCTAATGATCAACCTCATGCAATCTATTCTAGAGCGTAACCCTGATCGTTCATTCGACTTCCTGTTGTGCCCGGTCTACCACCAATATCAAGTAAGGCGCTACTTGAATGCGCAAGGCTTTCTCTTAAACGAAGAAGTATTGATGGAAGAAAACAGCCGTTACTACGAAATTCTGTTCGTTTCTCTTGATGCAAATAATGGAAGAATGGGCCAACCCGTCTCTTTAACTGGCATTGATATCTGGAAACCTAAAAACAAAGATGCATTTAGTACCGCCAAAGCGTATTTAGACAAGACAATTGCCCATTATCAGCGAATCGCAAAAGGTAACAGCGCTGAATATCAATCGATAGTGACCGCATACAAAAACATTGAGATAAAGCGAATATCAAAGGCTTCAAATGTTGCTTGACCCAAACCTCAATGCACAAAAAAGCACCCAGTCGGGTGCTTTCTAAGGGAGTGAAGAAGCTTTTAACTATTGACTATTCACTTTGCCCAATTTCAACCAGGTATCAATCACAGTATCTGGGTTCAATGAAACGGAACTGATCCCCTGCTCCATCAACCACTCGGCTAAATCATCATGATCGGATGGTCCTTGCCCACATATACCCACGTATTTACCTGCTTTCGTCGCCGCATCGATAGACATCTTAAGCATCGCTTTCACTGCGGGGTTACGTTCATCAAAGAGATGTGCGACATCGCCTGAATCTCGGTCTAATCCCAGCGTCAGTTGCGTCATGTCATTCGACCCAATTGAGAATCCGTCAAAGTACTTCAGAAACTCTTCAGCAAGAATCGCGTTTGACGGCAACTCACACATCATGATGACTTTTAAGCCTTGATCGCCACGACGAAGTTCAAACTTCGCAAGCAAATCAATGACAGAAGCCGCTTCACTCGGTGTCCGTACGAATGGAATCATGATTTCAACGTTCTTTAGCCCAATCTCATTACGGACGCGTTTGATGGCCTGAGTTTCTAATTCAAAGCAGTCTTCAAACACTGGTGAAATGTAGCGAGACGCGCCACGGAAACCCAGCATGGGGTTCTCTTCGTGTGGTTCAAAGTTTCGACCGCCCACTAGGTTACTGTACTCGTTCGACTTAAAGTCAGACATTCGAACAATCACGCGCTTAGGCCAGAATGCAGCAGCAATGGTTGCAATCCCTTCAGTCAACTTGCTGACGTAAAAATCAATGGGATCTTTGTAACCGCGAATACGCTGGGTAATTTCAGCCTTAACGTCGTCACTTTGAACGTCAAAGTTAAGCAGCGCTTTAGGGTGAATTCCGATCATCTTATTGATGATAAATTCTAGGCGAGCTAGACCAACACCTTCATTGGGTAATTGTGCAAAATCGAAGGCTCTGTCTGGGTTGCCCACATTCATCATGACCTTAGTAGGCAATAACGGCAGTTCGTCTACCGCAGAACGCTTCACTTCAAAGTCGAGTTCACCACGATAAACGTAGCCAGTTTCACCTTCCGCACACGATATCGTGACTAGGTCACCCGTTGTTAATTCATCGGTAGCATTACCACAACCGACGATGGCTGGAATACCCAGCTCGCGAGCAATAATTGCCGCATGGCACGTACGCCCACCTCGGTTAGTCACGATAGCCGATGCCTTCTTCATGACAGGCTCCCAGTCTGGGTCTGTCATGTCGGTCACCAGAACGTCTCCGTCTTGAACCAATGACATTTGATCAAGAGAGTCGACTAGCCTTACCTGACCACTGCCGATACGTTGCCCGATGGCACGGCCTTCAATCAAAACATCCGCTTTATTGTTTAGCTCGTAACGCTCAATAACGTTTTGCTCAGTTTGAGAGCAAACGGTTTCTGGGCGCGCTTGTACAATATACAGTTTTCCATCGATGCCATCTTTCGCCCATTCAATGTCCATTGGACGTTCATAGTGCTTCTCGATGATCATCGCTTGTTTGGCGAGCTCTTTGATCTCTTCATCATTGAGAGAGAACTCGTTACGCTCTTGATCATTGGTATCAATGACATCAACCTGCTTGCCAATTTCTTGGTTGTCAGAATAGATCATCTTGATCAGTTTAGAGCCGAATGTTTTCTTAACAATCGGTGTTTGACCCGCTTCAAGCAATGGCTTGTGAACGTAAAATTCGTCAGGGTTAACAGCGCCCTGCACCACCATTTCACCTAGCCCCCAAGAGGAAGTGATGAAGACAACTTGATCAAAACCCGATTCAGTATCGAGCGTAAACATTACACCCGACGAAGCTTTGTCAGAGCGAACCATACGTTGGATACCCGCAGAAAGCGAGATACCACGGTGATCAAACCCTTGGTGAACACGGTAAGAAATAGCGCGGTCATTAAACAATGACGCATAAACATGTTTCGTTGCTTCCAATACTGCATCAATGCCTTTGACGTTTAAAAACGTTTCTTGTTGGCCAGCAAAAGAAGCATCAGGTAAGTCTTCAGCGGTCGCTGATGAACGAACGGCAACCGACAATTCCTCGTTACCTTCAATGAGTTCGATATAGTCTTGACGAATGGCTTGTTCAAGGTCTGCGGGAAAGGGCGCATTTAACACCCATTCACGTATTTGTGATCCTGTTTTACGCAGCGCATCAACATCTTCGACATTGAGTACATCAAGTAACTGATGAATTCTTTCATCGAGTCCTTCAAAGTCTAAAAATTGGTTAAATGCGTACGATGTTGTAGCAAATCCGTTTGGAACTGAGACACCAGCGTTAGAAAGGTTAGAAACCATTTCACCTAACGAGGCGTTTTTACCGCCGACCTTATCTACGTCGGACATGGACAGGCGATTAAACCAGAGGGTGTTCTTATGCATGAATTTCTCCGAATGCATTGCAGCTTTTAAGTAGGGGGAGGCAAACGATTACGTAGAAGCAGAAAAATTTTTTAAATTAAATTTCAAAGCTGTGGGGCACGTAACTGAATACCAGGTTTTGTTATCGTTATTATGGTCAGTATCATACTCAAAATTATTTGATGATTTAAACAAATTATGCAGATCAATACCGAAAGTCGTGATGTATTCTATGTTTCTGATGGAACGGCCATCACTTGTGAGACGCTGGGCCATGTTTTACTTGGTCAGTTCTCGTTTTCCGCTAATGAGAAGACCTTCCCTTTCGTTGAAACTGAAGACAAGGTCGCAGATTTAGTGAAAGAGATCGAAAATAGCTTTACTCGCACAGGTGAAAAACCCCTCGTTTTCTTTTCAATCGTTCTGCCCGAAATTAGACAGGAACTGCTTGCCAGTTCAGCGCTTTGCTATGACGTTTTGGGTGGGCTCATTGATAAGATGAAGCTTGACCTCAACATGGAGCCGAAGCCTAAACTTCAACGTTCACGGAGCGTAAAAAAGAATTCAGAGAACTATTTCGACCGTATTGCTGCCATTGAATATACCCTTGCTCATGACGATGGCATCACGCTTAAAGGCATAGAAAAGGCCGACATCGTGTTACTGGGGGTATCAAGAAGTGGTAAAACCCCCACCAGTTTGTATATGGCCATGCAGTTCGGTTTAAGGGTTATCAACTATCCGTTTATCGATGACGATATCAAGCTGATGCGTTTGTTACCGGAATTTGAAATTCATCGTCACAAGTTGTTCGGTTTAACGATCGACCCAGACCGACTCACTGAGATCAGGGAAAACAGACTGTCTGGCAGTGATTATGCCAGTACCGAGCAATGTCGATTGGAGTTAGCAAGCGTTGAGTCTTTATTCAGACGTGAGGCGATCCCTTATATCAACACTTCCTCTTTATCTGTTGAGGAAATTTCCACTCGGATCTTAGAAAAGGCAGGACTCAAACGTCGATTGTTTTAAGTGCTATCACTCCTTCGTCATAAGTTGTTATGCAAATATCCAATTTCTAAACGCATGACAGTCTTTCAATTTTGCTTAGGCGTAAAGTGCGAATATCTAGAAGCAAACAACGTAGTCTATCGAAACGTTATTTTGTATCATCAATGGTTGTATTTAATGATATATCACACCAAAGGAAGGTTATGGCAGATTCAAACTCTAATCAGATACGTTGGGGAATCATCGCTCCAGGTCGAATCGCTCATCGTTTTGCTCAGTCATTTACAAGCATTACGGATGGTGTCATCGCAGGTGTCGCGAGCAGCAACGAAGGCCGCGCAAATGCATTTGCTTCTGAATATACGATTGAGAAGGTTTACACCGACTATCAATCTCTCATTCAAGACCCAGAGATTGATGCTGTCTACATAGCGACGCCACACCGATTTCACTTTGAGATCTGTCAAATGGCTATTCTCGCTAAAAAAGCCATCCTGTGTGAAAAGCCATTAACCGTAACCAGCGCGCATAGCGAGCATTTATTTGAACTTGCCAAGTCTCACGATGTATTTCTGATGGAAGCCTTATGGTCACGATTCTTACCAGTCTGGATAGAAGTCAAAAAGTGGGTTCAGCAAGGGAAGATTGGCCGTCTGCAACATTTTAAATCCTCTTTTGGTTTCAAGGCAGAACGGAACAATGACGACCGATTATTTAACATCGAACTTGCTGGGGGCTCATTGCTGGATACGGGTGTTTACAACATCGCGCTGACCGATTTTCTGGTTGGTCAATCGCCTGAGCGCATCCAGTCGAACGTGATTGTTGGGCAAACTGGCGTTGATGAGCAGTGTCAAGTTACGTTGCACTACCCAAACCTTACCAGTGAATTCACCTGTAGCTTGCTAGAAAGTTTACCCAATACTTTTGAGATTATTGGTGACAAAGGCACCATTACAGTCGAGGCCAATTTTTGGGAAGCGGAAACAGCCCGACTCAAAGTGACAGGTTCAGCGAGTAAGACCCTCAATATCCCCTTTGACAAAAATGGGTTCGAGTATCAAGTCAGAGAAGTTCATCAATGCCTTAATGAAAGTCGCATTACCAGTGAAGAGATGACCCCAGAAGTCACGATAAGAAACATGAAAGTGATGGATGAAATCTTAGCGGCTGCAGGCGTGAAATACCCGTTCATTAACGAATAAGTCATCAAATGGCTAGGTTTTTCGCCTAGCCATCGAGAAAGCGCATTCTGAATCTCACCAATCCAAACATGCCGATTTACGCTAGCCTTAATTGAGGTGATGCAGAGCAAGCAGTTCTTGAATCGTAATCAGCTCAAAACCATTCTCTTCTAGAAACGTTTTAAACCGCTCTGATGTGACAATATCTAAATCATTTTGACGACACTCACTTCCCCATCGATAGACCGATTCTGTTGGCAAGGAGAGGGCCCTTTGCTCTTCGTTATCTAGCGCACAATGGCAAATAATATGGTAAATACCCTTACCATAGTCGGACAACTTTCGAGTGATATCATCAAAGTTCATGTGAGTCATGGTAAAGCTGTCATCAAAGTACTTTAAGCGCCCGTTTTGCACGGCATAAGTATAAATCAACCCGAATTCCTGCGCGACTTCTTCTACGGCATGAGCAAGAGGTTGATACGCTTGTGAGCCATCAAAAAGCAGTTCTGGCAACATATGAGTTTCAACGTGCGTTGGCGTAATGCCACTGTTGATGACACGGTTGATTTGCGCTCGGTATTCTTTCTTCGCATCTTCTATGTCCAGCGTTTTAATCAGTTGTTCATAACTGCTGTAGAAATAGCCAAGTTCATTACTCAAAGATTGTGCGCCGGTAATGGGCCCACAGCTCATGTTAGTCCATTCACAGGTGAGCGTTAAATGTACGCCTATAGGAAGCGTATGCTGCTTGGTGAGTCGCACCGCTTCAGGTAACCAAGGCGCCGCGGCCATAAAGTTACTGCTTTGAAGTAACCCTCTTTGGAAGCCTTGAACAATCCCCTGATTCACACTATGGCTAATCGCAAAGTCATCACTGGTAATGAGAAGGTATTTTTTGCCCATGAGATCGTCTTAATATTGGCCTTTTACTGAGGAGGCAACTATATCGATAATCTCTGTTTTAAAAAAGAAAACACGGACTCAATCCAAAGAAAACTTGTCGAAAATATCGAGTCGGGCGTGTCTACAAATATATTCAATTGATCCCATTTACACGTTGCGAACTCTCATTACTTTTGCTTATGCAACTCCCAGCCCTTTCGAGAGATCTTGTATAAACAGTGACGCTCCAGTTCATGTCCTTTTGGCAGTTTCGGATGGTCAAAATCTTGGCTTAGGTTCGTCATTCCTATTTTCTTCATCACTTTTTGAGATGGCTCATTCGTTAATGCAGCAAACGCGTACACAGAAGGCTGCTCAAGCACATCAAATGCGTACGTTAATACTTTATTAGCCGCTTCTGTTGCGTAACCTTTCCCCCAATGCTTGGATGATAACCGCCAGCCAATTTCGATAAAGGGTGCATTCGGGATCCCGCCCTCTTTATCTTGACCGTGTAAGCCAACAAACCCAATAAACTCCGCGGTCGATTTTAGCTCAACCGCCCAAAAACCCCAGCCGTTCAATGCGATGAGCTCATTGATTCGGGTAGCAAGCTCACCGCTTTCTTCCTTAGAGAGCGTTGAGGGGAAATATTGCATGACCAATGGATCTGCGCTCATCGCTTCAAATTCTGGTAGGTCAGAGTCTTTCCAAGGTCTAATAATAAGTCGTTGAGTTTCCATACTTTTCCTGTTTGATTTATCGTATTACATCGTTTGCAACCAACAAAAATGCCAGTCTCTGAAGGACTGGCATTATGACCGATGCGAATTTAGTGGCAATGTTTAAGCGGGCGTTTGTTGATCTATCACGCCTATCACGCAATTTCGTCCTTTCTCTTTGGCTTGATAAAGTGCGGTGTCGGAATCTCGATAAAGCACATCAAAATTGAATTGATTACTGTCAAATTCTCTTACCGCATAGCCAATTGAAACCGTGAGGCTATCTTGAGTTGGGCTTGGGGCATGGTTGATGTTTTCACTCTCGATATCCGATCGAATGTGTTCAGCGATTGCCTTTACCTCTTGCTCAGTTTTATTGGTGACAAGCAAAACGAACTCTTCTCCACCGATACGGCAAAATACTTCATCATCAAGCTGAGTATGGCGCTTTAGTATGTTTCCAATGCGCATCAAAGCAATATCACCTTCAAGATGGCCATAGTGATTATTGAACAAACCAAAATGGTCAATATCGAGTAAAATCAAGCCATACTTCACTTTTGAGCAACGATCACTCACGCATTTACTTAACATCAAATGCTCTAGCATTCGCCGATTGCCTAAACGCGTTAGAGGGTCCATTTTTGTGAGTAAATCCAGCTTTTCGTTTGCCTCTTCGAGTTGCTGTGTACGACTTTTCACCTGCTCTTCAAGGCTTTCATTGATCTCATGTATGGCTTGTTGGGCACGGGTTCTCAGTAACACCTCGGTGAGATTAGACGCAAACATCCTGACCACTTCTCGGAGCTGAGAAGTCAGTGGCGTGCGTTTCAGTAGATTATCAGCGGCGATGAACGCAATGGGTTCACCGCTATTACTGGTTAACATCGTCATGGCTGTCCAGCCGAAGCCAACAATATTGAAATCATGGTAAATCGGCATAGACTCTTCAAACACAACTTCGTTGGGGCTGCCTTTTGCTAATTCAACAATAGAGAGATTATGAGTCTCTGAGTGATAGTAAGACTCATCAACAATGTTCCCTTGGATGTCTGTTCCCCATGTACCTTGCATGTACGTGCAATTTTCGTCCGTCAGAAAAACCGCGAGTCGATCTATTCCAAGGTGGTTGATCGCAAACTCAACGGCTGATTTACACACCTCTGTGGTTTTCATGCAGCGTGACAACTCAACCATACTGGCATGCAACATCCGGACATTTTGTTCTTGGCGCTTGCGAATATAAATCTGAGAAAGGTGAGAGCCAAATGCTTCAAGTGCTTGTTTTTGATAAAGGGTTATCGGCATACGGTTGATGTAATTATCGATGGCTATCCAACCAATGGTTTCAGACCCATCACGCAGTACTAGCATGCCGTTCCAGCCTTGACCAACAACCTTTCCTGCCGTGTAAAGTGGCGCATCTTCAATAAGAACAACCGAACGCTCTTCATCAAAGAGCACTTCAATATACTCTTCTTCTAGTTGGTGCAGATCATATTGAGTATGATGCTCACTGACCGTTTCGCCTTTTTCTGTTGTCCCGTATGTGCCATTAAAACATCGCTTCTTCATGTCTAACAGCATGAACACCGCTCGATCAAATCCGAGATCATTTCGCACCGATTCAACGGCAAACTTATACAACTCATCAAGCGTTTCAGGGGCTGACATATTCATGGCAATCTTTTGAACAAGCTTCATGTTATCGATGAAGATTTCACGCTGGGCCAGTTCATCAATGTATTTCGCTTCTTTGATATCACGCAACCTGAACTCATGAGAAGCATCTTTTTCTGCTCTAATACATTGCCATCGAGAGGCAATGATAACTAAGCAATCTAACTTTTTCTGATGATCAAATTGTGTGAACTCAGCGCCATCGACGCCCTCTACAATCAAATACGTCCTTGATGATGGATGGTTATCCAACATTAAGATATACGACTCACCCCCCATCAGTGTGACGGGATCCCAATCACAGGTATTGATTGATAACGGTAGAAAGCTATCAGACGTATCAAACTGTGATGCCCAAGCCCAAAAGCTGTTTGGATAGGCAGATAATTCAAGCCCATTTTTGTGCGAGTAAAGGGCATTAACTTCACTTTCTGCAGTAGGCTCTTGAACAACGGTCATTGCTTTCGGGGAAAGAAGGTTATCAAGGTACGAAAACAAAATATGAGCCAGATAGCGGTGGTTTCTTGCTGAGGAGATCTGTTTTAATTGCGCTCTCTGGAACATAGTTTAAGCCTTTTCTTAGTATATAAACTCATACTCCTTATCTAGCGCTATGCAATCAATCTAACATCACCCTCATTGTTAAGTCAGCCGCAAAACATACAAATCGAGTTTAACATTCATGAGACAAACAACATTTATATGATCTTCTTTCCAATGTTTTCATCTAAATTATTTGCACTTTCAAATTAATTTGCGATTCAAAATAAAATCAGCAATGTCGCACACTTGAAAGGTAAGCAACTTACCTCATTTATTTTGGTTATAATCTAATCACGCAATAGTACTTTTTGGATACAAATGCCCTGCAATTTACTAATCAGCCTACTTCTTATTTTTTGTTCTCTTCTCTTCACTTCGGAGGTGAGCTATGCCAGTACCGGTAACAAAATAGATCGAATACACGTAGATAAATCAAAACGCAGAATGTACTTAATCAAACAAGGTGCCGTTATTCATGAATTTCGAATTGCATTAGGGGCGAGACCAAAAGGGCACAAACTATGGGAAGGAGATCAACGTACGCCTGAAGGGGTCTATCTACTCGACTTCGTGATTGAACACTCCGCTTTTTATCGATCCATCCACATTAATTACCCCAATAGCGCGGATATCGAATGGGCCGACTACAAAGGCATTGATCCTGGCGGCAATATTAAGATTCATGGCATCAAAAATGGTGATCGACGCAAACCCGAATATATTCAAAGCTTTGACTGGACGAATGGTTGTATAGCCATCACCAATGATGAGATGGATACGCTTCTTAGTGTTGTTAGCCCTGGAACTCCTATACTTATAGAATGGTAAATAGTAGTTTAAAAGAGTCACCTAACCTCCTAGTTGCGAAGTGTCAGGTGACTCTTTTGATTGAGCGCTAATAATATAGCGAGTGAGTCACGAGCCTATTTACGCAGAGCATTCAGCTTCGCTTGAGCAATTCCGTAAACCGTATCGATTGGATAACTGCCTTCATCACTTGGTGTTCCAGCCACTTTCCCCGTAAATATCTCAATAGCTTCGGTTACATGCTCAATCGCCCATATATGAAACTCACCTTTACTGACGGCTTTTACAATATCTGGCCTTAACATTAGATTGTGCATATTTGAACGCGGGATGATCACGCCTTGATCGTTGTTGCGACCTTTGATTTCACAGACATCAAAGAAACCTTCAATCTTCTCATTAACGCCACCAATGGGTTGAGATTCACCAAATTGGTTCATTGATCCAGTAATCGCAATGTCCTGACGGTTCGGTTGTTTAGAGAACGCAGAAACAACGGCGCAAAATTCAGCCATGCTCGCACTGTCTCCATCAACCCCACCATAGGATTGCTCAAAGGTGATGTTCGTGGTTAATGGTACTTTCGCTGTCTTACCAAACACAGACGACAAATACGCCGTTAAGATCATCACACCTTTTGAGTGAATACTGCCACCAAGGTCTACGCTTCGCTCTATATCTATCACTTCACCATCACCATACGACGTGGTGGCCGTGATTCGATTTGGCGCGCCAAACATATGATCACTGGTGCTCAATACAGAAAGCGCGTTGACCTGACCAACTGCCTCCCCGTGCGTGTGGATGAGTGTCGTTCCATTAACGAAGGTTTCCATGACGCCATCTTGCAGCCGGCTGACTCGCATCTTTTGATTCGACAGCGCTTCTTCCACATGACTGGCTCGAATCATATTGGCTTTCGCCTGTCTCGCAACGTAATTAGACTCCCTGATCAAATTAGCAATGCTTGCCGAGTGTAATGAAAGCTTATTCTGATCACCCGCTAAGCGGGAACTGTGCTCAATGATTCTCGCTATCGCTTTACGATCGCAATGCAGCATGTTGTTGTCATGGATAATACTGGAAATAAAACGTGAGTAATGCAGCTCAGCGTCTTCAGTTCGCTTCATCTCATCTTCAAAATCAGCCGTCACTCTAAACAACTCAGTAAACTCTGGATCGTAATGTTGTAGAAGCTGATAGGTTCGATGGTCACCAAAAAGGATGATTTTGACATCTAACGGAATAGGCTCTGGATCAAGCGATACGGCCCCCGTGAGCGTCACTTCTTTTTCCAATGACGTTAGGCTTAGCTGCCTTGCTCTTAATGCACGTTTCAACCCGTCCCACACATACGGTTGCTCCAGAACTTTCTGAGCATCCATGAGCAGTACGCCGCCATTCGCTTTGTGAAGACTGCCAGGGCGAATTAAAGAGAAATCGGTGAAGACGGTGCCTTTAAATGTGGCGGTTTCGATGTAGCCAAACAAAGAGTGATAGTTCGGGTTCTCTTCCACCACAATCGGAAAATCATCGTTATCTCGGCTTACCAGAACATTGACTTTATAACGTCTAGGGAGCTTTTTATCTAACGACGCTGTTGCTATCTCTCCTTGCTCTACCGCTTCATCTAAGAAAATTTCGGCATTTTCAACAATGTCTTTTTGTAGCTCGGTCAGGTAAGACTTAATAACAGGATAACTGCTGTAATCAAGTTTAAGCTGCTTGATAAAATGGGTAATGACATCGAGCGTCACATCGTCATTGAGTTTTTTGATCTTCTCGCTGTAGGTTTCTTCCCATTCGGTCAATTGACGAACCATTGAACGTAGCTCAATTTCAAGATCATCGATAGCGTCACCAAAATCAGCTTGCTCATCTTCGCTCAACTCGTCAAAAGACTCCTCAGAGTGAAGCTCTTCGCCATCCATCGCAACAAACTGATAATCACCTTGAACCGTTAACGTTAGACTAATGCCTTTTTCTTTCGCCTTTCCACCG
>NZ_MCWZ01000274.1 GCF_002877365.1 Vibrio sp. 10N.261.55.A7
GGAAAGTCGCGATGAACCTAAAAAAAGCCCAAGCATTAAGCTTGGGCACTGGATTACTTATTACGACCTTTTACCATCGTCATTAAGCGCTTACGCTTGCGCTCTTGTGAGATTGTCATCTTGTTGCTCTTACCCTCAAACGGGTTCTCACTGTTCTGGAATTGAATACGGATTGGCGTACCCATAATTTCCAATGACTTACGATAATAATTCATCAGGTAGCGTTTGTAAGAAGCTGGGAGCTCTCGAACTTGGTTACCATGAATTACGATGATTGGCGGATTGTAACCACCAGCATGCGCATACTTCATCTTCACGCGACGACCACGTACCATTGGTGGTTGGTGATCATCCGATGCCATCTTCATGATTCGAGTTAGTACTGACGTACCAACTCGTGTAGTCGCTGAGTTATAGGCCTCTTCAACAGATTCAAATAGATGCCCAACGCCTGTTCCGTGTAGCGCAGAGATAAAGTGGATACGTGCAAAGTCAACAAAACCTAAACGGCGGTCTAGCTCTTTCTTCACGTGCTCTTTAACATCGCTATCCAAACCGTCCCACTTGTTAACCGCGATAACCACTGAGCGACCCGCATTCAACGCAAAACCAAGTAGACTAAGGTCTTGCTCTGAAATGTTCTCACGTGCATCTATCAATAGTAATACGACGTTAGCGTCTTCAATTGCTTTTAAGGTTTTAACAACAGAGAACTTTTCAACGGTTTCATTGATATTCTTACGACGTCGAACACCTGCCGTATCGATCAATACATATTCACGCTCATCACGCTGCATTGGAATATAGATTGAATCACGCGTGGTGCCAGGCATATCATAAACAACAACACGCTCTTCACCTAAAATTCGGTTGGTCAGCGTTGACTTGCCCACATTTGGACGGCCAATGATCGCAAGCTTAATCGGTTGATCCTGTAAACGCTTGTACTCGGCTTCTGCCTCTTCTTCCGTCAGGTCTAGCTGATCTTCTTCTGCGTCTTCGAATTCAGTTAAATCATTAACTTCACCCTGCTCAGCCTTTAAAGATTCAGCAAATGGATTCAGTGCAAACTCAATAAGAGCGGTAACACCACGACCATGGGCAGCGGCGATTTGGTACATATCATCAACGCCAAGCTTCCAAAAATCAGCACAAGCGGCGTCACCATCAATACCGTCGATTTTGTTCACGACTAACATAGACGGCTTTTCAATCTGACGTAAATGTTTCGCTATCGCTTCATCTGAAGGCGTCAAACCTGCACGGCCATCGACCATGAACAATACAACATCGGCTTCATCAATCGCCGCAAGCGACTGCTCTGCCATCTTGGTTTCTACACCTTCTTCCGTGCCATCAATACCGCCGGTATCAATCACAATGAAGTCATGCTCTTCCATTTTTGCATGTCCGTATTTACGGTCACGAGTCAAACCTGGAAAGTCAGCAACCAATGCGTCACGTGTACGTGTCAGTCGGTTAAACAATGTAGATTTACCTACATTAGGACGTCCGACAAGAGCAACAACAGGTACCATAATTAACCTCTACAATATGTTCTCTATGTAGTTATAGGTAACGGATTGCCAAACGTCTAAATCAGTGTGCGAAACTCGCCTACTTAGAACGCAATACGGTTACCTATAACCACATTCTTTAATTTTATTCAATAAAACGGCCCCTAGCTGTTACCAGCGAGGAGCCGAATGTGAATTATATCACGATATTATTTATTGATCGTCAGTTTCTTTACATCGCCGTTGCGCGTGATGATCACATATCCATCAGGCGTGACTGTAGGACCGACAGCAAAGCCACTATCGTTCACCATTTGCTGTGCTACGAACTCGCCGCTGGTACGATCAAGCCAATGAAGATAACCTTCACTGTCTCCCACAACAACACGGTTATTAACCAACACTGGAGCACTCAACTGTCGATACTCTAGCTCTTTATTACTCCAAAGCTCAGTACCACTTCGAGCGTCAACCGCCACGAGATGATCTTTGTCTGTCACTAGGTAAAGTCGGCTGCCATCTGTCGCCATATCGGTTGCAGAAGAATACGTTCGTTTCCACACAGGGCTGCCCGATTGAAGATCAATACTTGTCAGTTGTCCGTTAATACCGACAGTAAACAAAGTACTACCGACAATAATCGGTGACGAATCCACATCAACTAAACGATCGATTTCTGTGGACCCTTGCGGTGTTCCAATAGGCTGTTGCCAAATAAGCTGACCACTCTCTATGATGGCTGCGGCTAAACGACCATTCGCCGTTCCCCAAAACACACCACCAGAAATCGATACTGGCGTACTATCACCACGGAGTGTTAAGTTAGGAACATCGCTGCTGATGGCCCACTTTTGGGTGCCACTTTCTTGGTCTAATGCAGCCAGTACACCACGACTTGTATTCACAATGATCATGTTATCGACCGCAAGCGGTGACGCAAGCACTTCGCCATCGACCTCTACTCGCCAAACCAACTCGCCAGTACTTTCATCTAGCGCAATAACCTGTCCATTTTCGCTGCCAATATAGATCTGACCATAAGAAGCGACGACTCCACCGGATAAACGAGCTGAAACATCCTCTTCTAAGTCTGTTTCCCACAGCGTCTTCCCCGTGTCTGGACTAAGCGCTCTAACTAAGCCATCTCGGCTGGCGATAAAGACTTTGCCATATGCGTACTCAGGAGCAAGCTTAGAAAAGAAATGCCCAACACCATCACCGATCGATGAGCTCCACTCCTGACTTGGAGTGAATTCACTCTCCACCAACGGCACGGGCGCCATAATAATGGTGTCTTCTTCACTCGCACATCCTATCAATGCTCCAACAACGACTGTTGAAACTAATAGGCGACTCAATAATTTATTCATCATCAGAGCCCTTATTTGGCTAGATCATCAAGCTTTAGCTGCAATGTTTGGCTAGCGTCGGTTGCTTGTTGAGCTTCAGTATAAGCAGCAAAAGCCGCATCACTGTTACCTTGTCTCAGCTCAATATCACCGCGCAATTCAGCAATACGACCAGACCAATTAGCATCAGTAATAGTCGTCAGCTCAGCCAATGCACCAGAGTAATTCTCTTGTTCAGCTTGAATACGAGCCACACGATAAGTAATGACCGCTTTAAGAGCCTCGTCTTTAGTTGCCGTTTTTGCCCACTCTAACTGAGCCAGTGCTTCATCGAGTTGTTTAGCCTCTACTTGAACTTTCGCTAATTGCAGAGCGGCCAACACGGAATATTCTGATTTTTCATTCGAATCAATAAAGCTTTGAACTTGCTCGATACCCGCATCATTTTGCGTCTGTAACGTTTCCATAGCTTGAGTGTAAGCTTCTGATGCTTGCTCTTTCGCTTCTATGGCTGAATCTTGGTAATAACGCCAGCCAAATAATCCACCAAGACCAACAACGGCACCTAAAATGACGGATTTACCGTTCTCCTTCCACCAGTCTTTAATGGCTTCAACTTGTTGTTCTTCACTATCGTAGACTTCCACTTGCTGTCCTTCTTTCATTCAATGAGTGGCGCTATTGAGCACCACCTAAAATCAATACACACTGAGATTTACGTAATAGACCTAGTCTACTTCTAAATAAGCTCAGCTAATTTGGCGGCCACATCAACTTGAGCGTACGTATCTTGCGTACCTGCTACTAGGTCTTTTAATACAACCGTATTATCTGCGACTTCATTTTCGCCAAGCACAAGGGCAATAGCCGAGCCGACTTTATCAGCACGTTTAAACTGCTTCTTAAAATTACCACCACCAAAGTGATTCATAATTCGAACACCAGGAACCTGATCACGTAGCTGCTCGGCCAACTTCATACCAGCCATCATGGTGCCTTCACCGGCAGTCACCATGTAAACGTCGACATTGCGACGAACATCGGTCAACTCTAAGGTTTCCATCATCAGAACCAGGCGCTCTAGACCCATTGCAAAGCCAACTGCATTCGTCGGTTTACCACCTAGCTGTTCGACTAGGCCATCGTAACGGCCGCCGCCACAAACTGTGCCTTGCGCGCCTAAGCTCTCGGTAATCCATTCAAAAACCGTACGATTGTAGTAATCGAGCCCACGAACTAAGCGCTCATTAACGGTATATTGGATATCTGCAGCATCAAGAAGTTCACATAAACCCGCGAAATGTTGCTTTGACTCTTCACCGAGATATTCAGATAGTCGAGGGGCGTCACCTAAGATGGCCTGAACATCAGGGTTCTTAGTATCAAGTACACGTAGAGGATTAGTATGCATACGACGCTTGCAGTCTTCGTCGAGCACATCAATGTGTTGCTCTAGGAAAGCCACTAACGCAGTGCGGTAGCTTATGCGATCTTCTTGAGAACCGATTGAGTTCAGCTCTAAGCGAACGTGTTTATCGATACCAAGCTCACGCCATAAACGTGCGGTCATCATGATAAGTTCTGCGTCTACATCTGGACCGTCTAGGCCAAACACCTCAACACCACATTGGTGGAATTGACGGTAGCGACCTTTTTGAGGACGCTCGTGACGGAACATTGGGCCCATGTACCATAGGCGCTGTTCATCACGGTTGATAAGACTGTTTTGAATACATGAACGTACACAACCTGCAGTACCTTCTGGGCGCAGCGTTAGGCTATCGCCATTACGGTCATCAAAGGTGTACATCTCTTTTGAAACAACGTCGGTCTCTTCACCAACTGCGCGGCTAAATAGGTTCGTCTCTTCAACGATAGGCATACGTACTTCGGTGTAACCGTATGCGCTAACCACACTTTTAACGGCACTTTCTACTTTCTGCCAAAGTGGTGATTGAGTTGGGAGACAATCGTTCATGCCTCGAATTGCTTGAATATGTTTTGCCACAATACTTACCGTAAATTAATGAGTTGCGATTTGATTTCGATTACTTCGTGTCGACCTGATGAATAGCAATACGATTCTTTTCGTCCGCCTGAGAAGCCTTTGCACGTATTTTCGCTTCCAGCTTTGCTACAAGATCATCATTATCAAATCGTTCTTTTTGACGTTTGCCGTCTTCATAAAAAGCGCTTTTCTTATTACTGCCCGCAAGGCCTAAATGCGAGACTTCAGCTTCGCCAGGTCCATTAACGACACAACCAATAATGGATACGTCTAACGGTGTAATAATGTCCTCAAGGCGCTCTTCTAATGCGTTAACAGTGCTGATCACATCAAATTCTTGGCGGGAGCAACTTGGGCAAGCAATAAAATTAATGCCTCGAGAACGAATTCTCAAAGATTTCAGAATATCAAAACCGACTTTGATTTCTTCAACTGGATCGGCAGCTAATGAGATTCTTAGCGTATCACCAATGCCTTCAGCTAAGAGCATTCCTAAACCAACAGAAGATTTAACCGCTCCAGCTCGCATACCACCCGCTTCAGTGATCCCCAAATGAAGTGGCTGATCAATTTCTTTGGCTAATAGGCGGTATGAGTCAACCGCTAAGAAAACGTCAGATGCTTTAACACTGACTTTAAATTTGTCAAAGTTTAGGCGATCCAAGATATCGACATGTCGCATTGCCGATTCAACTAACGCCGCCGGCGTTGGTTCGCGATACTTAATCTGTATCTCTTTTTCTAAAGAGCCACCATTAACCCCAATACGAATTGGAATGTTTTTGTCTCTCGCGCAATCCACAACCGATCGAACGCGAGCTTCAGAGCCGATGTTACCCGGATTGATTCTAAGACAGTCGACTCCGTATTCAGCAACCTTCAGTGCGATTCGGTAGTCGAAATGAATATCCGCGACTAAAGGAACAGATACCTGCTGTTTAATCTGCTTGAAGGCTTCTGCTGCATCCATCGTCGGCACAGAGACGCGAACGATATCCGCGCCAACTCGCTCAAGCGCTTGAATTTGAGCAACCGTAGCAGCGACATCAGTGGTACGCGTATTCGTCATAGACTGAACAGCAATGGGAGCACCATCACCAATAGGCACGTCACCGACGTATATTCGTGTCGATGGACGACGTTTTATAGGGGATTCGTATTGCATAGTTAGTTTCTAAGGTAAGGTGAATCTGGCTACTTTACCTGAAGTATACCCAGAAAGGTCGACAGGTTCACTCGCAAATGTCATTGAAACACTTTCTGGTGCACCAAGAATCACACTAAGTGGCGCTTCAGCCTCGAAGTTTAGGCTTTGACCAGCCTTTTTGATGCCTGTAGAAATGACTTTTCCTGAGGCGTCTTTTACCTGAATCCAACAATCGGCATTAAACGACATAGTAATAGGATTAAGACGCGCAGTCGTTGTGTTATCACTAGAGTTCACCGCTTCATCAATCTGGCGAATCTGCTCTTCATTGACTTCTTCAAAATTAGCGTCGTCTGCAATTACTGTGTTTTCAGCAATTGAGGTGGTGTTAGGCTCTTCCTGCGTGGTGTTGCTAACAGCATCGACACTAGGCTGGTTTTCGATTTCTTCTTGGATTGCCGGTTCAGGCAAAACGGCTGGAAGCTCAGTTTCGATAGGCTCAACGATATCAATAGTGGATACATCAACTTCATTGCCTAATTCTAACGATGGTTGAACCGCTTCCGATGCCGGTTCTTCAGAGCTTGATACAATAAGCGTATCTTGAAGTTGATTCTGCCACCACCAAATTGAGGAGATAGCGATAATGATGGCCAATATGCCCCATGTCACCATCATAACGCGGCTATCATGGCGTTCTCTTTTCGTTTTCCCTGAGAAGCTCATCATTTGTTGCTCTTGATGTTGAGCTTCACCACAATCCGCTAGCGCAGATAAAACAACGGATTCATCGATATTGACGGCTCTTGCGTAAGAGCGTAAGTAACCTCGAATAAAAGTAGCGACTTGCCCTGATTCAAAATTATTCTCTTCAATACCTTCAATAATAGAGATACGTAAACGCAAGCGATCAGCTATCTGCTTTTGAGTAAGCCCCAATTCAATTCGGCGTTCTTTTAAAATTGTTCCTGCTTCTTTTTTCTTTTCAGCCTCTTTAGGCTCTGAAATTGCAATATCTTGCTCGCTAATCATCGGTATTGTACTTCTCGTTTAGGTGTTCTTGCCGTACGTAAACTTTTATTAGTTATAGTTGGTAGTTACTTCAATGTACAAAAACAGTTAGTTGTTAAGGGATTAATCTCACTTTATACCGCTAATATCGAGGTATTTTCTTCTAAAACCTGACGCACAATTACAATTTCAGGTTAATTAGCAATTCTAATTGATATTGACTGATTAACAATACGCCCATGCAGCGAAAATCACAGGCAGGTCAAGGTTTTTCATAAATTTTACATAGATATGCGCGATTTTGATTTCAAAATGTAAAAACAACAAAGCCAGAGCATGCTCTGGCTTTGTATCAAAGGTTTCGATTAAATCGATTTCGTTGGAATCTCTTCGCCAACCGAGGCTTTTAATTTAGTTCGCTTAGTCCTATCAATTACATCACCGACGAGTTGCCCACATGCCGCATCAATATCATCGCCGCGTGTTTTACGAGTTGTGACCGTAAAACCGTATTCCATGAGTGTTTTCATAAAACGATCGATTCTGGAATTACTTGGTTTCTTATACGGTGAACCTGGGTATGGATTAAAAGGAATCAGATTAAACTTACACGGTGTATCTTTCATCAACTCGCCAAGTTCTCTCGCATGCTCCATTCCATCGTTGACATGGTCAAGAAGGATATACTCAACGGTCACTCGTCCACGATTTGCATTTGATGAGGCAATATAGCGACGAACAGAAGCTAAGAAGTCTTGAATATCCCAGCGATCATTGATTGGCATGATCTCACTTCTTAGCTTGTCATTCGCTGCATGTAGAGAGATAGCCAAGGCAACATCAATATTGCCTGTCATTTGATCCAAACCAGAAACAACACCAGAGGTAGATACCGTTACACGACGCTTAGATAAACCAAAACCAAGATCATCAAGCATAAGCTCAAGCGCAGGCATTAAGTTCTTCATGTTAAGCAGAGGCTCGCCCATACCCATCATAACGACATTCGTTATTGGGCGACGGCCTGTCTCTTTTTCTAAACCAATTTCACGGGCTGCGCGCCACACTTGGCCGATAATCTCAGACACTTTAAGGTTTCGGTTAAACCCCTGCTGAGCGGTAGAACAAAATTTACACTCGAGTGCACAGCCTACTTGTGAAGAAACACACAGCGTGGCTCTGTCATCTTCAGGAATATAGACCGTCTCAACATCTTGGTCGCCAACTCTCATTGCCCACTTAATGGTGCCATCCGTTGAATGCTGAGCTTCAGATACATAAGGAGCGCGAATTTCACAACGATGTTTCAGCTTTTCACGCAGTTTTTTGTTGAGATTGTTCATTTTATCGAAGTCGTCACAACCAAAGTGATAAATCCACTTCATCAACTGATCAGCACGGAATGCTTTTTCACCCAGCTCTTCAGCGAAAAATTTACGCATACCTTTACGATCAAAATCGAGTAGATTGATTTTTTCTGTGGTCATGTAGCCTCTCAATAACAGAAACAGGATTTAAGGGCGCGAATTGTACAGCCTTTATTCGGCAGCAACAAGGGTAAGCCGACATTGAATTAGCTATCTTCATCATTTACTGATGATTATTTTTTAACCGTATTTTTCATGGGTGTTTAAAAACGATAGGTATAAAAAAACCCCAGCGGTTGGCTGAGGCTTTAATCAATCATCATTTGACTTAACGAGGACAAATTTCAGAGCTTGGAAAGAAATATTCAATCTCTCTCGCCGCTGATTCTGGGCTATCAGAACCGTGTACTGAATTGTAACGCATACTAATTGCGTAATCCGCGCGAATGGTTCCACACGCAGCATTTTCAGGGTTTGTTGTGCCCATCAATTCACGATAGCGGCTAATCGCGTTTTCGCCTTCAAGAACCTGAACCATAATAGGCCCAGATGTCATGAACTCTTTTAACGCAGGGTAGAACTCTTTTCCTTCATGCTCAGCATAAAAACCACCCGCTTGCTCATCCGTTAAATGAACCATTTTTGCAGCAACAATTTGTAGACCTGCTTTTTCAATTCGGTGATAGATCTCACCGATCAGGTTACGCTCGACTGCATCTGGTTTAACGATTGAGAAAGTTCTTTCTAGAGCCATAAAAAATATCCTTTTGTTTCACTTATCATTGTTATTGCCGCCTTTGTCTTCGACGGCATTTATCATAAAAGCTTGTGTTACTTTTTAGCTTCGTCAGTAATAATACGTGCCAAAGTGCGAACACCCATACCAGTCGCACCCGCTGCCCACTTATCACTTGAGGATTTACGGTAGGTTCCCGCGCAATCCATATGCAGCCAGCCTTTCTTATAATCATCAACAAAGTAAGAAAGGAATGCAGCGGCCGTACTCGCACCAGGCGTGTAATCACCCGAGCTGATGTTAGATAAATCGGCAAAATTCGATGGTAGCATTCCGCGATGAAAATCCGCTAACGGTAGTGGCCATAGACCTTCTTTTTCTTGACCTGCCGCACTCAATGCCTTGTGTGCAAGCTCATCATCAAAGCTCATTAATGCGTGATAATCATTACCTAGCGCATTCTTTGCCGCGCCAGTTAAGGTCGCACAGTCGATAATCAGTTCAGGGTTCTGCTCACTGGCATACATTAAGCCATCAGCAAGCACCAAACGGCCTTCGGCATCAGTATTCATGATTTCTACTGTCTTGCCATTTTTATAGGTAATGATATCACCTAACTTTAATGCTCGGCCTGAAATCATGTTCTCTGCACAGCACAGAATCAATTTAACACGCTTGTTTAATCCGCGCATAATAGCCAATGCCAAACCACCAGTAATGGTGCCCGCTCCGCCCATATCCGCTTTCATTGCCGTCATGAACTGGCCTGGTTTGATGCTATAACCACCAGAATCAAATGTGATGCCTTTACCCACAAGACAAGCAAACACTGGGGCATTTTCATCCCCCGTCGGGTTGTAATCAAGCTGAAGCATTGCTGACGTTCGCTCTGAACCACGACCGACAGCAAAGATGCCCTGCCAATTTTCCGCAAGTAAATCTCTGTCCTTAACAATCTTGACGCTTACAGTCCCTTTCGGTGCGACTGACTTAATGAATTCAGCCGCCATCGTAGCAAGCTGTCTTGGTGCCACTTCTTCAGCCGACTTATTGATAATATCGCGGGTCCAGTCAGTGGCTTTAATTCTTGCTTCTAATTCAGACTGATCTGACTCTGGTAACGATTGCCACTCAAGTACGTTTTGTTTTTTCGGTCCTCTGTAACCCTGTTGGAAGGCCCAAATACTTTCAAGATCCCAGTGCTTACCCTGTAAAGAAACGGCTTTTACACCCTGCGCATCAAGTTTACGAGCTGCTTTTTGAATCGTGCCTAGGTCGTGCCCTTCACCTATGTGAACGGTTGCACCGCTATCAGAAAAAGACAATATGGCCTTTTCCCCCCATTTAGGGGTTGCTGGTTCATGGCTGATAACTAGAGACATCTGTGTTGACATGGTTTCTCCTTGTCTTGGAAAGGTTTTTGTACCATTTTTATATACGCAAGAATGTTAGCATTATGTAGGGTGAAAGTGTCAATTTGATAAAAAAAACGGACCAATAGGTCCGTTTTCTTAATTTATGTTGGCTTTCATAGTTAAAAGCACAGATACGTTCGCTCTAATCCGCTTCATCCATCCAGCAAAGCATAATGGCTTCTAATATTTTCTCGTTAGAGTGCTTAGGATCGTCATCAAAATCGTCGAGATCCAGAACCCATTGATGAAGGTCTGTAAAACGAACCGTTTGAGGGTCTGTATCTGGGTACAAATCGTATAACTCAATCGCGATATCTCGCGAATCAATCCATTTCAAGCTCATAGTTAGTCCTTTTACATTGCTCGTTGTTAACGTTCTGTTTTAATGTTCTTCTGACGCGAGATTCAACGTGTACTTTGGAATTTCAACCACGAGATCTTCATCTTCAACTTTCGCTTGGCAACCAAGACGAGATTCCATCTCTAATCCCCATGCTTTATCTAACATGTCGTCTTCAAGATCATCACTCTCTTCTAATGAATCAAACCCTTCACGAATAACAATATGGCAGGTTGTACAAGCACAAGACTTCTCACATGCGTGCTCGATACCAATACCATTTTTAAGTGCTACATCTAAAACCGTCTCACCTTTTTTAGCTTCCAGTACTGCGCCTTCTGGGCAAAGATCTTCGTGAGGTAATACTACTATTTTAGGCATAAATTCAATCTCTTAAATATCATCAACTGACTGGCCTGAAAGCGCAGTACGAATAGATTTGTCCATACGACGAGAAGCAAAGTCTTGGCTTGCTTGGTCGGTAAGCTTAATGCCATGTTCAATAGCATCTGCATCATTACCATTTCGAAGCTCAATCAAAGTCTCAATCGCGTTTAACAATTGCTGTTTTTCTTCTGCCGAAAGCAGCTCGTCACCATCTAGGTGCATTGCGGCAATAAGGCCTTCAATGACACGGTCAGCTTCAACACGCTGCTCCGCCAATGAGCGAGCATCCATGTCCTCTTTTGCAAAGGTCATGGAGTCTTTAAGCATGTTGGCAACTTCAGTATCGCTCAAGCCGTAAGAAGGCTTAACTTGAATTTCCGATTGAACACCCGTGCTCTTCTCCATAGCCGTAACTGAGAGAAGCCCATCCGCATCCACTTGGTAGGTAACACGAATATGCGCAGCACCTGCCGTCATAGGAGGAATGCCTTTCAAAGCAAAGCGCGCTAATGAGCGACAATCATCAACCATTTCACGCTCCCCCTGTACAGTGTGTACTGTCATCGCGGTTTGGCCATCTTTGAATGTTGTAAACTCTTGGGCTTTTGCTACGGGTATGGTTGTATTACGAGGAATGATCTTCTCTACCAGCCCTCCCATGGTTTCAATACCAAGAGAAAGTGGAATAACATCCAGCAGTAACATTTCTGAATCTGGCTTATTGCCCGCAAGAACATCAGCTTGAATTGCTGCGCCAATCGCGACAACTTCATCGGGATTGATATCGGTAAGCGGTGTTCGACCAAAGAAGTTTCCGACTAAATCTCTTACCTGTAGCGTTCTGGTAGAACCACCGACCATCACCACTTCCATAACCTCATCGGCATCAACAGACGCGTCTTTTAACGCTCTTCTGCATGACAATAAGGTTTTCTTGATCAATGGTGTGATCAGCTCGTTGAACTCTTCTCTAGCAAGAGTTCCTGTCCAACCCAGCACTGACACTTCACTCAATTCTGATTCAGAGAGCGCGACTTTAGCTTGAGTGGCCGCGTTCAGTAATTGTCGACGCTGCTCAGGGCTAAGTTTGTTATTGTTACCCATTTTCGACAGTAGATGTTCAGCAATCAAGTGATCAAAATCATCCCCACCGAGCGCAGAGTCTCCACCCGTAGCCAAAACCTCAAAGACGCCTTTTGATAAGCGTAAAATAGAGATATCAAAGGTACCGCCACCTAGATCGTATACAGCAATGACCCCTTCCTTTCCGGAATCAAGGCCATAAGCCAGGGCTGCAGCGGTTGGCTCATTAAGAAGACGTAAAACATGAAGGCCCGCTAAGTTGGCAGCATCTTTAGTGCCCGCTCTTTGCGCATCGTCAAAATAAGCAGGGACAGTGATAACAACGCCAGCGAGTTCTCCACCTAGTGTTTTTTCAGCGCGTTGACCCAGGGTTTTCAAGATATCAGATGAAACTTGAATCGGATTCTTGGTGCCTTGCTTCGTTTGTATTACAGGCAAACCATTATCACTCTCTTCAAATTGGTAAGGGAGTGTAGGATAACGGTTATTAATATCTTGGAGAGATCGACCGATCAATCGCTTAACAGAAATGACGGTATTCTCAGGATCACGTTCTGCGTTATCGAGTGCAGACTGCCCAACGTCTAAAGTATCTTCAGAATAATGGACGACTGAGGGAAGGATGCTTTTACCGTGATCATTTTTAAGCGGAGCTGCTTTTCCGCTTCTGACCGAAGCAACGAGCGAATTCGTTGTACCTAAGTCGATCCCTGCTGCCAATTTATGTTGATGAGGAGCAGAACTTTGTCCTGGTTCGGCAATTTGAAGTAGTGCCATTGAAGCGTCCTTAAATGTTCTAATTAGCTTTTGTATTATGTGCTTTCGTCTAGATGAACGTTGATTGTCTCGTTAATGCCCAAATTAACCAAGCAAGCGATCTTCAACCTGTTCTATTTGCTGTAGCAGTTTATCAATAAACTTTAGTTTTCGAACAAGATTCGCCGCGAGTGACCACTCAGCCTTCTCAAGAGCGGCTTCAAGATTACCTAGCTCTTGCTTGAATAGCTTACTAATACGTTGTTCAAAATCGAATAATTTATCTTCTGCGTCAGAAGCAGATTCTATCTCTTCGAGCTCTTCTCTCAACTCCATCTGATCCATTAGGAAGAGTGGATCTTGCATCGTTTGCTGCTCTGATTCCAGTTCGTATCCACTAACCGTCAGTAGATATTCAGCGCGAGAGATCGGATTCTTCAGCGCTTGGTAAGCATCATTGATTTGAGCCGCTTGCTGCACCGACATCAAACGATCACGTTCAGAGGAGGTCGCGAAGTTATCTGGATGAAAACGTTTTTGTAATTCTCTAAATTGGGAAGAAAGAAGGCTACCATCCAGCGGAAACTGAATTGGTAGCCCAAATAATTCAAAATGATTCATGAAACATCAATCCTAGGAGACAAGCTAGAGCATAGCTCCTAGCTGGGTGCCTTATCTAATTAGACAAACTGGGTCTAAAAGATGGGTTATTAAACGTTGAAGCTTTCACCACAACCACATTCACCTTTGGCATTAGGGTTGTTAAATTCAAACCCTTCGTTTAAGCCTTCTTTGACATAATCTAACTCAGTTCCATCCAAGTAAACCAAGCTTTTTGGATCTATGATGACCTTAACACCTGAATGTTCAAACACTTGGTCTTCTTCATTCAAATCATCAACAAACTCGAGTACATACGCCATACCTGAACAGCCAGTGGTTTTCACTGCTAATCGCAATCCGATACCCTTTCCGCGGTTATCTAAGAATGATTGAACTCGGCCTGCTGCCGTTTCTGTCATGGTGATGGCCATACTACAACCTTGTGTTTTTATAATCGATAGAACTAGGTGAGAGCGTCATGATGCCCTCACCCATTATTTAGCTTTTTTTCTTGTAATCCGCAACTGCTGCTTTAATCGCATCTTCGGCCAAAATTGAACAGTGAACTTTCACTGGTGGCAATTCTAGTTCTTCCGCAATTTCAGAGTTTTTGATGGCCGCAGCTTCATCAATGCTTTTGCCTTTCACCCACTCAGTGACTAGTGAGCTCGATGCAATTGCGCTACCACAACCGTAAGTCTTAAACTTAGCATCTTCAATAATACCGTCAGGCGTTACTTTGATTTGCAGTTTCATTACGTCACCACAAGCTGGAGCACCAACCATGCCACTTCCAACACTTGGGTCTTCTTTATCAAACGAACCTACATTACGTGGGTTTTCGTAGTGATCAATTACTTTTTCGCTATAAGCCATGTTAGTTACCTCGAATCCTCTATATCCTTGAGATTAATGATGAGCCCACTCAACAGTGTCCAAATCAATCCCTTCCTTATACATATCCCATAGAGGAGACATGTCGCGTAATTTGTTTACGGCTACACGAATCTGTGCGATTGCGTAGTCCACTTCTTCTTCCGTCGTAAATCGACCGAATGAAAATCTTACTGAGCTGTGTGCAAGTTCGTCGTTTAGACCAAGTGCACGTAATACGTATGAAGGCTCTAAACTAGCAGACGTACATGCAGAGCCAGAAGAAACGGCTAGATCTTTCAGAGACATAAGCAGTGACTCACCTTCAACGAAAGCAAAACTTACGTTCAAGTTATGAGGTACACGTTGCTCAAGATCACCATTCACAGTAACAGCTTCAAGATCGATAACACCGTTAAGTAGGCGCTCACGCAAGGCTTTTGCATGTTCGAAATCTTTCTGCATGTCTTGCTTAGCAATAGCGAACGCTTCGCCCATTCCTACAATTTGGTGCGTCGCTAATGTACCTGAACGGAAACCACGCTCATGACCACCACCATGCATTTGCGCTTCTAGGCGTATGCGAGGTTTACGACTCACGTAAAGTGCGCCAATACCTTTAGGGCCGTATGCTTTGTGAGCAGAAAGAGAGATAAGATCAACTTTCATCTCTTTTACATCCAGCGGAATTTTGCCTGCTGATTGAGCTGCATCGACGTGGAATACAATCTTACGTTCGCGACAAATCTCACCAATAGATGTGATGTCTTGAATAACGCCAATTTCGTTATTCACATGCATAATAGAAACAAGCACAGTGTCATCACGCATTGCTTCTTGAAGCTTACTTAAGTCAATAATACCGTTTGATTCAGGTTCAAGATATGTCACCTCGTAACCTTCACGCTCTAGTTGTCGGCATGGATCCAATACAGCTTTATGTTCGGTTTTACAGGTAATAATATGCTTACCTTTCTTACCGTAAAAATGCGCCGCACCTTTAATCGCTAAGTTGTCTGATTCTGTTGCACCAGAAGTGAATACGATTTCGCGTGGATCTGCATTTAGAAGGTCAGCGATCTGCTCACGTGCATTATCAACTGACTCTTCAGCTTGCCAACCGTAGCGGTGAGAACGAGAGGCAGGGTTACCAAAATTGCCATCCATCGTCATGCACTGAACCATCTTTTCTGCAACTCGAGGGTCGACTGGGCAGGTTGCTGAATAGTCAAAATAAATAGGCAGTTTCATTTATTACTCCAATGTAAATCCGTTTCGCTATGAGCGAACACTTGCGCGAATCGTTGTCGCGCGAGGCATTTTTTCTGATACACCTTGTGTGACTGCTAACTTAATATCTTGACGATCTGAGATATCTAATATCTCACTGTCTTTCATTAGTTCACCAAGTGTAATGTTATTTAAAAAACCGCTAATTCGTGCACTTAAATCACGCCATAGGGTATGAGTGAGACAACGAGAACCACCTTGGCAGTCTCCTTTTCCACTACATTTGGTCGCATCTATCGACTCGTCTACCGCTGAAATTACTGAACCAATTGCGATAAGGTTGGCGTCTTCTCCAAGACGATAACCACCGCCAGGGCCGCGAACACTCGCAACTAAGCCAGCTTTTCTCAATTTAGAAAATAGCTGTTCCAAATAAGAGAGTGAGATACCTTGGCGTTCTGAAATATCAGCGAGGGGCACAGGGTTCTGTTGAGAGTGCAGTGCCACATCTAACATGGCTGTTACCGCATATCTTCCTTTAGATGTCAGTCTCATTTGCTCATATCCACATTAATTATGTGGTATGGATTTTTTCATACCTGACTAAAATGGTCAAGTATTTATTTGACTAATTTAGTCAGGTATTCAATTCGTTCGTGTTAACTGACCGGACTACTTCTTTTCTATCGAACTTAAAATACCTCTTAAGATATTCAGCTCTTGAATTTCAGGGCGTGCTCGGCTAAACAAACGCTTCAGCTTGTTCATCACTTGGCCTGGTTGATCCTTAGAAATAAATTGGGTATCCGTAATCACTTTTTCAAGATGCTCATAGAACATTTCGAGCTCTTTATGCCGAGGGTATTCTTCTTCAAGAGTCGGCTTATTTGTGAACTGGCTTTGTTCAGCAGCTAAGTGTGCCACTCGTACTTCATAGCAAATAGTTTGAACGGCCATCGCCAAATTTAACGAGCTATATTCCGGGTTAGCAGGAATACACACGTGATAATGACATGTCTGAAGCTCTTCATTTGTTAAACCCGTTCTCTCTCGGCCAAAGACTAATGCAACGGGATACTTTTGCCCTTCTACAGAAAATTTTTCACCACACTCTCTAGGCTCAAGCATTGGCCACTCTAATGTACGTGAGCGCGCACTGGAACCAACGACTAAAACGCAATCTTCTACAGCTTGCGCAAGCGTATCAACCACGACTGCATTTTCGACTAAGTCACTAGCGCCAGCGGCCAGAGCCAAAGTTTGATCGTCAACATCACACTGCGGGTCGACTAAAACAAGTTGGTTCAACCCCATCACTTTCATAGCACGCGCTGCTGATCCAATATTCCCTGAATGTGATGTACCAACAAGTACAACTTTAACGTTGTCTAACATATAGCTTCTCTACAACATGATTAAAAACGGCCAAATTCTAACATACCTATCAATAAATAGTGATGGATGATAATTCTAATTTTCAATGGACAAAAAATCACCACTTCCATTTCACTTCAGCTCTGGTATACTTCGCCAGCTTTTTTTGTTCTTTAACATCCGTTGGGAAATTTATATGCATCCTATGCTAAATATCGCTATTCGCGCTGCGCGAAAAGCAGGCAATCATATTGCTAAATCTCTGGAAAACCCAGATAAAATCGAATCTACGCTAAAAGGTACTCATGACTTTGTTACTAATGTAGATCGTGAAGCTGAAGCACTTATCATTGATACTATCAAGAGCTCTTACCCTGATCACTCGATCGTGGCTGAAGAAAATGGCCTAATCGAAGGCAGAGACAATGACGTGCAATGGATCATTGACCCACTGGATGGAACAACTAACTTCGTAAAAGGTATTCCTCACTTCGCAGTTTCTATCGCTGTACGCATTAATGGCAAGACAGAAGTTGCCTGTGTATACGACCCAATGCTAAATGAACTATTTACCGCTCAACGCGGTGCTGGTGCACAGCTTAACAATGGTCGACTACGCGTTAATCCATTGAAAGACCTAAATGGCGCTATCTTAGCGACAGGCTTCCCTTACAAGCAAAAACAGCATTCTGAATCTTATTTCAAAATCATGTCAGCTCTATTTGTTGACTGTGCAGACTTCCGTCGCACAGGCTCTGCTGCTCTTGATCTTTGTTACCTATCTGCTGGTCGTGTAGATGGCTTCTTTGAGCTTGGATTAAAGCCATGGGATCTTGCAGCAGGTGAGCTGATTGCTCGTGAATCTGGTGCAATTCTAACGGATTTCTCTGGTGGTACTGATTACATGAAATCAGGCAATACTGTAGGCTCAAGTGCTCGCGGTGTTAAAGCTATTCTTAAGCACATTCGTGAAAACGGAAATGAAGCCATTCTCAAATAATCTTGAGTCTGTATAAGAACTAGTTAAAGCCGAGCCCTCTTAAGAGCTCGGCTTTTTTATTTTTAGCAACAGAAAAGCTATAAACAGTCCGGTTGCCTATAATAGAACCGAACGATTACACTTCATTTTCCATAGCACAAAGCTTCACAGGGTTCTTTTTGTCTCATTAAAATCCTTATTTTTCTAGTCCCATTGAAGAGCTAGTTGACTACTAGAACCGTACTTTTAATTCGACTAAACAATACTCAACATCACGAAATTACAACGTTCGAATGGCGATAGCCTAATACTTGGCCTGGATAGCGAGTTTACTTTTCACTATATAGCTTTGTATGAGAGGGGAATAAAGATAAAAGATAGTAAGGGTTTTAGTATGACTAAACGCAAAAAAAGCTCTAGCATTTCTGCTAGAGCTTAGAATATGGCAGGGGTGGAGAGATTCGAACTCCCAACACGCGGATTTGGAATCCGCTGCTCTGCCAATTGGAGCTACACCCCTATCTTCAGTTTTAGTGAGCTGAAACTCAAAATTAATGGCGGAGTGGACGGGACTCGAACCCGCGACCCCCGGCGTGACAGGCCGGTATTCTAACCAACTGAACTACCACTCCGCAGTGGAAGACTTGCGCTAGCAAGTGTTCATAATTTAAAGCCTGGCG
>NZ_MCWZ01000275.1 GCF_002877365.1 Vibrio sp. 10N.261.55.A7
CGACTGCAAAGAGAAATCTGATGCGCACAAACCTAAATCTTAGAATCTGAGTCTAGCCTTAGCCAGCCCAAGTATCTCTTAAGCCTACAGTACGGTTAAATACTAAAGCACTGTCTGTCGAGTCTTTTGAATCCACACAGAAATATCCTGTTCGCTCAAACTGATAACCTTGATCTGCTTTAGCCGAAACCAAGCTTGCTTCTACAAAACCATTCATCTTCACTAAAGACTCAGGGTTAATTGTCTCAGAGAAGTTATCTTCAGCCGCAGGATTGGCCACTGTAAACAAACGATCGTATAGACGTATCTCAGCAGGTAATGCTTTGTCAGCTGACACCCAGTGGATGACACCTTTCACTTTGCGGCCATCGGTAGGGTTCTTACCGAGCGTTTCATTATCATAAGAACAGAAGATAGTCGTAATGTTGCCTTCTGCATCTTTCTCGATACGTTCAGCTTTAATGACGTACGCTCCGCGCAGACGAACTTCTTTACCTAGAACCAAACGCTTATATTTTTTGTTCGCTTCTTCACGGAAATCGTCACGCTCAATCCAAACTTCACGAGTAAACGGAACATCGCGAGTGCCCATTTCTGGCTTATTCGGATGGTTAGCAACCGTTAATGTCTCGACATTAACCGAATCAAAGTTCTCGATAACGATTTTAATTGGGTCAAGAACCGCCATTGCACGAGGTGCATTTTCATTAAGGTCATCACGAATACAAGATTCCAATGAACCAAACTCAATCATGTTCTCTTGCTTAGTGACACCGATACGTTTACAGAACTCGCGGATTGAACCAGGCGTAAAACCGCGGCGACGTAAGCCAGAAATCGTAGGCATGCGAGGGTCGTCCCAGCCTTCAACTAAATTATCAACCACTAGCTGATTGAGCTTACGCTTAGACATCACGGTGTATTCAAGGTTTAGACGGCTAAACTCATACTGACGTGGTTGGCACTCAATCGAGATATTATCCAACACCCAGTCATACAGACGACGGTTGTCTTGGAATTCAAGCGTACATAGCGAGTGTGAAATGCCTTCTATTGCATCAGAGATACAGTGAGTAAAGTCATACATCGGATAGATACACCACTTATCACCGGTTTGGTGGTGGTGAGCAAAGCGAACTCGATAAATCACAGGATCACGCATCACCATGAAAGATGAACTCATATCAATTTTTGCACGTAGACAAGCTGTCCCTTCTTTAAATCCACCGTCACGCATTTTTTCAAACAGTGTCAGGTTTTCTCCAGGGCTTCGGTCGCGATATGGGCTTGCTTTACCTGGCTCTTTCAACGTGCCACGGTACTCACGGATCTGCTCAGGACTTAACTCATCAACATAAGCTAAGCCTTTATTAATAAGCTCAACAGCATAATCATACAGCGTATCAAAGTAGTTTGATGAATAGCAGATGTCTCCAGACCATTCAAAGCCCAACCAGCTTACGTCGTTCATTATTGACTCAACGTATTCCACATCTTCTTTTTCAGGGTTGGTATCATCAAAGCGTAGATTACACTGTCCCTGATAGTCCTGAGCAATACCGAAGTTCAAACAAATAGATTTAGCGTGCCCAATATGCAAGTAACCATTCGGTTCTGGCGGGAAACGAGTATGCACGCTTGTGTGTTTGCCATCCGCTAGATCTTTATCAATGATCTGGCGAATGAAATTCGATGGTCGAGCCTCAGCTTCAGTCATCTATAGCACCTCAATATGAATTAGTGTTGTCTGAAAATATAGCCGTTAATGATCCACAATTACGAGCCTTTACACAATAAGATCTCGCACTAAATTATCAAATAGTCATCGATTCGTTGAAGTTTACACCACTTACTCTCTGCTCTTTACCAATACTCTTTATAACAAACACAAAAAAGCCTCCCATGAAGGGAGGCTAAGTATCATTACTTACTTGTCGTATTTGGCGACTAAGGAAGTTTAACTTCAGATAAGTCTTCACCAGGACCGATAGCTTTCATTTCGCCAGCAACGATTTCAGCTAGTGGGCCAAGGATAACTTGAAGGTTATTCTCACCAAGCTTTACAACACCTTTAGCACCTAGTTTCTTAAGTACAGCTTCATCAGCGATAGAACGGTCTTTAAGAGTTAGACGTAGACGAGTGATACAAGCGTCAATTGAAGTTAGGTTATCGTGACCACCTAGAGCTTTCAGGTATTGACGTGCAACGTCGCCTTTTGGTGCATCACCAGCGGGAGCTGCAGACTCTTCTTCATCATCTTCACGGCCAGGTGACTTAAGGTCAAATGCGCGGATAGCGAAGCTGAATGTGAAGAAGTATAGAGCACCAAATGCTAGACCAATCAGTAGTAGAACGAATGGTTTCGTTGCTAGACCCCAGTTCAATACGAAGTCGATAAGACCTGCAGAGAAACCGAAACCGTGTAGCGTACCAAACATGTTAGCAACAACTAGAGACAGACCCGTAAACACTGCGTGCATTGCGTATAGAGCAGGTGCTAGGAATACGAACATGAATTCTAGAGGCTCTGTAATACCTGTTAGGAATGAACAGAATGCTACAGAGAATAGTGCACCACCAACTTGGCTGCGTTTTTCAACAGGAGCTGCTAGGTACATTGCAAGAGCAGCACCTGGTAGACCAAACATCATTACAGGGAAGAAGCCGTTCATGAATACGCCAGCGCCTTTATCACCACCGAAGAAACGGTGTAGGTCGCCAGTTTTCACTGTTTCTGTTACTTCTTTAACAGTTGCAACGATTTCTGGATTTACTGAATTAGCAAATTCAAATGTGTACTCTTGACCAACAACTAGAGTTTTCGCTAGAGCTGGGTCTACACAAAGTTGAGTGAAACCTTCAGCTGCAACGATGATCTCTTGACAAGAGCCCATGCCGAACCAGAAGTACGAGTTAAGAACATGGTGAAGACCAACAGGGATAAGTGCACGGTTAAGAGTACCGTAAACGAATTGACCTATTGCGCCAGATGTAGAAACTGCGTGAGCAAGAGCATCTAAACCAGACTGAACTGCAGGCCATACAACACCGAAGATTGCACCAGCAACTAGAGCAAATAGACCAGCCATAATTGGAACTAGACGTTTGCCAGAGAAGAATGCTAGCCACTCAGGAAGACGAGTCGCGTGGAATGCATTGTAAGAGTGACCTGCGATGATACCAGCAAAGATACCGCCGAAGAATGACATGTTTACACTTGCATCAATGTTTGTTGCTGTTGCTGTCAGTACAAAGTAAGCAACTGCGCCAGCAAGACCCGCTGCACCGTTACCGTCTTTAGAAAGACCAATAGCTATACCCAAACCAAACAACAATGGTAGTTGGCTAAAGATAGCATTACCGGCTGACGCCATAAATGCGATATCGAGTAAATCTGGTTGACCCAAACGTAGTAGCAATGCTGCAATAGGCAGCGTTGCGATAGGCAGCATTAGAGCTTTACCTAACTTTTGCGCGTATCCAAGAATATTCACCTTAAGTTCCCCCTATAGGATTTTAATATTTATGCGAGCGACTTATTTCGGTCACTCAATTTAGTCATAATCAGTTTATGCCATTAATTTTGCCCCGCAAATTAAAACCTTATCAATTGTGATCCTAATCACCAGAAACAGCCAAATACCAAGGTTTTTGCTAGCTAGATCATAAAACTTATTTTACAATTCAAAAAAATGGAAAAATGACGATAATATTTCAGTGTAGTTAACGTTCTTTCTATATAGATGAGCGCAATAAAACAAAGGGTTTTGATAGCTGACTACCATACTAGAGAGCATAAGAAGAACCATATATGGAAAGACCTGACGAGAATTTAGCGACACTATTTCGCACCGTTTTCTAAGCAGATTTTCAACCTAATTGAACAGCAAAAAAGAAGTATGTATTACTCTTTCCTTTCAATCAGGTTTAATAAAAATTACATAATTTAAAACATAAGGATTAGCTGATCATGTATGCGCTAACTAATTGCAAAGTCTTTACCGGCAGCGATGTACTTATTAATCATGCCGTAGTCATCAACGAAGGACTGATCGAAGCGGTTTGCCCTTTAACAGAGTTACCGTCTGATATCGAAACCAAAGATTTGCAAGGCGCGAACTTAAGCCCTGGCTTCATTGATCTACAACTCAATGGTTGTGGTGGTGTCATGCTCAATGACGAAATCACTGCAGATACAATGCAAACCATGCATTTAGCGAATCTAAAATCTGGCTGTACAAGCTTCTTGCCGACACTGATCACATCTTCAGACGAAGACATGAAAAATGCGATTGTTGCTGCGCGTGAATACCATGATAAATACCAGAACCAATCTCTAGGTTTGCACCTCGAAGGTCCTTATTTAAACGTGCTAAAAAAAGGCATTCATAGTGTCGATCACATTCGTCCTTCAGATAACAGCATGATCGACCTAATTTGTGAGAATGCCGATTTAGTAACAAAGGTAACGTTAGCACCAGAGCTGAATGAACCAGAACATATTGAACGCTTAAAAAAAGCCGGTGTTGTTGTTTCTATCGGCCATACCAACGCGACCTATGCAGAAGCTCGACAAGGCTTTGACTCGGGCATTACATTTGCCACTCACCTATTCAATGCAATGACACCTATGGTTGGGCGTGAACCCGGTGTAGTCGGCGCTATTTATGACACACCTGAAGTTTATGCAGGCATCATCGCCGATGGCTTCCACGTCGATTACGCGAACATCCGAATTGCTCACAAAATTAAAGGCGAGAAGCTCGTATTAGTGACCGATGCCACAGCTCCAGCAGGCGCAGAGATGGATCACTTTATTTTTGTCGGCAAGAAAGTATATTACCGTGATGGCAAGTGTATTGATGAAAACGGTACACTTGGCGGCTCTGCACTGACTATGATTGAAGCAGTTCAAAATACAGTAGAGCATGTCGGTATCGCTTTGGATGAAGCTCTTCGTATGGCAACGCTATACCCAGCTGCAGCTATTGGTATTGATGACCAACTTGGCCGAGTTAAAAAAGGCATGGTCGCAAACCTAGCTGTATTTGATAGAGACTTTAATGTTCAAGCGACTGTTGTTAACGGACAATACGAGCAGAATTAATAATGAATGGCGGACAAATAGGTAACGTAGATTTAGTTAAACAACTAAATAGCGCAGCAGTATATCGACTGATTGATCAGAAAGGCCCTATTTCCAGAATACAGGTGGCTGACGTCAGTCAATTAGCACCCGCGAGTGTTACCAAAATCACCCGTCAATTGCTAGAGCGCGGCTTAATCAAAGAAGTCGCGCAACAAGCTTCTACCGGTGGTCGTAGGGCTATATCCTTAACGACTGAAGTAGAACCATTCCATTCCGTGGCGGTTAGACTTGGGCGAGATTACGTACAATTTAGCCTCTACAATTTAGGTGGACAGGAACTCGTCTCTGCACACCACGAGCTTCACTATACTAACCAGACTGAATTAACCAATGGTTTGGTGAGTCACTTAAGCCAATTCATTGAACATAACCGCTCTACCATCAATCAACTCATTGCTATTGGTATCGCTCTTCCTGGCCTAGTCGATCCAGAGAAGGGAATCGTTGAGTACATGCCTAATACGGATATCGATAACCTTCCACTCGGCAGCATCATCAAAGACAAGTTTGATGTAGAGTGCTTCGTTGGAAATGATGTCCGTGGTATTGCGCTTGCAGAACATTACTTTGGTGCTTCACAAGATTGCCAAGATTCCATATTAGTCAGCGTGCACCGTGGTACTGGTGCCGGCATTATTGTTAATGGCCAAGTTTTTCTTGGGTTTAATCGCAATGTAGGGGAAATCGGCCACATCCAAATCGATCCACTTGGAGAGCAATGCCAATGTGGCAACTTTGGTTGCTTGGAAACGGTTGCAGCGAACCCTGCTATTGTTGAAAGAGTGAATAAACTGATAGCTCAAGGGTATGAATCTAGCTTGAGTAAAGTCGATGAACTAACAATACAGGATGTTTGTGAGCACGCTAACCGTGGTGACGAACTCTCCATACAAAGCCTTGTACGTGTCGGCAATCAGTTGGGTAAAGCAATTGCCATTACCATCAACTTATTTAACCCACAGAAGGTTATCATCGCTGGCGAAATTACCGCATGTGATGACATTCTTTTCCCTGCAATCCGTCGTAATGTAGAAAATCAATCTTTGACGACTTTCCACAAGTCTTTACCTATCGTGACATCCATGGTTGATGACCAACCGACTATTGGTGCCTTTGCGATGATTAAGCGCTCTATGCTTAATGGTGTCTTGTTACAAAAACTCTTAGAAGATTAAACTAATCAGCAACTAATTAATGTAGAATTCGAGGCTGTGATTTTTCACAGCCTTTTTCTTATCTCGGGTAGTTACAAACAATATGGAAATTATTTTTATTAGTGCAGCGTTCTTCGCTGGATTTATCTCTTTAAGGTGCAATCTCCCTCCCCTTGTCGGTTTCCTACTCGCTGGCTTTGGTCTTCACGCCTTCGGTTTTCAAACTAACGAGACAATCATCACCTTGGCTGACCTTGGTGTTACCTTATTGCTATTCACCATTGGCCTTAAACTTGATGTAAAGATCTTACTCTCAAAGGAGATCTGGGCCGGTGCAACCGTTCATAACCTATTGTCCACTCTATCCTTTAGTGCTGCGCTATTACTGTTTAAGTTTTTAGGTGTTTCAAGCCTTGCGACTATCGCTATTGAGCAAATAGTGCTGCTTGCGTTTGCGTTGTCTTTCTCGTCGACTGTTTTTGCCGTGAAAACATTGCAAGAAAAGGGCGAAATGAACTCGACATACGGGACGTTAGCGATCGGTATTCTTGTCATGCAAGATATCTTTGCCGTCATCTTTCTCACTGTGTCGAGTGGAAAAATACCAGAGTGGTACGCCATCGCCCTTTTCGCCCTCCCTTTGCTCAGACCGCTATTTTATAAGCTGCTCGATAAAGTGGGCCACGGCGAGATGTTAGTTCTATGCGGCATGTTCCTTTGCTTAGTTATTGGTTCTGGCTTATTTGGACTGGCTGGCGTCAAACCTGACTTGGGCGCCCTATTAATAGGTATGCTTCTCGCAGGGCACAAAAAAGCTTCTGAGCTTTCTAAGTCTCTTTTTAACATCAAAGAGCTCCTTCTCGTCTGCTTCTTCTTAAATATTGGTCTTTCAGGACAACCGACCTTTTCCGCTGTAGGACTGTCGTTACTCTTCATGCTGATCCTTCCAATCAACGGAGCGCTCTATTTCTTAATTTTGAACAAGTATAAGTTCAGAGTACGAACCTCACTTCTTACCTCTTTATCGCTTTTAAACTTCAGTGAATTTGGCCTTATTGTGGGAGGACTAGCGTTCAGTAAAGGATGGATATCCAGTGATATTCTGGTCGCATTAGCGCTAACCGTTTCTCTCTCGTTTATCATTGCCGCGCCAATCAACCGAAAAGGGCATGAGCTATATCAGCGTTCTGGACGCTGGTTAAAAGAACACGCTGCAGAGAAGCTCAACACTAGAGACCAACTGATTAACCCAGGCGATGCGCAAATACTGATTTTAGGCATGGGAAGGATTGGAACCGGCGCTTACGATGAACTCATCAACCGTTACGGAAAGATTAGTCTGGGTGTAGAGGTAAAAGAAGAGTCAGCACTAGAACACCGCAATGAGGGCAGAAACGTTATCTCCGGCGATGCAACTGACCCAGATTTTTGGGAACGTATTTTAGACACTGCAAATGTAAAGCTTGTTTTGTTGGCAATGCCGCACCATCACGGTAACCAAACAGCCCTAGAGCAACTAAAAGCACGCCATTTCCAAGGTCAAATCGCGGCTATCGCAGAATACTCCGATCAGCTAGACCTACTTGTTGAGAGTGGTGTGGATGCTGCATTTAATATTTATAATGAGGCAGGTAGTGGTTTTGCTCGTCATGTTTGTGATCAACTAGAGCCACAATTTACGCCTATCAATAAATAACCTATCGAATACTTTTCACAATAAAAGCGAGGTACTTTGTATCTCGCTTTTAGTTAAATGGACACAACCTCACCCGCCATTAGAAACCATTCACCAAAAAAGCGCTAAAAGTAAATATTTTCTATTTACATGCGTTATTTTTAATTTTCTTTCTCTTTTACTGTTGCTTTTCTTAACCAAAATGGCAAATTGCTAGTAACAGGTTAAACATAATTTAAAAGGAAGTTGTATGTGTTCTATTTTTGGCATTTTAGACATTAAAAGTGACGCGAGTGCTCTACGCCCTGTCGCATTGGAAATGTCTAAGAAACTGCGTCACCGTGGCCCAGATTGGTCTGGTATCTATGCATCAGACAAAGCGATTTTAGCGCATGAGCGTCTTGCTATTGTTGGCCTAAACAGTGGTGCTCAACCTCTTTACAGCCATGATAAAAAACACATCCTTGCGGTCAATGGCGAAATTTACAACCACAAAGAAATTCGTGCCCGTTATGAAGATAAATACGACTTCAAAACAGACTCAGATTGTGAAGTCATCCTAGCGCTCTACCAAGAATACGGTTCAGATTTACTGGAAGAACTGAACGGTATTTTTGCTTTTGTCCTTTATGATGAAGAAAAAGATCAATACCTAGTTGGACGTGATCACATCGGTATCATCCCGCTTTACCAAGGTTATGATGAACATGGTAATTACTATGTTTCTTCTGAAATGAAGGCGTTAGTCCCTGTTTGTAAAACCGTGAGTGAATTTCCTCCAGGTAGCTTTTACAGCTCAGCGGATTCAGAGCCACAGCGCTACTACATTCGCGACTGGAATGAATACGCTGCGGTTCAAGGGAACTCAACAAGTAAGGCAGACTTAACCGAAGCCTTAGAATCAGCAGTGAAACGTCAACTAATGACAGATGTGCCATACGGCGTCCTTCTGTCTGGTGGTTTAGACTCTTCAATTACATCGGCAGTTGCTAAACGTTTTGCAGCAATGCGTATCGAAGATGACGGTCAATCTGAAGCTTGGTGGCCTCAACTTCACTCATTTGCTGTCGGTCTTGAAGGCGCGCCTGACTTAATTGCAGCTCGAGAAGTCGCCGATCAGATTGGTACGGTTCATCACGAAATGACCTACACCATCCAAGAAGGTCTTGATGCAATTCGCGATGTTATTTACCACATTGAAACCTACGATGTGACAACCATTCGTGCCTCTACACCTATGTACCTATTAGCAAGAAAGATTAAGGCAATGGGTATTAAGATGGTGCTTTCAGGTGAAGGCGCTGATGAAATATTTGGTGGTTACCTGTACTTCCACAAAGCGCCTAATTCAAAAGAGTTCCACGAAGAAACCGTTCGTAAGCTACTTGCGCTAAACATGTTTGACTGCGCTCGTGCTAACAAATCTCTTGCTGCATGGGGTGTTGAAGGACGTGTACCATTCCTAGATAAAGAGTTCATTGACGTAGCAATGCGCTTGAACCCTGAAGATAAAATGTGTGGCAATGGGAAAATGGAGAAACACATTCTACGTGAGTGTTTCGAACACTACCTTCCTGAATCAATCGCATGGCGCCAAAAAGAGCAGTTCTCAGATGGCGTTGGCTATGAGTGGATTGATACGTTAAAAGCGACAGCTGATGCGAAAGTAACGGATAAGCAAATGGAAACAGCCGCATTCCGTTTCCCGTACAATACGCCTCAAACGAAAGAAGCTTATGCATACCGCGAAATTTTTGAAGAGCTATTCCCACTAGAGTCAGCGGCAGAATGTGTACCAGGCGGTCCATCAGTGGCTTGTTCTTCGGCGAAAGCGATTGAGTGGGATGAATCATTCCAAAACTGTGTAGACCCATCAGGGCGAGCTGTACAAGCTGTACATAATGATTCTTACTAATCATTAATATAAAGATAAAAAAGGCACCTCATCGGTGCCTTTTTACTGTAACCGTGATGAGCCCTACAGCTCTAGATCTTTGTTATCTATACTGACAGGAACAATGTGGCTGAGCATTTTAACCAAGAGTATCGAGCGTAATTCACCGTCTGCTTCTTGATAAATCGCTTCAATTCCTGAGAATTGGCCACCAGTAACATTAATTGACTCGCCTTTCTTAGGCAATTCAACCACCTTAGTGCCACTTCTCTCTTTTTCTATATTCTTAAGAGTAAAGATCAAGTCACCTTGAACTTCTTGAGGCTGACTACCAAGACGAACAAAATCAACCACTCCTCGGGTGGATCGAACAGTCGTAAATGAAGGACCCGCTTCAAAGTCTAAACGGACAAACATATACGAAGGAAACAAAGGTTCTTTCTTAATATTCTTTTTGCCACGTGTGATTTTTTCGAACTCTACTTCAGGGTAAAAGACCTCGACAGATTGATTTTCTAGATGCAGCTTTGCCCTTTGCTGCTCTCCTCTTTTGCAATATAAGAGATACCAACGCTTCATTTTATTACTAGCCAATTTCTATTTTTTGGTATCTTAACATATGCCCTAAATGGATCTAATCGAATTTGAAGCACTGATTCTTTTGGTAGCACATTAGTCGACGGTGAAACTCCGAATATCAACTTAGGGTCATTGAAAAAGTGCAGAACACGTTGAGTTAGCACCTGTAGCCAGTGGATATTTAAACAAAAAAATGGGCGGTTCAATGAACAGCCCAATTGCTACTTTCTTTGACTCACCTTGCAATTAACGGTGAAGTGTCACTAGCTCAGCCATCATGTCGATGTGCGAATCTCGGTCATTTAAGCACATAATATAACTAAACTCTGAACCACCCGCGTCAATGAAAGTTTCCTTACACTGATCAGAAATTTCTTCTAACGTCTCCAAGCAATCTACCGAGAATGCCGGCGCCATGATATCTATCTTTTTAATGCCCTTCCCTGGCAGTGATTCAAGCGTTTCATCGGTATAAGGTTTCAGCCACTCCTCCCTACCAAATCGAGATTGGTAGGTCATAGTGATATCTTCTGTCGATAACCCTAACTCTGCCGCAAGCAATTTGGTCGTAGCTTCACAATGTTGAGGATAAATATCGCCTTCATCAGCTAATCGCTTGGGAATGCCATGGAACGAACAAACCAAGTGTTCTGCTCGACCATTTTTATCCCAATGGCTACGAACGCTGTCTGCGAGTGCTTTCGCATAGCTAGGGTGTGAATAATAGTCTCGAATAAAACGATAATTGGGGATGACGGGCATTTGTTTAAAGGCTTTGGTTAAACCATCAGAAACCGCGGCGGTGGTCGTGCCGGAGTACTGAGGGTACAAGGGTAATACGATAATATCTTCGACCCCCTTTTCCATCAGTTGCTCTATACCATCTTTAAGACTCGGGTTGCCATAGGTCATACCCAATGCAACGGGTATCTCGAGTTTCTTCTCTAACTTTTCAACTTGTCTCTTGGAGTAGACAAGAAGTGGTGAGCCATCATCCATCCACACCGACTGATAAAGCTTCGCCACTTTAGGAGAGCGAATCGGTAGAATCACTCCGTGCAAAATAGGACACCATAGCCACCGAGTCAGGTTTACAACTCGTTTATCGTGTAAAAATTCACTCAAAAATCGACGTACACCAGCTGGGGTCGCCGAATCTGGAGTACCTAAGTTCACCAGTAAAACGCCCTGCTTTTTATTATTTTCCATAGATACCTGAAACCAATATGTGATTTTCTGAAGAGTTATATACGAACCTGCATAGATTTAAGATCAATGTTTCCAACTAAATGCCCGAAGAATTATTCATGACAGAAGACCCTCAACAGAAACCTTAAATAGCGAGCCAGCTAGCCCAAAACAGAATGGTTCTGAATCACGTTCAACCACATTATCTAGAACGGTATCGTATTAAAAATTAAAACAAAAAAAGCGACCACTAGGGTCGCTTTAAATATATCAAATTCTTAAAAAAGAAGTTAACGTTTTATGCTAATGCTTTTTCAATGTCTGCACTAACAGCATCAACTTGTTTAGTGCCGTCAAATTTAAGGTATTTCGTATTGCCAGATTCTGCTTCAGCGCCGTAGTAAGAGATTAGAGGGGCTGTTTGATCATGGTATACACCTAAACGAGCGCGAACGGTTTCTTCTTTATCGTCATCACGAACTACAAGATCTTCACCCGTTACGTCGTCTTTACCTTCGACTTTAGGTGGGTTATACGTTGTATGGTATGTGCGACCAGAAGCAAGGTGAGCACGACGACCAGCCATACGCTCAACAATAACGCTGTCAGCAACGTCAAACTCAATAACGTAATCAACTTGCACACCCATTTCTTTCAAGCCATCTGCTTGAGGAATAGTACGTGGGAAGCCGTCTAGCAAAAAGCCTTTTTCACAATCATCTTGAGCAATACGCTCTTTGATAAGACCTAAAATAATCTCATCAGAAACAAGTTGACCAGCATCAATTACCGCTTTCGCTTGCTTGCCCATTTCAGTGCCAGCTTTAATTGCAGCACGTAGCATGTCTCCAGTTGAGATTTGTGGAATACCATACTTTTCCATGATGAATTGAGCTTGTGTGCCTTTACCTGCACCTGGAGCACCTAGAAGGATGATGCGCATGTTTGTTCCTCTTTAGAAATAAATGATTTATACCGAAGCTCACTGTAGAGCTTAAACACCACGTCGATTCTTTACACTAAGAAAGTAGATAGAGTACCAACGTTATCGCTACGATAAGTTTCGGTATAATGTATTAAAACAAGTTGTCTTTGATAAAGAACATCAGTGCATACCGCCTGCTATTCTGCCGAGCATGTTAACATAATTTTTTGCGAATCGATCCGATTTACGACTAAAGAATGGCTCTAGACGCAACCGTTTACATATCAAAAAGCGAAAAATGGTCTCACTCTCAGTCAACGACAAAGGTTAAATGAAAAAAGCTCGCCAAAGCGAGCTTCCATTTTCAATAGTGATATTACACTTTAGTCAAAAGCTTGTTGATGGCGCCCACAAACTGAGATGGGTCTTCCATTGAGCCTTTCTCAGCAAGCATTGCTTGGCCTAGAAGGACTTCAACCCAACCACCAAATGCTTGCTCATCAGCTTCATCAGCCATTCGCTTAACAAGCTCATGTTGTGGATTCAATTCAAAAATGTACTTAACCTGAGGCGCTTCTTGACCAGCGGCCTCTAAAAGCTTCGCCATTTGTGTACCCATTTCGAAATCATCAGTCACAACAACCGCTGGAGTCGATGCCAGTTTAAAGGTGGTACGAACTTCTTTCACTCGGTCACCAAGGTAAGCTTGAGTACGCTCAACGACAGATTTGAACTCTTCTTCCGTCTCTTTTTGCTGCTCTTTCTCTGCTTCGTCTTCAAACTTGCTCAGATCAAGACCCGCTTTCGTAATAGACTGGAACTGCTTGCCATCGAACTCGGTTAAGTAGTTCATTAACCACTCATCAATACGGTCAGACATCAAGATAACCTCAATACCTTTCGCTTTAAATTGCTCTAGGTGAGGGCTATTTTTAGCAGCCACGTAGCTGTCTGCCGTTAGGTAGTAAATCTTATCTTGCTCTTCTTTCATACGCTCAACATAAGCAGCAAGACCGATAGTTTGCTCAGAAGAATCAGCATGAGTTGATGAGAATCGAAGTAAACCAGCCACTTTTTCTTTATTCGCGTTATCTTCCGCAGGCCCTTCTTTCAATACCAAACCAAACTCTTTCCAGAAGCTTTGATATTTTTCATCATCATTTTTAGCCAAGCGCTCTAACATGGTTAGCACTCGCTTAGTACAAGCACTGCGTAGCGACTGAGTCACTTTGTTGTCTTGTAGGATCTCACGAGAAACGTTCAGCGGTAGATCGTTAGAATCGATAAGACCACGAGTAAAGCGTAGGTATGACGGCATAAATTGCTCAGCGTCATCCATAATGAATACGCGTTGCACGTACAGTTTCAGGCCTGACTTGTGGTCACGATTCATCATATCCCAAGGTGCTTTCGCTGGAATATATAGAAGACTCGTGTAGTCGTTCTTGCCTTCTACTTTGTTGTGGCTCCAAAGCAAAGGATCCGCAAAGTCATGTGAAACGTGCTTATAAAACTCTTGGTATTCTTCTTCTTTGATATCAGATTTGCTGCGCGTCCATAGTGCTTGAGCTTTGTTGATTTGCTCCCACTTTGTCTCTTCGGTGTCATTCTCTTCTTCATCTTTAACTTTCGTCAAGATAGAAACAGGAATACCGATATGATCAGAGTATTTACCAATCACTTCACGTAAACGCCATTCTGATAGGAACTCTTTACCTTCGTCACGCATATGTAAAATGATGTCAGTACCACGAGTCTCTTTACTAATATCTTCTATCGTGTAGTCGCCTTCTCCTGCTGAGTGCCACTGAACCGCTTCTTCAGCCTTAGCACCTGCGCTACGAGTGCGCACCGTTACTGCATCAGCAACGATAAATGCGGAATAGAAACCAACACCGAATTGGCCAATGAGCTGCGAGTCTTTGCTTTGATCTTCAGAAAGCTTAGAGAAGAAGTCGGCCGTGCCTGACTTAGCAATAGTACCTAGGTGCTCAATGACATCATCACGAGTCATACCAATGCCGTTATCCGATAACGTCAGTGTATTCGCCTTTTCGTCAAACGATAACTTAACACCTAGATCGGCATCGCCTGCATACAAACTTGGATCTGAAAGCGCTTGAAAACGAAGTTTGTCCGATGCGTCTGATGCATTTGAAATAAGCTCACGTAGGAATATTTCTTTATTTGAGTACAAAGAATGAATCATTAAATGAAGCAGTTGTTTTACTTCAGATTGAAAGCCTCGTGTTTCTTTATTGCTTGTTGCCGTATCACTCATATTAGCTCCGTGACTCTTATCATTTCATTGTTTAGATGGAGGCCCACCAAGGGGCGATTGATCATTAACATGAGGATTACGAATGTAAATTCAAGGTCAAAAATAATAAAAACACTGTTTTTTTTATCATTTTTGTTTATGCTACGGGCGAAACTTATCAAAGAAGCTAAAATTACAGGCTTGAGGTATCTCACAAAGGTACTCACACCGATCGTTTTACCCCCATATTCACATAATAAAGAAGAGTCCAATGAGCAATATAGGCACAAAGTTTATCCTCGCTAGCCGATTTACTTTCGACCCAAATAACAACTCATTAGTAGATCAAGAAGATGAAACAAACCTTGTTCGTCTAGGTAGTAATGAAAGCCGCATTTTACTGCTGCTTTGCGAACGACCAAACGAAGTGATCACTCGAAACGAACTGCACGAGTTTGTTTGGCGAGATCAGGGATTTGAGGTAGATGACTCAAGCTTAACGCAAGCTATCTCAACACTTCGAAAACTGTTGAAGGACTCAACAAAATCACCGTTATTTGTCAAAACGGTGCCTAAACGTGGATATCAATTAATCTGTTCAGTAGAACTTAGCTCTGCACTAGCCTCGGCAAAAGAGTCACACTCTGCACCTCTGGAAGTAGAATCAGAACAAGAAAAGAGTGTCGTTGTACCAAGTGAGTCCGCCGCCAATGCGACTGACGCTGTCGCAACTAATGTGAATAACCCCGAAGCTTCAGCAAAGAATCCAACGCGTTTAATCACGAATTTATTGCTCGTTGCTGCATTGATGCTTCCATTGATTGTGGCTTTGTTTACGACACCGAGTGAATCTAAATTTAGAGTTTTAGGGACCTACCAAGAGGTTCCAGTTAAGACTCCAATTAATCACCCTGATTTAAGTGAGTGGCTACCATCACTAGAAGCTTGTGTGAACAACTATTTAGATGTGCACAACGGTGAGTTAGTACCCACACAAATTATTGCGACAGGTGGACAAAACGAGCAGATCATCTTGAATTATATCCACAGTATCGAAAACTCGACGAACAATAAGAGTGTTCGTATCATCTGGAATAAACCAAGCATTAAGAAGGTGTGCAAATAATGGCTAAGATTATTACTCAAAAAGTCGCGACCATCATTCTAGCCGCATCTGCATTGTTTAGCGCATGGTTATACTGGGGAAGCGATCTCAAGGTTGAACAAGTTCTGACTTCCTATGAATGGCAATCAAAAATGATCACCGAGCTTTCTCATATCAATGAAGATACTATCGGCCCACTTCGACGAGCCGAAGTCCAGTCAAATGTAAAATATCTTCCAAATGGCAACTATATCCGAGAGTCACGAGTTAGATTGTTGGTAGAGAACAACGATAGCGAAGTCGTCATCAACATCTCAGAAACGGGCGATTGGGATATCAGTGACAACTATTTATTAGTATCACCAAAAGAGTTTAAAGATGTTTCTCAAGCACAAATTAAAGACTTTTCTGAAGAGCAACTAAAGCTCATCACCCAGTTGTTTAAGATGGACGCTCAGCAAAGCCGACGAATAGATATCGTTAACGAAAAGACCTTGCTGCTAACAAGCTTGAACCATGGTTCGACGGTATTGTTTAGCAACTAACTTAGTCGTTACTGTATTTCTGAACACCTAAAAGGGAGGCTCTGTGTCTCCCTTTTATTTTCTTTAGACTTGAGAGAAGGATGTCATGGGTATTTTTGATGCACTCACTCTTTTTATTGGCTCATTGATAGCAAACTTGCTCGCTTCCCTTTCTGGTGGTGGTGCAGGCCTTTTACAGTTCCCACTCCTTATTTTCCTAGGTTTACCTTTTTCTGTTGCGCTTGGAACGCATAAGATAGCAAGCGTTGCATTAGGTCTTGGCGCCGCCTATACACATCTCAAGAATAAAACCTGTCAGTTCAAAATGTTTTGCTATGTGACATTAACTGGCTCTGTCGGCGTCATTATTGGAGCAAATATTGTCTTACTCATCCCTGAGGTAATCGCGACCAAAATGTTAGGCGGAATGATTCTATGCCTTGGCATCTACTCTCGATTCAAAAAAACGCTCGGGCAAACAGAAACGACGGAGAATAGAACGCCTTTTGGATGGGTTATGGGTGCGCTAGGATTATTTACAATCGGTATCATCAACGGTTCACTCACTGCAGGTTCAGGCCTACTTGTCACACTATTCTTAGTACGCTGGTTTGGTTTCGATTATAAAAAAGCGGTTGCCTACACCATGCTGTGTGTAGGTATATTTTGGAACGGTATTGGGGGAATAAGTATTGCGTCAGCTGGAGCGCCTATCTATTGGCAGTGGATACCCATTTTACTAATCAGTTCCTTCTTAGGGGGCAGCCTTGGCGCCTATATCGCTCTAAAAAAGAGTAATCAAACCATCAAAATCTGTTTTGAGATCCTAACCTTTGCTGTTGGCATAAAGTTACTATTCTAGGCGCTATAAATGAGACGCTCACAACCGATGTCACCTTGCATAGAGCCGCTAGGTGACATCTCAAATAGCTTGATACTATGTGTTTAGCATCGGTATTGGGCAAGTGTCTCGCCCTCAAAGCTTTGCACCTTCAATAAACCTTGTTCATACAAACCAAAACTCGCTGAATATCCATCACGTGGAAACGTCACTGAGCCAGGATTGAAGATCACCACTTCGTCTTCAAGTTGAGCCGTCGGTATATGGGTATGCCCGTGCGCTAAGATGTCACTCGATCTCAGTGCTGGGCGCTTAGTTGAGTTGTATAAATGCCCATGAGTGATGAACATTCTTCTACCTGATTCTAATAGAACCCATGCGTAGTCTGCCATCATGGGGAAGTCGAGTAACATTTGGTCTACCTCACTATCGCAGTTACCACGAACAGCAATGATAGAGTCGGCGTATTGATTAAGGAGTGACGCGACTTCAACAGGCGCATAGCCTTCTGGAACAGGGTTTCTTGGCCCATGATTTAGGACATCCCCAAGGAGAATGAGTGTCGTGGCCTTCGATTGTTCAAATTTGTCCAACGCTCGTTGAGTTGCAGGCAAGCTGCCGTGCAGATCAGACACAAAAAATAATTCCACGAAAAGACTCCTCAGCAAAGATTGAGGCGTATTCTAGATCTGATTCAAGCGTTCGTCATCTCTTGCCATGCCATTTACCACAATATTGTTGTAACTCACCATACCAATAACCCCTCCATTCTCTATGACTGGCGCACGGCTAATGCCAAAACGTTCAAATAATCGAGCGCAATATTTTACGTTCATATTAGGCTCGACCGATAAGGCAGGCTTAGTCATGATTTCATAAACGTTTGTTCTCAATGGTGAACGATTTTTTGCCAGTACTTTTTTGGCGATGTCATTCATCAAGATAATCCCGAACTCATCGTCATCATGCCGCTTGTTAACGATCAAAGCTTTGACTTCATGCTTTCTCGCTAAGGTAATGGCTTCATTCACCGTTGTTAAACCATCAACCATCACATACGTATTGACCATCACATCGCGTACGCGAATCTTCTCATGCGCATTCATAATTCATCCTCAACAACTTTAGCTAATGTCTCTACTTGATGTGCGACACCTACTGCATCTTCCACATCAATCTGTACAGCAATACCTTGTCCTGATTCCTCATCAAACTCACCAACATCATTGATCGTTTCTAAAATATGCCTCGATAAATGCTCCTCAACCACAAAAAGCACCACATCCTTCTGAACCTCCAGAGTCAGGCCAAAGAAGGTTCGTTTCTTGTTAAGCCCTTCTCCTCGAGCGTGGTTTATCACCGTGGCGCCCGTTGCTCCTGCATTGCGAGCAGCGTCTAGAACAATATCGGTCTTACTCTCTTCCACAAATGCCAGTATCAATTTAAAGCGCATTCGACTTCTCCTGTGACTTTTTTCTTTTATTCAATACCTGTGTAATCTGGGCATACGCCATGACGGAAATAATGGGAAACAGACTCGCAAACGCAATCAACCCAAAACCATCTATGACTGGGTTTCGCCCTGGAACAGTTGATGCCAAACCCAACCCAAGTGCGGCAACCAACGGCACCGTAACCGTTGAGGTGGTAACACCGCCAGAATCATAGGCAAGTGGTATGATTAATTTAGGGGCGAAGAATGTCTGGACGACAACAATCATGTAGCCAGCAATGATGTAGTAATGAATGGGGTCCCCGACGACTATGCGGTAGCTACCCAACGCAATCCCAAACGCGACGCCTAACGCGACTGCAATTCTCAAGCCATTCACGCTGATACTGCCACCAGAAACTTGATTTGCCTTGATAGCAACAGCAATAAGTGAAGGTTCCGCAATCGTAGTGCTGAAGCCTATGCAGAATGCAAATAGATAAACCCAGTAATAATCAATCCAAGACAACTGCTGCCCAATGGACAACCTCACTTCATTTAGAAATTCGGGTGCGGTTAACTGCTGCGCCATCATTTCGCCAAGTGGAAATAACGCAAGCTCTAGCCCTATTAGAAATAATGACAACCCTAGAAGAACATATATAAAGCCGGTGATAACCTGAAGTAGATTATTAATAGGTCGCCGAAGAATCGCGGCTTGAAATCCAAACAATATTGTCACGATGGGAATAACATTAAGAACGGTATCAACAAAGGTGTCGAAGAAGTGAGCAACAGTGATCATCCAATCACCATCCCATAAACCATCACAAACATCATAGGCAGCAATGATGCAAAGGCAATCAAACCAAATCCATCCAGCATAGGGTTTCTACCTTTAATAGCAGATGCTAGTCCTACTCCAAGCGCTGTGACTAACGGTACAGTGATCGTAGACGTTGTTACTCCACCAGAATCATAAGCGATACCAATAATATGAGCAGGTGCGAAACCTGTTAAAATGACGACCCCAATATAGCCACCAATGATCATATATTGAATTGGCCAGCCCATTAAGATCCTCAATACTCCAACAAGAATCGCCACGCCAACAGAAAGCGCGACGGTGTACCTCAATCCATTGGCATACGAGTCTCTTCCTTCAGGAGTGTTTTGTATAATTCCGCCTTCCGCAGCAACTTCAGCCGCCTCATTGGCAACGGCCGTCAACGCAGGTTCTGCGACGGTTGTTCCAAAACCCAAGCAGAAAGCGAAGAGCAGTAACCAAAACACGCTCCCTTTTCTGGCAAAAGCCTGAGCCATAGATTCGCCAATGGGAAACAAACCCATCTCTAAGCCAAAAATAAAAAAAGTCAGCCCTAGTACGACAAGTACCAAACCAACAACAATTGAAAGCAAGTTCGGTAGCGGCTCTTGCAACACCACCAACTGAAAAAAGCTCACTACTGCAATAATGGGCAACAAGTCTCTAAAACTTGTGAGCATTGACTTAAACAATCCAATTAAACCGATGGTTCCATCTCCATGACACAATCCACTTATATAATCATGGCAAATAGATCTTGAGTGTGATGTGATAAACGTAACGAGGAATGAATAAAAGTGATATTTATTGGAGTGTTAAGTCACATTCACACTAGAAACATACGATTGTTGCAGTGTTTTTCGTAGCGTTACTATACTTATGAGAAAAGGAGGTCTAATGAAGCTATTACTGACAGGCGGCACTGGTTTTATAGGGCAAGAGTTACTGAAAAACCTTAACACTCATCAAATAGTTATATTAACCCGCGATATTTCTATGGCTAAAAGCAAGCTATCTCATATTGGCAGTAACAACATCACCTTTTTGTCGACTCTTAGTGACCTCCACGACTTAAACGACTTTGATGCTGTCATTAACCTAGCTGGTGAGCCTATTGCTGATAAACGTTGGTCAGAGAATCAGAAAAAGCGAATATGCAATAGTCGCTGGAAGCTGACCGAGCAACTTGTTGAACTCATTCATGCTAGCACCAACCCTCCTTCTACTTTTATCAGTGGTTCGGCTGTTGGGTATTATGGCGATCAACAAACACACCCTTTTGACGAATCCCTGCATGTCAATCAAGACGGCTTTGCACACAGCGTTTGTCAGCACTGGGAGGTTATCGCCAAACGAGCCAGATCGGAGAATACTCGAGTATGTATACTAAGAATCGGGATCGTTCTGCACCCCAATGGTGGCGCTTTGTTAAAGATGCTTCCAATATACAAATTTGGACTCGGCGGTCCGATAGGTTCTGGAACCCAATATATGCCCTGGATACATATGATCGATATGGTTCGAGCCATTGTTCATTTACTGGATACCTCCCACGCCGAAGGAGAGTTTAATCTTACGGCCCCCCATCCCGTCACCAATCAACATTTTAGTAAAACACTCGCGAGTACGTTAAAGCGTCCGCATTTGTTATTTACGCCCACTTGGTTAATCCAGTTCATGCTTGGAGAAAGTTCAAGTTTACTACTCGATAGCGCACGTTGTAAGCCGAAAAAACTCACAGAACTTGGATTTAGATTTAATTATTCACGTATCGAACCTGCATTTAAAAACCTATTACAACATCGCAGTTGATGGTTTATTCTAGGCTCCCAAAAATACAATAATGTTGTCAAAATGAATCGATGGATCTTGATCACGGGTTGCTCTACTGGCATCGGCCTAGTCGCCGCTCAGCACCTCAAGCAACGCGGATATAACGTCATTGCATCTTGCAGAAAAGTAGAAGATGTTGAAAAACTCACGCAAGAGGGCTTTACCTCTATACAGCTTGATCTCAGTAGTACAGAGAGTATTGACAGTGCGGTTAAGTCAGTGCTCACTCTCACTCAGAACAACTTGTACGCAATATTTAATAATGGCGCTTATGGACAACCGGGAGCGTTGGAAGATCTTCCAACTCAAGGTTTAAGAGAACAGTTTGAGACCAATTTTTTTGGTTGGCACCACCTCACGACTCAATTGATTCCAGCCATGCGCAAAAATGCTGCAGGTCGTATTATTCAAAACAGTTCAGTACTTGGGTTTGCCGCTATGAAATACCGGGGAGCCTATAACGCATCAAAGTTTGCTTTAGAAGGCTGGACCGATACTTTACGATTGGAGTTAGCGGATACCAATATACATGTCTCTATTCTAGAACCTGGGCCAATTGAGACTCAATTTAGAGCAAATGCGCTGTTGGCTTTTGAGAAGTGGATAGACCCAATTCAAAGCGCTCATAGCCAATCGTATAAAGAGCAAAGAGACCGTTTGAATAATGACAAATCCAATAACGCTTTTGCCTTAGAACCTGAAGCTTGTATACCACCATTAATTCATGCACTTGAGTCGAATAAGCCTAAATTACGCTATCGAATCACGACACCGACGAAGGTGTTTGCCATACTCAAACGAGTTTTGCCTAGCCGTTTGCTCGATAAAATTTTGCAAAAAGCTGCCTAAAAGTCACTTTGTAATCAAACCGTCATAGATCTTTGTCATATTGTTTATGAAACATACAAAAGTATTACTTACAAAATTAGATCAGGTGACTATTTAATGACTTTGACTCAATTAAACATCCTTGGCGTATGTGTGACGCTAACTTTGTTTATTTTGTTTTAGCTTGCTAGCAATGACAATTTACGCGATAACTCATCCAACGTTTTCAACCTAAAAGCCGCCACTAGAGCGGCTTTTTTATTTCACCCTTGATAAAAGGTCGATGCGCCCTTATTTCTTATAACAATTAAGTTGTTAACTAGGATAGCAAAATGCAATCTCCATATATTGTTGAAATGACGGAACAAAACTTTCGTGAGATTCTCGAAGGGTCTACATCTTCACCAGTGCTCATTCATTTCTGGGCTCCAATGAGCCAAGAGAGCTCAGAAATCATCCCTCAACTTCAATCCCTAACCCAGCAATATAACGGAGCCTTTACTCTCGCATTACTCAACTGCGAACAGCAACAAGCCATTGCCGCACAGTTTGGTGTGCAAGCTTTACCGACTATAGCTCTTTTTGTTAACGGACAAGCTGTAGATGGACTTGGTGGCCTGCAAGAAATCACCGCTATTGAACAAATGCTTTCAAAGCACTTACCAAGTCAAGACGAGCTAAAGTTGAATAAAGCACTAGAGCTAATGCAAGAAAAACAATTTGAGCAAGCCTTAACATTGTTCAACGAGCTGCCTGAAGAGTTGAAATCGAAGCCAGAAGTAAAACTTGCCATTGCTGAAAGTGCCCTTGAAACTCAACAGTTTGATGCTGCTGAATTACAACTCAGTTCCATTCCGCTTGAGTACCAAGATAACTATTACAAAACACTCATTGCCAAACTTGAATTACATAAACAAGCGGCCGATAGCCCTGAGATCAAGGCATTGGAAGCAGCGCTCGACAAAGATAATACAGACTACTCCACAGTCTGTGAACTTGCTCTTCAATACCACCAAGTCAACCGTTCTGAAGAAGCTTTAGAGCTTTTATGGAGCCACTTAAAATCCGATCTCAATGTCCATGATGGTGAGCTTAAAAAATCCATAATGGATATCTTAAGTGCTTTAGGCCAATCTAGCCCTATCGCTGGCAAATACAGACGCCAACTATACTCACTTCTATACTAAGTTACATATCACAAATCTCTTGATCTAAATAATGGCTTAAGGAGGTGACAATCCCCTTAAGTCATTAAAAACATAGGCTCTATCCACATTTGAGATTCTAATCTAAGCTAATATAGTCAATAAAATATACAACTATCCACATAAGGAATCGTTATGCCTATTGACTCGCTAATCACTATCGGCCTATTTGTACTGGTCGCTATCATCCTAATTTTTTCTGCCGTAAAAACAGTACCTCAGGGCAGTCACTGGACCGTAGAGCGATTTGGTCGATACACACAAACACTTCAGCCAGGCCTAAACATCATCATTCCATTTATTGACCGCATTGGGCAAAAGATCAATATGATGGAACGTGTGCTGGACATTCCTGCTCAAGAAGTCATTTCTAAAGACAACGCGAATGTCGTTATTGACGCTGTTTGCTTTATCCAAGCAATCGATGCTGCAAAAGCGGCCTATGAAGTCACAGACCTAGCTCACGCCATTCGAAACTTGACGCTAACCAACATTCGTACGGTACTAGGCTCGATGGAGCTAGATGAAATGCTCAGTCAACGAGATATGATCAACACTAAGCTTCTCACCATTGTTGATGAAGCGACCAACCCTTGGGGTGTGAAAGTGACTCGTATCGAGATTAAAGACGTTCAGCCACCCGCAGACCTTACTGCAGCCATGAACGCTCAAATGAAAGCCGAACGTAATAAGCGAGCTGACATTCTTGAAGCTGAAGGTGTAAGACAAGCAGAGATCTTAAAAGCAGAAGGTCATAAGCAATCTGAAATCCTAAAAGCTGAAGGGGATAAACAAGCGGCGATTTTGCAAGCAGAAGCTCGTGAACGTGCGGCCGAAGCAGAAGCCAAAGCGACAGAAATGGTATCCACGGCAATAGCCCAAGGCGATGTGAAGGCGATCAATTACTTTATTGCTCAGGGTTATACCGAAGCCATCAGATCGATTGGTCAGGCTGAAAATGGAAAAATCATAATGCTTCCTCTTGAGGCCACTGGATTAATG
>NZ_MCWZ01000276.1 GCF_002877365.1 Vibrio sp. 10N.261.55.A7
ACATCACTATATATTCAATATAAATATAAAACCAGACTCACATAAAGCCACCACCATGAAACACCTTGTTACATCTAGACATCTATCAAACATCTGTTTTTCAATTTGGATGTACAAAAAAACCACCCGAAGGTGGTTTTTACATTTCACAATGAATGCGATGCGATATTTTCCTGAAAACCAGCTAAAAAGCTAGCACTCCAATCGCTTACGCTTGTGGTCGCATTGCAGGGAATAAGATCACGTCACGGATTGTGTGTGTGTTTGTAAATAGCATCGCTAGACGGTCGATACCGATACCTTGACCCGCTGTTGGCGGTAGGCCGTGCTCTAGTGCTGTGATGTAGTCAGCATCGTAGTACATTGCTTCATCATCGCCTGCGTCTTTCGCGTTTACTTGCGCTTTGAAACGCTCGTCTTGGTCTTGTGCATCGTTAAGCTCAGAGAAACCATTCGCTACTTCACGGCCACCGATGAAGAACTCAAAGCGGTCTGTGAAGAACGGGTTGTCATCGCTACGACGTGCTAGTGGAGAGATGTCCGCTGGGTAGCCCGTGATGAACGTTGGTTGAATCAGCTGTGGCTCAGCCGTTTCACCAAAGATCTCTTCAAGAAGCTGACCACATGTCCAGAACGTTTCTACGTCTACGTGTACAGACTTCGCGATAGCAACCATCTTCTTACGGTCTTGTAGGTCTGCTTCTGTTAGCGCTTGAATCTCAGCGTGCTCAGGGTTGTAGTGTTTGATTGCATCGAACATGCTCAGGCGAGCGTAAGTACCACCGAACTCAACCGTTTCCTCACCGTAAGGCATAGAAGTCGAACCAAGAACGTCCATTGCTGCCGTGCTTAGCATCTCTTCAGTTAAGTCCATAAGGTCTTTGTAGTCAGCGTACGCTTGGTAGAATTCCATCATTGTGAATTCTGGGTTGTGACGTGGAGAGAGACCTTCGTTACGGAAGTTACGGTTGATCTCGAATACACGATCAAAACCACCAACCACTAGACGCTTAAGGTAAAGCTCAGGGGCAACACGTAGGTACATGTCGATGTCGAGTGCGTTGTGATGAGTGATGAATGGGCGAGCCGTCGCACCACCAGGGATCACGTGCATCATTGGTGTTTCAACTTCTAGATAGCCTTTAGCGCTCATGAAGTTACGGATTGAAGAAACAAGCTTAGAACGCACGATGAATGCGTTGCGAGAGTCTTCGTTCACGATGAGGTCAACGTAACGCTGACGGTAACGCATCTCTTGGTCAGTCAGACCGTGGAACTTCTCAGGTAAAGGACGAAGTGCTTTAGTCAGCAATTCAAACTCTTCCATATTCACGTAAAGATCGCCTTTACCTGATTTATGAAGCGCACCTTTCACACCGATAATGTCACCGATATCGAGGCCTTGGTACTTCTCTTTCAATACTTTTTGTACATCTTTCGCTGCGTACGCTTGGATACGACCAGACGTTTCTTGAATAGCAAGGAAAGGACCACGCTTCGCCATGACACGACCTGCGATGGCAACGATGTGGTTTAATTCTTCCAGTTCTTCTTTGGTCTTTTCACCGAACTCAGCTTGTAGGTCGCCGGCTAGATCCGTGCGACGAAAATCATTCGGATGACCGTTTGATTTACAGTTTTGGCGGATGTGATCCAACTTGCTACGACGCTCAGCGATTAGCTTATTCTCTTCCGGTGAATTGGCTTCTTGTTGGTTGTCTTGATTAGCAGCATCAGTCATTTTCGATGTATCCTGTTTTTCCGTTAAAAGCTTACAGACCTGATTTCAGGCTAGCTTCAATAAATTTGTCTAGATCGCCGTCTAAAACCGCTTGTGTGTTGCGGTTTTCAACGCCGGTGCGTAAATCTTTAATACGAGAATCATCCAATACGTATGAGCGGATTTGGCTTCCCCAACCAATGTCTGACTTAGCGTCTTCATTGGCTTGCTTCTCAGCATTCTGCTTTTGCAGTTCGTATTCGAATAACTTCGCACGTAACTGTTTCATCGCCTGATCTTTGTTCTTATGTTGAGAACGATCATTTTGACACTGAACCACAATATTCGTAGGTTCGTGGGTAATACGTACGGCGGATTCAGTCGTGTTTACGTGCTGACCACCTGCGCCCGATGCGCGATACACATCAATACGTAAGTCAGATGGGTTGATATCTATTTGAATGTTGTCATCAATCTCTGGATAGATAAACGCAGAAGCAAAAGAAGTATGGCGTCGGCCACTTGAGTCAAAAGGAGACTTACGAACCAGACGGTGAACACCTGTCTCTGTGCGAAGCCAACCGTAAGCATACTCACCAGCAATGCGAATTGTCGCCCCTTTAAGGCCAGCAACTTCGCCATCAGAGACTTCGATAACTTCGGTCTTAAAGCCTTTTGCTTCAGCCCAACGCAAGTACATGCGTAACATCATTGAAGTCCAGTCTTGCGCTTCAGTACCACCAGAGCCAGATTGTAGATCAATATAGCAATCTGCTGAGTCGTGATCGCCTGCGAACATACGACGAAATTCTAGCTTCTCGAGTTTCGCTTCAAGCTCGGCCAGTTCAGGTTCGATTTCATCAAACGTTTCCTGATCTTCCTCTTCAACGGCAAGCTCTAATAACCCTTCAACATCCTCAACACCCTGATCAAGTTGGTCGATGGTTTCAACAACAGCTTCAAGAGAGGCACGTTCTTTACCTAAGGCTTGAGCGCGATCAGGTTCGTTCCATACATCAGGTTGTTCTAATTCTGCGTTTACTTCTTCTAGGCGCTCTTTCTTAGCGTCATAGTCAAAGGTACCCCCTCAGGATATTTGTGCGCTCAGACACATCCTGCAGACGGTTTTTAATTGGATTGATTTCAAACATTTTAGCTCATCGGTTATGAGTAGAATTTAACCGAGGAAGTTTACTCAAAAATGTGATGAAGATACAGAAAAAACCTAGGAAAATAGAAATAAAAAAGGCCAATGTTTCCATCGACCTTTTTAACTTAAAAACAGAGAAACCGTTAGCTCGCTCTATCTTCAAACAGCTCTTGTCCTGGTACTTCGTTTTTCAGGTTCGCTTCTTTGCCGATAAAAAACATGCAAATAATCGAAGCAAAGGTCGGTAGTAGCCACCCCATTCCCATATCAAATAATGGAAGCATATTTAGAGCAGAAACATCCACACCAGATACTTTTGCCGCATCAATCAACGCAAATATCAAGGCAATGAGCACAACGACACGATAAGCAACGCGTGGATTCGGTAGTTTCTCACGCACAAAAGCGAGCGCAACCAATGCAATAGCGACTGGGTACAAAGCAAATAACACAGGAACTGATAGGGCTATAAGTTGAGACAAACCAACATTGGCTACCACAGCACAGGCAGTACCAATAATAACCACCCATTTCTTGTAGCTCATCGCTGTCAACGCACTGAAGTAATCAGAACAGGCTGAAATAAGACCAATCGCCGTAGTTAGACACGCTAGCAGCACGATTACAGATAACACTACCTGACCGTAAGGGCCAAACAATGCCTGAACGTAAAGGCTTAAAATCACACCACCGTTATCCGCACTAGCCGCCACAGCTGCGCTAGTTGCACCGAGATAAAAGAGTGAAATGTACACAAAAGCCAAACCAGCAGCAGCAATACAAGCGGCACGAATCAAATACTTCGCAGTCGCGCTTCGATCAGTAATGCCTTTACTACGCAGGGCATCGACGATCAACATACCAAACATCAATGAACCAAACGTATCCATCGTGTTGTAACCTTCTAGGAATCCTTTGGTAAAAGGCTGCGTCGCATAATCACCTTGAGCCGCAATTAATTGTCCTTGTGGATCAACAAAAACAGCAACGGCTAGAATGATCAGGCCGATAAACAAAGCAGGCGTTAATACCTTACCAATCAGATCAATTAAACGGCCCTGTGACCATGCAAAGAACATAGCGATTGAAAAGAAAGCAATGGAAAATAGAGTAAGATCAGATTGGGTCGCTTCCGCAATAAAAGGTCGCACCGCCATTTCGTAGGCAACAAGGCCAGTACGAGGAGCAGCAAAAGCAGGCCCAATAATGATAAATATAAGTACAGCAATCACCGTAGCAACACGTAAGGGCAAATCTTGAGTGAGATGCTCCCAACTTCCGCCCGCCTTTGCGATGGCCACAATCGTAATGAGTGGTAAGCCTACGGCTGTAAAAAGAAAGCCAAACATCGCTGGCATCAAGTTTTCACCCGCTAATTGTCCCGCGAGAGGAGGAAAAATAATGTTGCCTGCACCTAAGAAAAAGGCAAACAGCATGAAGCCAACGGCTATAATATCTGTCAGTTTTAAAGTCTGCTTCACAGCTAACCCTTATTGTCATGTTAAACGGTGTAACGTTTTGCATATGCATGCCCGAACAGCACAATACGCTTTAATTGGGGCGCGAATAATGACGAAACACTTGATGACAAGCAACCGCTGGGAGAAAAACACAATATAACACTGCCTTTTTGCGCGACAGGCAGTGAATAACACTAGTTACGAATGGATTACTAGCACATAAACAAGATCAATATTTCTACTCAAATGAAAAGAAGTAGAATAAAAAACCATACATTGTTTTAACAACAGATGTTTTTACCAACAATTGGCAAACTGACAATATAAAGATGAAAAGTAGCACATTAAAAACTAAGAGCTTCAATTTTAAACAGTTTTCAATAGAAGGCGGTCATTCAGGAATGCCAGTCAGTACCGACGGTGTGCTACTTGGCGCATGGGCTCGTATAGAGTCACTTCGCACTCTGCTCGATGTTGGAACGGGGACAGGCTTGTTAGCACTCATGTGTGCGCAAAGATCTGAGCAACTGGCAATCACCGCCGTTGATATTGACCACCACGCCATAGAGAGTGCTCGATACAACTTTCAGAAGTCGCCTTGGAGTAAACGAATTAATCTGCATGAAGGCGATATACTAGAGTTGACCTTTGAGGCCTTGTTTGACGGGATTATTTGTAATCCCCCCTACTTCAACTCAGGTGAACAATCTCAACATACTCAACGAGCGACCGCTCGCCATACAGATACACTCTCGCATAAAGCGCTCCTAAAACGGTGTTACGATCTTACAACGCCGTCAGGTTCCGCGAGTTTCATTCTCCCTGCTGTCGAAGGTGAACAACTTATTGCACTCGCAAATACGCAAGACTGGCACGTTCACAGACTCTGTCACGTGAAAACAACCGAGGCAAAAAAAGCGTCTAGGTTATTGATAGAGCTATCGAAAGTAAAAGCAGAGATTCAGGAAAACAGCCTGACCATTCACAATAACGAGGGATACAGCGACGACTTTCGCGCCTTAACTCAGAACTTTTATCTCAAGATGTAGAAATATCATGTGATCATAATCACTATTACCTCTATAATATCCGACCTAATTTTTGCCTAACACGCCCATTGGCTTGTGGAGAACTACAGTGATCAGAACTTTTGCTGACCTTGATCTAGATGATACCCTTATTGCAGCAATTGAAGAGCTAGGGTTTGAGCGCCCTACGCAAATTCAAGAAGATGCAATCCCACAAGCTTTGGACGGTAAAGATATTCTTGCCTCTGCGCCAACTGGTACAGGTAAAACGGCAGCTTTTGCCATTCCTGCACTGCAATACCTACTCGACTTTCCACGTAAGAAACCTGGGCCAGCGCGTGTTCTGATCCTTACGCCAACCCGTGAACTTGCAATGCAGGTGGCCGACCAAGCAAGGGCACTAGCTAAAAATACACGATTAAACGTCTTTACGATTACTGGTGGTGTTCAATACCAAGAACACGCCGATATTCTCGCGACAACGCAAGATATTGTAGTAGCAACACCAGGCCGCCTAATGGAATACATCGAGTCAGAGCGCTTTGATTGCCGTGCCATTGAGTGGCTGATCCTTGATGAAGCGGATCGCATGCTAGACATGGGCTTTGCCCCAGTGGTTGATCGACTGGCTGCCGAGTGTCGCTGGCGTAAACAAACTCTGCTCTTTTCTGCAACGCTAGAAGGACGTGGTGTCGAAGGCTTCACCGCTGATCTTCTTAAAAACCCAGCAGAAGTGTCCGCAGAACCCTCTCGCCGTGAGCGCAAAAAGATTACTCAATGGTATCACCGCGCCGATAGCATGGAGCATAAACTGGCACTTCTTAAGAAGATACTCACCGAGCAAGCGGAGCGTTCTATTGTCTTTTTGAAGACTCGAGAGCGTTTGGCCGAATTGCGTATTGAGCTAGAAAAAGCGCAGATCCCTTGTGCTTGGATTCAGGGTGAAATGCCACAAGATCGTCGTAACAACGCAATTGAACGTTTCCGTGACGGTACAGTAAACGTACTACTTGCAACCGATGTTGCCGCTCGTGGTATCGATCTTCCAGATGTCAGCCACGTCATTAACTATGACATGCCTCGCTCTGCCGATGTTTACCTTCACCGTATTGGCCGTACAGCCCGCGCAGGTAAGAAAGGTAACGCTCTATCAATTGTAGAAGCACATGACCAAGCCATGCTTGAGCGGGTTGCTCGCTATATTGATGAAGAGATCAAAGAACGCTTCATCAAAGAGATGCGTCCACAACACAAAAAAGCGTCAACAAAGAAAAAGAAGAAAGACGTGAAAAAGAAAGACGCAAAGAAAAAGGTCGCTAAGAAAAAGAGCCCTAAGAAGAAATAAATCATCTACTGATAAATAAAAAATGCCGCTTCAATCGAAGCGGCATTTTTGTATCTATAACACGCTGACTCTCGGTCCTGAGCACGAATACTCAACACAGTTGCTATTAACCAACTTCCTGAACACACCTTCAAAGCATTTCGCGTGAGAACTAGGCGACCATGCGCGACATAACTTACATTCAGACCTGAGCGCAGATACTCAAAATAGTTGGAGTTCTAGCAAGGCAACAAGCGAATCCGGCCCCGGGAACATAGTAAACTATGTGACTGGGGCGGATGAGTGAAGCTAACGCAACTAGAGATTCGAATATGAAGAGTATTAGTGTTCGCGAGTCGCGCGGAACTCAACATCTGGAAAGCGTTCTTTCGCTAGATTCAGGTTCACCATCGTTGGCGCTACATACGATAGATTATCGCCACCATCGAGCGCTAGGTTAGTCTGGTTCTTGCGCTTAAACTCTTCAAGCTTCTTCGCATCATCACATTCAATCCAACGCGCTGTAGCAACGTTCACGCTTTCATAAATCGCTTCAACGTTGTATTCCGCTTTCAATCGCGCGACAACCACATCAAACTGAAGGACACCAACCGCACCAACGATCAAGTCGTTATTTTGCAGTGGACGGAACACCTGTACAGCACCCTCTTCTGAAAGCTGAACCAAGCCTTTCAATAGTTGCTTTTGCTTCAACGGATCACGCAGACGAATACGACGGAATAACTCTGGCGCAAAGTTAGGAATACCTGAGAACTTCAGAGCTTCACCCTGAGTAAACGTATCACCAATTTGAATTGTACCGTGGTTATGCAGACCGATAATGTCACCTGCATACGCTTTCTCAGCTCGAGCACGGTCACCTGCCATGAAGGTTACTGCATCCGAGATACTGACGTTTTTACCGGTACGAACATGATTCATCTTCATGCCTTGGTTGTAAGTACCCGATACGATGCGCATAAAGGCTATACGGTCACGGTGCTTAGGATCCATGTTTGCTTGGATCTTAAATACGAAACCTGAAAACTTCTCTTCTGTCGCAACGACTTCACGCTCATTGGCCTGACGTGTTTGCGGACCTGGAGCCCACTCTGTCAAACCATCAAGCATATGATCCACACCGAAGTTACCCAATGCGGTACCGAAATACACAGGCGTTAATTCGCCCGCCAGGAATAACTCATGATCAAATTCTGGGCATGCGCCAACAACCAATTCAATCTCTTCACGTACGCTTTCAGCTAAGTCAGCGCCAACGGCTTCGTCTAAATCAGGGTTATCCAAACCTTTAATGATACGAACTTCTTGGATCTCATGCCCATGGCCAGATTCATACAAGATCGTTTCATCACGGTGAATGTGGTACACACCTTTAAATTCTTTACCACAACCAATCGGCCAAGAGATTGGCGCACAGGCCATACCCAGCTCACTTTCTACTTCATCAAGCACTTCCATTGGATCACGAACATCACGGTCAAGTTTGTTCATAAACGTGACGATGGGCGTATCACGTAGACGCGTGACTTCCATCAGCTTACGAGTACGATCCTCGACACCTTTCGCAGCATCGATAACCATCAAACAAGAATCAACAGCGGTTAGCGTACGGTACGTATCTTCCGAGAAATCTTCATGTCCCGGAGTATCGAGTAGGTTGACTAGACAATCATTAAATGGGAATTGCATAACCGACGTAGTCACTGAGATACCACGTTCTTTTTCCATCTCCATCCAGTCAGATTTAGCGTGCTGGTTGGAGCCACGGCCTTTTACGGTACCCGCTTTTTGAATCGCGTTTCCGAATAAAAGAACTTTTTCAGTTATCGTGGTTTTACCCGCATCCGGGTGAGAAATGATAGCGAACGTTCTACGTTTAGAAACTTCACCAATAAATGGGCTATTTGACATGAAAGGGTCTTCTTTTGGGCTAGCGCTAAGTGTGGCAAGTAGGTTATACCAAGCTAGCAGTTCGATTCAATTTTGCGCGATATTCTCGCTCATATTTGCGTTAGGAGCAACTAAAGCCCGATGACAAGAGAGATTTATTCTATTCCGGACGCTTTGTTATTAATTTATCGACGTTTATAGACTATAACTATGTAAGAAGAGGAAAACCAAAGTAGCTATGTTTAAATCCAAAAAGATAAATTCTCTTGCATTTCGTCAAGCCAAAACCGTGTTCCTAGTGTCTGTGATACTAGGATTATGCTTTAGTTTTTATCATATTTTAGTCGACCTCTATAAAGAACAATCGCGTATTGAAGAGCACTACCAATTTAAGCTTCTACAGAATTACTCCAACGCAAGCCAAGCAGCCTATCACCTCAACCATTTACTTGCGGAGCAGGTCGCATCAAGCCTGATGATGGATGCGGCGATCTATAAAGTTAAGATCATCGATGACTTTGGCGATACCCTGACCCAAAACGAACGTGATGTCGCAAGTCAAAGCTCGTTTATCCAAATTCTTTCCGACTATCTCACACCAACGGCGCCGGTATACAAAACAGCACTCCACCAACCAGACTCTAAATTGATTGTTGGGGAGCTAAGCTTCACCTTAAACGGCACAGACATAGCGGAAGATTTTTTGGCTAAAATGACGCAAGCCATCTTATTCGATTTAATACGGAATATTTTGCTGACCACAATCTTGTTGGCATTTTTCTACTACAAGCTTTCAAAACCCATCGTCACCTTAATTACTTGGGTGAAATCTCTTCAAGACAAACAGAGTTCGGTGCCTATTCCCGTTCAGAAACATCATGATGAACTCGGCGAACTCGCGATCTCTTTCCACAACCTATGGAAACAAAGAGAAGACGCCGAAGCACAGCTAAACCAACTGGCCTACTACGACACATTAACTGGGCTCGCAAATCGTGCGTTACTGCTTCAAATGCTCAGTGAGTATATCGAGTCTGCCAATCAGTCCAATTCTACGGGCGTTCTCTTTTACCTAGATCTTGATCGCTTTAAAACCATTAATGACTCGTTGGGTCATACCATTGGCGATAACCTCCTGAAGGCCATCGCTAAACGTTTGGAGTCTTGGCTAAAAGAGGGCCATGTCGCTGCAAGAATTGGTGGTGATGAGTTTGTTATTATCATTCCAGGGATATCCAGTGACGAAGCGGGCGATGTGGCAAAACAGATACTCGCGATTGTCTCCAACCCCTACTCTATTGATGACCATCAGCTTTACTGCACTGTGACAATAGGAATTTCAGTTTTTCCATCTGTCGGCAGTACCAATATTGATGTGCTTCGTCAGGCCGATACTGCGCTATACAGAGCAAAAGGATCTGGCCGTAACAACTACATGTTCTATGAACCAGAGATGCAATCTCAGGTTGAATCATTCTTAGAGATAGAGAAAGGCCTACACGAAGCACTCAACAAAGAGCAGCTAGAACTTTACTATCAACCTCAAGTGAATGAGAAACATCAAATTGTTGGGGTTGAAGCACTCATTAGATGGAATCACCCGGAACGAGGCATACTCCCTCCTGGTGTGTTTATGCCAATCGCAGAAGAGACTGGGCAAATCCTGCCAATTGGCGACTGGATCATTGAGCAGGCTTGCTACCAGTATTCGATTTGGAAGAAAAAAGGCTTACTTCCCCCAACCTTTAGACGATTGGCCATCAACATCAGCCCACTTCAATTCTCAAAAGACTCTTTTGTGGAGCATATCACGCAAGCCCTTTCTCAGTCTGGGATCACTGGGGAACACATTGAGTTAGAAATCACCGAAAGCCTGCTTTTAGAAAATGTAGAAAGTGCTATTCAAAAAATGTCTTTGCTTAAAGAGCATCAGCTAAAAATATCCATTGATGACTTTGGTACAGGTTACTCTTCTTTACGTTACTTAAAGCTGCTTTCGGCCGATGTACTTAAGATTGACCGTTCATTTGTCACTAAGCTACACCTCGATAAAAGCGACCAAGCGATTGTCGATACTATTGTTATGACAGCAAGACGTTTGAATTTAGAAGTGATTGCAGAAGGGGTTGAGGATCAGTATGAACTGCATGCACTCAAACAACTTGGATGTGATCAGTTCCAAGGCTATCTATTTGACAAACCTTTGCCTGCAGAAGAGGTCGTAAAACGTTTTGAGGGAAACTTGTATTACGTCCCCGAGCGGGAAGAGGAGCTCGGGGATCCGATGAAATCTAACAGTAAATAGAACAGAATGATTGCCGAACAGTGACTTTCTAAAAGAATATATAACTCATGATAATGGCATCTTCTTTCCCCTTCTCTGTCGGGTAATAGTTCACTCTTCTATCTAGTTCATTAAAGCCAACAGACTCATAGAGCTGATACGCTTTTTTATTGCTCTCTCTGACCTCTAACCAGGCACTTTCTGCTTTTGCTTTCTCACACATTTCCAAGAAGTACTCAGTTAACACCTTTCCGTACCCTTTTCCCTGCTCTGAAGTCGATACAGCAATATTCAGTAAGGTGACTTCACCCACGATATTCTGCGCATAGAAATAACCCACCACGTGATTATCTACCAACATCACGTGGTTACATGCTCCGCGACCATTGATATCTCTTATAAGAGACTCTGACCACGGGTGAGAGTGCGCACTTTTTTCAATAGTGAGGATTGATGCGACATGCACGTCACTCATAGGAACGATTTCATGTGTCTTCATTAAGAATCTAAACCATTATTCATACGAGCAAATTTGCTGCCAAAGCGCTCTTCGGTGTGTGTTGTTACCATCTATCTCAGACAGCAGTGGCGATAGCAACTTATTTGCCGATATTGAATCATTCACGGAGGCCGTACCTGCATACCAGATCCACACCAGCTGATCTGAATGAACAGAGTGCAATTGCTCTGGATAAATATGCTGCGCTTGATTTAACGTCAGTTTAACGCTCTTCAATACTCGCTCAAACATGACAGCTAGGTCACCACTAGGTAACTCCGCTGATACCAGTAATAAACGGCATTCAGCGTTTAATTCGATCGTCGGTGCTTGATAACCATCAAGTCGCTCCGGATGATTCAATTGCCAAGAATCGATTCCCATCTCTTGCAAGTATTGAAGCTCTCTCTGTTGCATCAATATCAACCTAGCTCATTAAACTCTGGGCAGTACTCAATAAGCCCTGAATGAGGCTTTAATTGGTCAGGAGCTAGCTCAATAATCTGAAAAGCCCCCTCAGGCACATCCCACTGGCACTTAAAGCCCAAAGGTTTAGCCGCAGAAAAGCCAAATCGAGAATAATACTTTGGATCACCTAATACCACACACACTGGGTAACCGAATTCAAACAGAGACGAAAACCCTTCTCTGATGAGCGCATCGGCAATACCTTGATTTCGGTATTCTTGCTTTACACACACTGGCGCTAGACCTTGCCAAAGATAATCTTTCCCTTCGACCAATACTGGGCTAAACATAGCGTGCCCGATAACCTCACCATCATCATTACAAGCAACGAGAGATAAGGTTAAATGGCTATTCTCACGCAGCTTCATGATGAGATTAGCTTCAGTATCCGTCTCAAATGCAGCCTTGGCTAAACGATCAATCGGTAAAATATCAACTGGAGCTTCAGTTCGTATAAGCATTCGCAACCTCATTTGTGCGTGTTGTCGTTGTCGGCGTCGTTTGGACACCTTTTTTCACGAAGTCAGCGAGTTGTTCAACCAACATCTGCAAAGGTTTAGGTAATAGGTCGAGATCGACACTGTCCATCAAGTTCTTAACCTCTAGACCTAACTCCGTATCGCCTTCAATGGATAAGCGGCGCTGGAAAAATAGCGTATCTGGGTCTTCTTTTCTACCGGCAATGAGCACTAAATCATTCAAGTTTCCAGAGAAGCTTACGTGCTCTTCAACTTCTTGTTCTGCGACCACCAACTTGTCGTCTTGATAACTGATATACCAACAAAGTTCCATATCGCGAACTTCAACCTTTAACCATTTGTCTTCCAAGAACTCAAAATCGCCATCTTCAAGCGCTTCCTTAAAGACCATTTTCATCGTTTCTAGTAAGGCTTTTTTTTGTACTGTTAGAGGCAAAAAGTGGACTGGAGATCGCAAAATTGATGCAGCATTTTGAACTAGTTGAGTGCGAATCTTGTTTATCACGCGCGTTATCCGTTACTTTGTAAATACAATGTTTCATCATAATTGATGTATGAATACCAGTTCCTGTTATGTGTCAAAAAAACAAAGCGTTGTACTGAGTACTTTTTTGCTCTGTCAGATTGTTTTACATATTTGGAATCACGGGTATAGTTAATATATCGTCTCACGTTTCACACTCGCTGTGAAATTCTAAACGCAATGGAGAGTTGGTAGTTTTTGATGCCTGCGCAACAATTACAACATTGGTTTGAAAAAATCACCCTACACAGCCCATTCTTTTTTGCCGTTATCGACGAGCAACATAACTACAGCATGGTTAATCAGCGATATTGTGATATTGCTGGCCTTCCTTTAACCGAACTCCACGGAATGAATGATACTCAAATCCTAGGGAGCCATTTTTATAATCACATCAAGCCCTATTACGAGCGTGCATTTTTAGGCGAGACCCTTGAAGCTGAAATCACTCTGAATGAAATTGATGTCGATACCAGCCTGCATTTTAGTTTAACGCCAGTCCTCAATGAGCAGAAAGTGGAATACGTCATCTTCCACGCGATTGATACCTCTGAAAAACAGATTCTTATCCGTTCTTTAGAAGAGTCCGAGGATAAATACGCCACACTCGCATCACTCCTTCCTGATGGGCTATTGCTTGTGGAAGACGACTGTATTATTTCAGCGAATCCGTCGGCCATACGCTTACTTGGCATGAACTCATCTGCCGACTTACTCGGTGAAGATCTGTCACGACTATTTGTTGATGAAAAAAGCAAAACGGTGTTTAGTACGCCATTGAGCACACTGATCACCGATGAGCCTTTTACTTGCATCACCGGGCCACGTTGTGGCTTAGAGAGAAAAGTACAGCTGCATGCCGACTCCACCACATTGCTTGGCAATAAATCTCAACTGATTCTGATTCAAGATGCAGAGTCGGCACCAAAGAAGCTTTCAAGCCGTTCTCAAGAAGACGCGCATGTTGACTCCTTAACCGGGTCTTACAATCGATTTGGTTTTACAAAGCGATTAGAGCAATTCATTCACAATGAAACGCCGCTCATCATGCTTTATTTGGATATCGATAACTTCAAGAACATCAATGACTCATTAGGGCATCACATTGGTGACAAGGTGATCAAAGAAGTCTGCTCTCGCTTGAAGCGCTTGCTTCCACAACAGGCGGTATTAGGGCACCTTGGCGGCGATGAATTTGGACTCATTCTTCCTCAGCCAGAAAACAACCGTATGGCTGAAATTCTAGCCGAGCGAATTATTGGTCTTATCAACCAACCCTTTGATCTTCACCACTTTAGTAAACGACTCTCCTGCTCAATCGGCAGTGTTGCTTACCCTGGTGACGGTAATGACGCTCGCATCTTGCTACAAAATGCAGATACAGCAATGTACGAAGCGAAAGATCGCGGCCGTAATCGTCTGATCAAATTTAACGATCAGATGAACAAAGAAGCGCGTATGCGACTTTGGCTAGAGATTGAGTTACAAAAAGCGCTGCAACAAAATGGGTTGGAAGTGTGGTATCAACCAAAAGTCAACGCACGTGATTTTAGCATCAACGGAGCAGAAGCATTGATCCGTTGGAAGCACCCTGTTGAAGGGTACATCAGCCCTGCCTCTTTTATTCCTGTTGCTGAAAAAGCGGGGCTGATTGAGCACCTTGGGCGCGTTGTCATGCGAGAAGTATTCGCAACAGTTAAACGATGGAAATTACAGGGAATCTTACCCGGCCGTGTAGCAATTAACCTTTCTCCAGAACAGTTTGGTAACCCTAAACTTATCGATTACATGGAGAAATTGCTCCGCTCGACAGACCTTGATCCAAACTCGATCACTTTCGAACTAACAGAAAGTGCCGTCATGAGCGACAGTGAACACACGATCCAGATGCTCAATGCTATTAAGAAACTTGGATTCTCTCTCTCAATTGATGACTTTGGAACGGGGTATTCCTCGCTCTCTTACCTTGCTCGTTTTCCTATCGACGAACTTAAGATAGACCGAGCCTTTATCAGTGATATGGACACCTTACCTAAGCAAGTTACGGTCATAGAGAATATTATTAATCTGGGTAAATCATTAAACCTGTCCGTGGTTGCAGAGGGTGTGGAAACTCAACAACAAGCCACTCTATTATCCAACTTGAACTGCCATTCTATTCAAGGCTTCCATTTCTACCGACCACAACCAAAACATGAAGTTGAAGAGCTTTTTGTTCAAAACCGCCGTCATAAAAGCTGATTGTTAACTCTACCTCTATGTCGCTATTTACTCCTTTTTATTGCTCAAACCTCCCCTTTATTGACTCAAACCTGCCTTACATCAAATTCGCGATTCTTCATTCTTCATAAAATGCGGTCACGTTTGAAAAAGTTGGTACATAACAGTGGAACTTCTATGCCCAGCAGGTAATTTACCCGCTCTGAAAACGGCCATCGATTGTGGAGCTGATGCGGTTTACATAGGCTTTAAAGATGATACAAATGCCCGTCACTTTGCAGGCCTAAACTTTACAGGTAAGAAACTCGATAAAGCCGTTCAATACGTTCATGACCGCAATAAAAAGATACATGTTGCGCTGAATACGTTTGCACACCCAAACGGATTCGAACGATGGACAAACGCGGTTGATAGAGCCGCGGAGTTAGGCATTGATGCACTCATCGTCGCTGATATCGCTGTGCTTGAATACGCCGCTAACAAGTACCCTGAACTCGAGTTACACCTTTCAGTTCAAGCATCTGCGACCAATTCCGCTGCTATCAATTTTTATCACCAGAATTTTAATGTTAAGCGTGTGGTTCTGCCACGTGTCTTATCAATTCATCAAGTAAAGCAACTCTCTCGAAATATCCCTCAAGGTGTTGATCTAGAAGTGTTTGCCTTTGGAAGCCTGTGCATCATGGCTGAAGGTCGTTGTTACCTTTCTTCTTACATGACTGGTGAATCACCAAATACGGTGGGGGCATGCTCACCCGCTAAGTATGTTCGCTGGCAAGAAACGGAGTCAGGTCTGGAATCTCGACTTAACGAGATACTCATCGACAAGTACGCTGCAGGTGAAAATGCAGGGTACCCAACATTATGCAAAGGCCGATTTGAAGCAGATATAGAGGGTGAACGAAAGCGTTATCACGCACTCGAAGAGCCAACCAGCTTAAACACACTCTCTATGCTGCCAGAGCTATTTTCAGCAAATGTTGCTTCAGTGAAAATAGAGGGTCGCCAACGCAGCCCTGCTTATGTTGAACAAGTAACAAGCACTTGGCGAGCGGCGATTGATCGCTATCTAGCGAACCCAGAATCGTATCAAGTTGAAGCGGCCTGGAATGCGACTCTGGCTAATGTCTCCGAAGGCACTCAAACAACGCTAGGTGCTTATCACCGTAAGTGGCAGTAGGAGTAAGAGGATGGAAAACACAATGAAATACTCACTTGGCCCATTACTGTATTTCTGGCCAAAACAAGATGTAGAAAATTTCTATCAGCAAGCAAAAGAAAGTGCATCAGATATCATTTACCTTGGTGAATCGGTTTGCTCAAAGCGTCGTGAAATGAAGGCTAATCACTGGTTTGATATTGCTAAAGATTTAGCCGATAGTGGAAAGCAGGTTGTTCTTTCTACCATGGCACTTTTAGAAGCGCCGAGCGAAGTCAATGTGATGAAGCGCTACATCGACAATGGTGATTTTGCCATCGAAGCCAATGATGTATCTGCGATTCAACTGGCGCATGAACACAGAACCCCCTTTGTGGTTGGCCCTGCAGTCAATACCTACAATGCCCACACTTTAAAGTTATTCTTAAAACAAGGCATGATTCGGTGGTGTATGCCGGTCGAGCTATCAAGAGATTGGCTATCTAATGTCATGGATCAGTGTGACGATTTAGGTATTCGCGACCAATTTGAGGTTGAGGTCTTTAGCCACGGTTACCTTCCCCTCGCCTACTCTGCACGTTGCTTTACTGCCCGCGCAGAGAATAAAGCCAAAGACGATTGCGAGACATGCTGTATTAAGTACCCAACAGGTATGCAGGTTGATAGCCAAGAAGGTCAGTCGGTATTTAACCTCAATGGCATTCAAACGCAATCGGGCTACTGCTACAACCTCGTCAATGACCAACCAAGTATGAAAGGGCTGGTTGACGTGGTTCGACTCAGCCCTCTTGGCTTAAATACCTTTGAACACGTTGAGCAATTCAAAGCGAACGAACATGGCCATCAGCCACAAATCATTCACGATAAACAATGCAATGGTTACTGGCATCAGCTCGCAGGCCTGGAAGTTAAAAATATCTAGCGATGCTAGGCATTGTTTAACTGTATCGATAGCCCAGTCATAACCCTGGGCTTTTTAATGCTCGAACAGCTAACGCTTCTTTCATCTCAAATTTCTTAAGATCTTTTAGCAACATCAAGATTACGACCGCACTTAGAGCAATATTAGATAGCGGATACGCAATCCAAACACCATCAATCCCCCATATTTTGGGCAGGATATATAGGAACGGTAGTTGGATAAGCATATTACCGATCGTAACAAACATCGCTTTACTGCCTCGATTGACCGCTTGATAATACGCCGCTGTCACCACTAAGAAACCATCTAAAAATAGCGCAAACAAATGCAATCGAACACCAAGAATAGCAGCATCAATCAACTCACCATCGGTCGAGTTAAATATCATCACCGATTGATACGGGAATAGATTAAGCAGGGCTACAAATGCAATACCACCCACCACTGCAGTGACCATAGCAATGTTCAATAGCCTACGAACATTGTCGAAGTGTTTGGCTCCATAGTTAAAACTCACTAGAGGCTGCATGCCATTAGCGACGCCTTCAACCGTGAGATAATAAACGGTCACGATATACCCTATAACGGCGTACGCCCCTACAAGCATCATCGAGCCATATTGCGTAAAGAGTACATTGTGCAAAGCTATCATCATGGAGCCGTACGCATACATAAAGAAGCTTGATGCACCAATAAACAAAATCTGACTAATGACATCCCATCGAATGACTAAACATGACATCGTCAGCTTAACTTTTGCACGATCAGAGAAAAAGTAAGCTAAGCCCATTATCGTCACGATCGATTGTGCAATACCCGTTGCTATTGCTGCACCTTTGAGCTCCCAGCCAAACCAAGCGATGAACACGAAATCCAACCCAATATTGACGACCGCCCCGATGATCATCAAGAGCGTTGCTAAATTTGGACTGTCGTCATTTCTAAGCAAGAATGGCATCGCAATCGAGCCCAGTGCAAAGATACTCGTCACAATCAAGATCTCTAGGTACTGAACGCCGAGATCCAAAACCTTCCCTTCCCCACCCTGCAGCAAAAGTAAATCGTCGGATAAAAACCATAAACTGACCGCCACGATTGGAGCAATGGCCAATAGGATCAATAAGCCTGTCGCGAGTATTTGTTTAGCTTCCAAGGCATTATTTTCACCCTGCTTAATCGAGACCAACGCCCCTGTTCCCACACCGATCATCATACCAATACCAAGAATGGTGCCGATGATTGGCCACGCGAGATTGATTGCTGCTAGTCCGTCAGCTCCGACATATCGACCGATAAAAATACCATCCACAACCTGATACAAGCCATTGACGAGCATTGCTGCAACGGTCGGAATGGTATAACGCCAAAATTGACGAACTATTGTGTTACTCATTATTTCTGTCTCATCATTTACTCTAGGACCACTGAAATTAGTTATCATAGCTAACTAAATGGGCAAATGTTCACTTTCAAGGTTTGCATATAAAACGTGCTTACTTCAAAGCGATATCTAATAGTTTACTCAGTTGCTCCGCTTGCTCATTAGTGAGTTTACTCTGCATTTTGTCAGCCATAATGCCATACACTCGACTTTCATCCGCTAAGCCTTGCTCTGCCTTATTCGTCAGAACAATTCGCTTAGAACGGGCATCTTCCATACAGTCCTGACGTAGGACAAGGCCTTTTCTCTCAAGACGTTTAACCATATTCGTGGCAGACGGTTTGGTCACTTGCATCTCTTTAGCAAGGTCTGTCAAGCGGATGGCATCTTTAGCCGATTGAATGATCTTCAGATAATCGTATTCGTTAAAACTGAGCTGCCCCATGGGATCCTTTTTACTCTGGATCCTCCACACCTTCGAAGCAAATCGTTCTATTTTCTCTAGGTTATCACTTAGCATTGCAGCTCAAACTTAGTTAGCAAGGCTAACTATAATAGATCAATCATGACAAAAAGCAATAAAAAAACCGCTATACACGACAACATCAACTGAGATGTAATAGGGCATAGCGGTCTATTCACAGTTTGAGTTAAGGTCTACTGTTCACTCTGAGCTTGCTGATCTTGTTTAGCTTCAAGTTTTGCTTGAGCCAATTGCTCAGCCTTTACCTGATTGTAAATGCGCGTCAGCTCTAAGAATGAATAACGATGCTCAACGTACTCAAACACATTTCCAGCTAACGCAAGTTTATACAAAGAGATAGCGCTGGCAAAGTCCCCCTCTTGCTGGTGACGTTTCGCCATGTAGAAATACACTTCGGTTAAACGTTGAGCTAACAGTGTGTTATCACGAGAACCAACTAAAATCGCTTTAAACGCGTTCTCTTCAGTGATTTCATTTAACGTTAAGCCAACTAAAACCCATCCCCACTCTTCAGTACGAGCTTCGTACCGAGCCATTAAGTCAGCACGAGCAACATCGTAGTCCATTTCAGATTGAATAATGTAAAGCCACAACGCACCAAATGGGTCACTCGGATCTCGCTCAAAATGCTTAGACATTTCTTCAAATGCAAGATCAATTCGGCCACCATAATACAAAGCAATCGCTCTGTTTCGTTCCGCGTATGCGTTGTCAGGATCAAGCTCTAGGGTTGAATCAAACGCTTCATAGGCCGCATCAAATTCACCAACTTGAGTAAAGTAAACACCCAATAAATTGAAAATATCTGGCTGAGCTGGGTTTAGCGATAAGGATTGGTTAAAGTCCAATCGAGCCAAATCCCTAAGACCAACACTGTCATAGTAATTACCACGTTCATAATGCATCTTCGCTCGTACGTCATCTTGTAGATCAGCACGTTGAAGAAGCTGAGTAAGTCGAGCAATCTGAACTTCCTGCTGGACACTCGCTTGCAATGGCACTGCCATTGGTGGATAAATCCACTGCTCTTGATCCGTTGTTGAAGTCGATGCACAACCTGCTGTTACCAACAAAAATGCACTGATTGTGGCGCTACGAAACCATTTCACAAATAGATACTCCTGTCGCCCAACTTGAATTTGTTGGAATTTAGATATGAAAAAAGGGAGCGATAATGCTCCCTTTATAACATGCTTTATACTCAATAGGTTAATTACCTAATGTTAAGTATAGCGAATTACTCAGCGTCAGCCGCTGGAGCTTCTTCTGCAGGCTTATCTACCGCTTCTTTCATACTTAGACGTACACGGCCTTGGCGGTCAATCTCAAGTACTTTAACTTTCACTTCTTGACCTTCAGTTAGGTAGTCAGACACTTTCTCGATACGCTTATCTGCGATTTGAGAGATATGTACAAGACCATCTTTACCAGGAAGAATAGTAACGAAAGCACCGAAGTCAGCTAGGCGTGCAACTTTACCTGTGTAGATCGTACCCACTTCAACTTCAGCCGTTAGCGCCTTAATGCGGTTGATAGCATCTTCAGCTTGCTCACCAGAAGTTGCAGCGATCTTAACAGTACCGTCGTCTTCGATTTCGATAGTTGTACCCGTCTCTTCACATAGAGAACGGATCACAGCGCCACCTTTACCGATAACGTCACGGATCTTGTCAGTGTTGATCTTCATCGTGTGGATACGTGGAGCGAACTCAGAGATATCTTCACGAGCGCCACCTAGAGCTTCATCCATCACAGAAAGGATGTGCTTACGCGCACCTTGTGCTTGATTAAGAGCAATCTGCATGATCTCTTTAGTGATACCTTCGATCTTGATGTCCATTTGAAGAGCAGTGATACCGTCGTTAGTACCTGCTACTTTAAAGTCCATGTCACCTAGGTGATCTTCGTCACCAAGGATGTCAGAAAGAACAACGAAGTCGTCGCCTTCTTTAACAAGACCCATTGCGATACCAGCAACAGACGCTTTAATTGGAACACCAGCATCCATAAGCGCTAGAGATGTACCACATACAGAAGCCATTGAAGATGAACCGTTAGATTCAGTGATTTCCGATACAACACGTACTGTGTATGGGAACTCTTCAATTGAAGGCATGACTGCAGCAATACCACGCTTAGCCAGCTTACCGTGACCAATTTCACGACGCTTAGGAGAACCAACGAAACCAGTCTCACCTACACAGTATGGAGGGAAGTTGTAGTGTAGAAGGAAGTGATCTTTCTTCTCACCCATTAGGCTGTCGATGATTTGAGCATCACGTTGTGTACCAAGCGTTGCTGTAACAAGTGCTTGAGTTTCACCACGAGTAAATAGTGAAGAACCGTGTGTACGTGGAAGAACGCCAGTGCGTACATCTAGTGCACGAACCATGTCTTTTTCACGGCCATCGATACGTGGGTTACCCGCTATGATGCTGCGACGTACCACTGTTTTCTCTAAATCGTGGAAGATAGAGTGAACTTCTTTTAGGTTCACTTCTTCGTTTTCAGATACTAGTACTTCGTTTACTTCTGCAGCAATCTCATGGATGCGGTCGTAACGAGCCATCTTCTCAGTGATTTTGTAAGCATCAGCAAGCTTAGTTTCTGCTAGCTCAGCGATCTTAGTGTTAAGTGCAGTGTTCTCTTCTGGAGCAGTCCAATCCCATGAAGGAGTCGCTACTTCAGCCGCGAATTCATTGATCGCTTTGATAACAACTTGTTGTTGGTCGTGACCGTAAACAACAGCAGAAAGCATCTCTTCTTCAGTTAGGTTGTCAGCTTCTGATTCAACCATAAGTACCGCACCTTCAGTACCAGATACAACAAGATCCAGTTTAGAGCTTTCTAGCTCAGTGTTTGAAGGGTTAAGTACTAGTTGACCGTCAATGTGACCAACACGTGCAGCACCGATAGGACCATTGAAAGGAACACCAGCGATAGCAAGTGCCGCAGACGTACCGATCATAGTGATCATGTCTGGGTTTACGTCAGGGTTGATAGAAACAACCGTTGCGATTACCTGTACTTCGTTTTTAAACGCATCAGGGAAAAGAGGACGAATTGGGCGGTCAATTAGACGAGCAGTCAGTGTCTCAGCTTCAGAAGGACGACCTTCACGCTTGAAGAAGCCACCTGGGATTTTACCAGCAGCGTAAGTACGCTCTTGGTAGTTGACTGTTAGCGGGAAAAAGTCTTGACCTTGAACCGCTTCTTTTTTAGCTACAACTGAAACGAATACAGACGTATCGTCCATCGTTGCCATGACTGCCGCAGTCGCTTGACGTGCGATAACGCCAGTTTCTAGCGTAACTGTGTGATTGCCGTATTGAAACGACTTTACAACTGGTTTTTCAAACATTATATATCCTTGATCTAAAGAGTAACTTTAGAATAAGTAAGTGACCGTTCAAGAAATTACCAATCGCGACTAGTGAAAAGAGACTAAGGATAATGACATCCCAATCGCTTTTGAATAGTCGCGACCAATTGGCCGACATCTGTGACTGTAACTCTTGAACAACGTTGTCTGCCTAATGCGAGTGCATGATAAGCGAGGCGTAGTATAAACCAAATGAGAGGGTTTTTGCTATTCTCTTTGCATAGCGGCACAACAAATAGGGCTATTTTTTGGATAAGAAGTGAGCATACAAACTGAAAGCATGGCTCAAACAGCAGGCAACAAAAAAGGGGCATATAGCCCCTTTCTAAACAAACTTTTCTATGCAATCACTAATTAGCGACGTAGGCCTAGACGTTTGATTAGGTCTTGGTAACGAGCAAGGTTTTTGCCTTTCAAGTAATCAAGAAGCTTACGACGGCTAGAAACCATGCGTAGAAGACCACGACGGCTGTGGTGATCGCCTTTATGAGCTTTGAAGTGACCTTGTAGGTGGTTGATAGAAGCAGTTAGTAGTGCTACTTGTACTTCTGGTGAACCAGTGTCGCCTTCAGATTGTGCGTATTCTGCAACGATTGCTGCTTTAGTTTCTGCATTCAGAGACATAATGCTCTCCTAATAAGAGTAGGTTTGTATTTGTAGCAGCCAATCTCTGATTCAGCCACTACGCGAAGCGCGGATTATATGAGAAAGCATCCACCATATCAACTCGAATTTGTATTTAACCCAATTTGCTCATATTGAAACTCAACGCCATACGCTGAAAGATTCCTTCCCTCATTTTTTTTCATGGTAAACTTATCGATATTATCATCACGACAGCGAACAGGAAAAAACATGAAGATCGGCATTATTGGCGCAATGGAGCAAGAAGTCACCATTCTTAAAAACGCAATCACCAACTGTAAAGAGATCAGCAAAGCTGGCTGTACCTTTTTCTCTGGGCAGTTAAACGGTGCTGATGTTGTCGTACTGCAATCGGGGATCGGTAAAGTGGCTGCTGCCATTGGTACGACACTATTACTGGATGAATACCAACCTGACGTAATCATTAACACAGGATCTGCCGGCGGTTTTGATTCAACACTGAATCTAGGTGACGTCATTATTTCAACAGAAGTTCGCCACCACGATGCAGATGTGACTGCTTTTGGCTATGAAATCGGTCAAATGGCAGGACAACCAGCGGCCTTCACTGCAGATAAAAACCTAATGGACATCGCAGAAAAAGCTTTGACCAAAATGGAAGATAAACACGCGGTACGTGGTTTAATCTGTACAGGTGATGCTTTCGTTTGCAGTGCAGAACGTCAGGACTTCATCCGCAAACACTTCCCATCAGTGATTGCAGTTGAAATGGAAGCCTCGGCGATTGCGCAAGTTTGTCATCAATTCAATGTTCCATTTGTAGTCGTGCGTGCCATCTCTGACGTCGCAGATAAAGAATCCCCAATGAGCTTTGAAGAGTTTTTGCCACTTGCTGCGCAGAGTTCTTCGGAAATGGTGATTAAGATGGTAGACCTACTTAAATAAACGACGACGTCACTCATGGAAGAGATCTTTAATCAGTTTTATTCAAATGGAACGCTCCTCGTTATGTGGGGAGCATTGTTGTTTCACCTAATCATCCCAATCCCTAGAGCCTCACACCCAACGACACTTTGGCATAAGTTTGCTGAGCAACTCGCCGTTAAAGTGAACATCAACAATCAATACTCTCAGAGCTTAATCTCAGGAACATTGGCGTGGCTACTAATGGTTATTCCTACCCTACTCGTGCTCTGGGCACTCAAGCCTTTAGTCTGGCAGCCACAGCTCTTTGAGCTTGCTCTTATACTGCTGGCAATGGATTGGCGAAGCAATGAAAAACTTGCCAATGAACTCACCAAAGCGCTTGCTCATGACGATAAACCCAAAGCTCGAGCGTTACTTTCTCCAGTGCTTAACCGTGACACCACTAGCCTATCGTCACTGGGATTAGGTAAAGCAGGCGCTGAGACGATTATCATGGGGTATGGACGCAATGTTATTTGTGTCTTATTTTGGTATGCCATAGCCGGCGGCAGCGGCGCATTGTTTTATCGTTTATCGTCAGAATTGGCCAGGGCGTGGTCTCCATCTCGAGCGACCTACTCTCCATTTGGACTCACCGTATCTCGAAGCGTAGCAGCGCTTGATTACGTGCCATTGCGTTTATTTTCTCTACTCATTGTCATAGGGAATAAAGCGAGCCATACATTTAAAATGATGATTTCTCAGAGCCCGTCTTGGACTTCACCCGGCCCAGCTTGGCTTTTGACTTCCGTCGGTAACAAACTCGAACTCTCATTGGGTGGCCCCGCCATTTATGAAAAACGAAAAACAGTAAGAAGTAAAATTGGTGGCCGAATAGCCCCTGCGGCCATCCATCTTTCCCAAATTCAAAAGCTCATCGCTTGGCGCGTGTTTGCTTGGATTTTCATACAAAGCACGATTCTATTTATCATCTATCAAGGTTTCTAAATGCCTCCGTCTTTTTTCGCTTCAGCGACTTTCTCTCTCGGTATGTTCATTTCATCATTTGCTCTCGCCAGTACTGAGGGGCACACGCCTGTCGAACGCGTCATTTCGCTCGCACCACATGCCACAGAAATCGCATTTTCAGCAGGGCTTGGTGATAAACTCATCGCGGTGAGTGCAATGAGTGATTATCCGCCAGAAGTAGAAGACATCGAAAAGGTTGCGAATTACCAAGGGATAAAGCTAGAGCGAATCATTGCCTTGCAACCCGACCTAATTATCGCTTGGCCGTCAGGAAACCCGCAAAAAGAGTTGGATATGCTAGAAAGCTTTGGCTTCAACATTTACTACTCTGACACCAAAACTCTTGATGATATCGCCGACAATATTGAACAACTTAGTCATTACAGCGAGAACCCAGAATTTGGTTACTCGCAAGCTAAAGAATACCGAGAACAGCTCGTTGCGCTGTCCGCGAAATACCAAGTCGATCAACCTGTTCGCTATTTCTATCAGTTGAGTGAAAAGCCGATCATCACAGTGGCCCAAGGACATTGGCCAAGTGAAGTGTTTTCATTCTGTGGTGGCGTTAATATATTTGAAAACAGTCTAACCGCTTATCCTCAAGTGGGCATTGAACAGGTGGTGGTTGCGCAGCCTGAAGCGATGTTTTACTCAGACCACGCGATGGCTGATAGTCATATGTGGCAAGCATGGGAAGCGCAGCTCCCTTCTGTCAAAAATGGGGCGGTTTGGTCTTTACAACCAGATTGGCTAAATAGGCCAACACCACGCACTCTTCTTGCCATTGAACAAGTGTGTGAGTACCTAGAATCTGTTCGACAAAAACGCTAACGCTTTAGCGGAGAATTTCGTACAATCTCGACTTCGAACCTCCTATAACTGAACGAGAAAACTGTAACATGGACTCCATGCTGCTCTATTTATTTGATCTTTTTGGCACCGCTATTTTTGCCATTTCAGGTGTACTGCTCGCAGGTCGATTAAAAATGGATCCTTTTGGCGTCATCGTGCTTGGAAGCGTGACTGCGATAGGTGGCGGAACTATCCGCGATATGGCTTTGGGTGCGACTCCTGTCTTTTGGATTACCGACACCACTTACTTGTGGGTAATCTTCATAACCTGCCTTTTAACCATGCTGATTGTACGAAGACCGAAACGACTGGCTTGGTGGATCCTTCCCGTTTCCGATGCTATTGGTTTGGCTGTTTTTGTCGGTATCGGTGTTGAAAAAGCACTGACCTATCAAGACTCTGCGATGGTGGCGGTCATTATGGGAGTAATTACAGGCTGCGGCGGCGGAATCATTCGTGACATGCTCGCTCGCGAAGTGCCTATGGTATTACGCAGCGAGGTTTATGCGACAGCGTGTATTGTCGGTGGCATCTTCCATACCGTAGTGCTCCACCTAGAATATGATAGCAACACTGCATTTTTGGCCGGTTTAGTCTCAACTCTTGTTATTCGATTGGGGGCTATCCGTTGGCACTTGTCACTTCCAACCTTTGCGTTGGGAAAATAAAGCGGCTCTACTAGATATTTAAAAGGGGATTATCTCTATGTAGATAATCCCCTTTTTTATGTCTAAATACCAGCCGCTGATACCATTCCATCAGAAGAAAAAAAACCGCTCTCACGAGCGGTTTCTATCGACTTCATACAACGTAAATTAAGCTTCGTTCGCTTTTACTTGAGCGTGTAGCTCTTGAACGGAAGTCACTGACGTCTTCGCGTCTGCAGTGTGCGCCATACAAGTCGCGAATGCAGCGTTTAGCGTTGTCGTGTAGTTCACTTTCTCAGCCAATGCGCCACGACGAAGAACTTTTGAATCTTCAATCGCTTGACGACCAGCAGCTGTGTTCACGATGTAGGTGTACTCGTTGTTCTTGATACGGTCAAGAATGTGAGGACGACCTTCGTGTACCTTGTTGACTAGGCGTGGGTTGATACCCGCTTCACCAAGGATAACTGCCGTACCGTGAGTCGCATCGAGTTGATAACCAAGCTTCGTTAGCTTAGACGCCAAATCGACAACGCGTTCTTTATCGCCTTCACGAACAGAAAGAAGTGCACGTCCACCTTCAGGGTAGATATTTCCACAACCTAGCTCAGCTTTAGAATAAGCTTCAGCAAATGTTGGACCAACACCCATGACTTCGCCAGTAGAGCGCATTTCTGGGCCTAATAGTGGGTCAACACCAGGGAACTTGTTGAATGGAAGTACCACTTCTTTCACTGAGTAATAAGGTGGGATGATTTCTTTCGTAAAGCCTTGAGACTCTAAAGATTGACCCGCCATTACACGGGCGGCAATCTTAGCAATTGGTGCGCCTGTAGCTTTAGATACGAATGGAACCGTACGTGCTGCACGAGGGTTAACCTCGATTAGGTACACTTCATTGTTCTTAACAGCAAACTGCGTGTTCATCAGACCACGAACACCCAACTCGAACGCTAGCTTTTCAACTTGCTCGCGCATGACGTCTTGGATTTCTTGGCTTAGCGTGTAGGCAGGAAGAGAACATGCTGAGTCACCTGAGTGAACACCCGCTTGCTCGATATGCTCCATGATACCGCCGATAACAACGCGCTCACCGTCACAAATCGCATCTACATCTACTTCAACAGCGTCGTCTAGGAAGCTATCAAGTAGCACTGGAGATTCGTTTGATACGCTTACTGCTTCGTTGAAGTAGCGACGTAAGTCTTGCTCGTCGTATACGATTTCCATCGCACGACCACCAAGTACGTAAGAAGGACGTACAACCAATGGGAAACCGATTTCACGAGATTTCTCTACCGCTTGCTCCATTGTTGTTACTGTTGCGTTTTCAGGCTGAAGTAGGCCTAGACGGTCTACAGCAACTTGGAAACGCTCACGGTCTTCTGCACGGTCGATTGCGTCTGGGCTAGTACCGATGATTGGTACGCCAGCAGCTTCAAGAGCTCGAGCCAGTTTAAGTGGCGTTTGACCACCGTACTGAACGATAACGCCTTTTGGCTTCTCAACACGAGCGATTGCTAGTACGTCTTCCAGAGTTACTGGTTCGAAGTACAGACGGTCAGATGTGTCGTAGTCTGTAGAAACTGTCTCAGGGTTACAGTTAACCATGATAGTTTCGTAGCCATCTTCACGTAGTGCTAGTGATGCGTGTACACAACAGTAGTCAAATTCAATACCTTGGCCGATACGGTTTGGACCGCCGCCCAGAATCATGATCTTGTCTTTGTCTGTTGGGTTCGCTTCACACTCGTCATCGTAAGAAGAGTACATGTAAGCTGTATCAGAAGAGAACTCAGCCGCACACGTATCTACACGCTTGTACACTGGGTGGATATCGTATTGGTCACGCAGACGACGGATTTCGCTTTCCGCTACACCTAGAATCTTAGATAGGCGCGCATCTGCAAAACCTTTACGCTTAAGCTTGTTTAGCTCGTCTTTGTTCAGACCAGCAAAGCCTTTCGCTTTAAGTTCTTGCTCTAGCTTAACGATGTCTTCGATTTGAACTAGGAACCAACGGTCAATTTGCGTTAGGTTGAATACACCATCTACCGACATACCAGCACGGAATGCGTCAGCGATGTACCAAATACGCTCTGCGCCAGCTTCTTTCAGTTCGTGACGGATAGTCGTTAGAGCATCAGGTGCATCTAGGTCTACCATTTCGTCAAAACCACTCGCACCAACTTCTAGTCCGCGAAGTGCTTTTTGTAGAGATTCTTGCTGGTTACGGCCGATAGCCATCACTTCACCAACAGACTTCATTTGAGTCGTTAGACGGTCGTTAGCACCTGCAAATTTCTCGAAGTTAAAACGAGGAATCTTAGTGACTACGTAGTCGATTGTTGGTTCGAATGATGCTGGCGTTGCGCCGCCAGTGATGTCATTCATTAGCTCGTCTAGCGTGAAGCCAACAGCCAGTTTCGCTGCAATCTTAGCGATTGGGAAACCCGTAGCTTTAGACGCTAGCGCAGAAGAGCGAGATACACGTGGGTTCATCTCGATGATAACCATACGACCATCTTTCGGGTTGATACCAAACTGTACGTTTGAACCACCTGTTTCAACACCAATCTCACGCAGTACAGCTAGAGATGCGTTACGCATTAGTTGGTATTCTTTGTCTGTCAGCGTTTGTGCTGGAGCCACAGTGATTGAGTCACCGGTGTGAATACCCATTGGGTCGAAGTTTTCAATCGCACATACGATGATGCAGTTGTCGTTTTTGTCACGAACCACTTCCATCTCGTACTCTTTCCAACCGATAAGTGATTCATCGATAAGAAGTTCGTTAGTTGGAGATAAGTCCAAACCACGACGACAGATTTCTTCAAATTCTTCTTTGTTGTAAGCGATACCGCCACCCGTACCACCCATCGTGAACGATGGACGAATGATACAAGGGAAGCCAACCATGTCTAAAACTTTGTAAGCTTCTTCCATTGTTTTCGCTGTATCAGCAGTTGGACACTCAAGGCCAATTGCTTTCATTGCTTTATCGAAGCGTGAACGGTCTTCTGCTTTATCGATAGCGTCAGCCGTTGCACCAATCATTTCAACACCGAACTCTTCAAGAACGCCGTGCTTTTCTAGGTCTAGAGCACAGTTCAATGCAGTTTGGCCACCCATAGTAGGTAGAACTGCATCAGGCTTCTCTTTAGCGATGATGTTACGCACAACTTCCCATTGGATAGGCTCGATGTAAGTTGCATCGGCCATATCTGGGTCAGTCATGATTGTCGCTGGGTTCGAGTTTACAAGAATAACTCGGTAACCTTCTTCACGAAGTGCTTTACAAGCTTGAGCACCAGAGTAGTCGAACTCACAGGCTTGGCCGATAACGATCGGGCCAGCACCTAGAATAAGAATACTTTTAATGTCAGTACGTTTTGGCATTGTCTACTACTCCGGATTAAGCTGTGTGCTGTTTAATTAATTCAATGAAGTGGTCGAATAACGGCGCTGCGTCTTCTGGACCTGGGCTCGCTTCAGGGTGACCTTGGAAGCTAAACGCTGGTTTGTCTGTACGGTGAATACCTTGTAGAGAACCATCAAATAGTGATTTGTGCGTTGCACGTAGTGTCTCTGGAAGGGTTTCTTCGTCAGCAGCAAAGCCGTGGTTTTGCGAAGTAATCATCACAACATCACGATCTAAATCTTTAACTGGGTGGTTTGCACCGTGGTGACCAAACTTCATCTTCACTGTCTTAGCGCCTGACGCAAGAGCAAGAATCTGGTGACCTAGACAGATACCGAAGATTGGTAAGCTTTTTTCTAGGAACACTTTTGTCGCTTCAATTGCGTAAGTACATGGCTCTGGGTCACCAGGGCCATTTGAAAGGAAAACACCGTCAGGGTTCAGAGCGAGTACTTCTTCAGCAGAAGTCTCAGCAGGAACAACCGTTAGGCGGCAGCCGCGGTCAACAAGCATTCGTAGGATGTTTCGTTTTGCACCGAAGTCATAAGCAACAACGTGGTATGGCAATTCAGAGTCTGCTTTCGCTTCAGGAAGTCCACCCGTAAGCGTCCACGAACCTTGTTTCCATTGATACGCTTCTTTTGTTGTAACTTCTTTCGCAAGGTCCATACCTTTCAGGCCAGGGAATTCTTGGGCTTTAACTAACGCTAGAGCTTCATCAATATTGCTACCAGCAACGATACAACCGTTCTGTGCACCTTTTTCACGCAAAATACGCGTCAGCTTGCGAGTATCAATATCTGCGATGCCGACAATATTTTGAGATTTAAGATAATCAGAAAGGGAACGTTCGTTACGGAAGTTTGAAGCTAAAAGAGGAAGGTCACGAATCACAAGGCCTTGAGCATGAATCGCTGAGGATTCTTCGTCTTCGGAATTAGTTCCGGTATTGCCAATGTGAGGGTAAGTTAAAGTGACGATCTGTTGAGAATAGGAAGGATCAGTGAGGATTTCTTGGTACCCCGTCATCGAGGTGTTAAAAACGACTTCACCAACAGCGGAACCATCTGCGCCGATTGATTCACCGTGGAATACTGTCCCATCTTCTAGGACTAGCAGTGCTGACTTAATCAAGACAACCTCCAGAATAAAAATGCATTAAAAACGAATTAATTTGCAATTCTACCTTCCTTTTCGCTGAAAATCAGCGTTTTTATGGAAATTAGACAAATTGGCGGTATTCTAATTATGGTTGTGATACGTGTCAAGTTTTACTACTAACAAATTACCACTTTAATGGAGTAGCACTGACTTTC
>NZ_MCWZ01000277.1 GCF_002877365.1 Vibrio sp. 10N.261.55.A7
CAATGAACCCGATTCAGGGCACGCCTAGCCTACCAATCGAAGACGAGGCAACACCTGAAGCGGACAACGGCCGCAGCGTAGATAAAGCCGCTGAGAACATGTGGATCTTGTCGACACACGGTGAAATCGACGGTTACATTATTCTAGAAAATGGTGGCGTGACAATACGTGATAGTGAGCGTAATGAAATTGGTCACTGGTCCCCTAAGAACCAAATTGCGCTAAACCTGAGTGATGTAAGAAATAAAGTTAAGTCTTTAACTCAAGAGCAGCGTGACACAATAAAAAGGCACCTTCGTGGCCGTAAATAAGATAATGAGTTAATTGTCTTAATAAGCCCTCTATTCAGAGGGCTTCAACTTCAATTTTCCAGCTAAGGACAGTGACGATACAAAGAGAATTCGCTTGAAAAAAATATCCATTTCCCTTCTATGCTTCATGTCTTTCTTTGCATTCTCAGAAAATAAAGATGGCCAAGAATTTGAATCCGATGTTCTAGCATTCATCACTGACACGTTCGATATTACCGTTAGCAATTCAAATTTTTTAGATGAACGATCTAATGACTATATTTTCACACTTAGCGGTTCATATAACCTGAATGAGACTTGGAGAGTATTCGGCTCTATCGATACTAGCGAATATGCTGACATTGGCTTTGGTTACTCATTTTTTATGGCCGATCGTATTTACAATGAAATTACAATATCTGCCGGCGCTGACACTAACGGGACAACGGTTTACACAACCGGACTGTTTTCTGCGACGAAATGGAAAAGCTTTATTTTTTATACCAACTTTGAAGGGCAATACATTGGGTATGAATTTGATACGGATCCCTATCCTCTTACCATAGAAAAATCAGAATTCATGTTCAACAAACTCATTGGTTCAGTGTACGAAGTCAGTAGCTGGTTTTCTTTCACCGTAGCCTATGGTCACGACAAATCGCATTACAATCACTGGACAATCAATGATCATAGTTTTACTACAACGCCTCAGGAAACAGTCAGAGATTATATTAGTTTGGGTGCGATTGTGAATTTATGGGGAGTAAAGCCAAACATTTCCCACCGGTTCGATCTAAAGAATAGCGAAGAAAATTACTGGGATATCAGTGTATCGTTTGATTTTTAGATTCGGTATAACATCAACCCCTACTTCATTTAGCAGTAGGGGAGCTTTACCTACATTCCGAATAAATCACTAACGATAAGATGAGTATTTCGCCGCAGCAGCTTCCTCTTTCGGAACAATCGTTTTACCAATAGGAGCTAGTGATATTAGCGCAAGCTTTAAGTGCTGTAGCGCGAATGGAATACCAATGATGGTAATAAAACAAGCAACAGCCGATAAAACATGCCCAATCGCCAACCATACGCCCGCAAGAACAAACCAAATCACGTTACCAATAAACCCGAAAGGGCTGGTTCCAATATCAGTTTGATTGGTGAGTTCATCACGAGCTATCGCTTCTTGCCCTAAGGGAAAGAATGAAAAGTTGCCCATGACAAAACATGCTCTTCCCCATGGAATCCCGATAATGCTGATAAAGGCGAGTATTCCAAACATCCACCACATCAGTCCCATGAAAACGCCGCCAAATAAAAACCAAATAATATTACCTAAAGTACGCATAATAACTCCTGTTCCAATACCGCATTGATTTCAAACTCATTAGATTCATAAAGATTACTTCGCCCTAATTTCAATCTATCCAAATCGGTCTAATAAGCTTTAATCTATCAACCTTGGATTAACACAAAATGAACTGACTTGTTATATTGCTTGCCACACGGCCGTTATTCCACTTATTGAACACAGCAATAGCGCCCCTAATCGAATCTTCTCTTTTGGCAAAGATTGAGTTGTCATCATTGCCAATTTATAACCTAACCAAGCGGCAGGAATGAGCGGAATGGTGATCCAAAGGTGATGCGTATTAAGGAATCCCGCAGGTATCTGGATAATCAAAGAAATGATAGAACTAAACACAAAGAATGCCGATAGATTACCACGTAACTGATTGGCTTCTTGGTGTTGAAGAAGCAACGCCATCGGTGGGCCGCCTATCGATGAACTTGTACCAAAAAAACCAGAAAAGAATCCTGCAACCCCCATACGCATTGGCGTAGGCTCTATACGAAACGGTAACAAGCTGACAGCTACCGCAAACAAAACGAGCAGCCCTAGCCACAGTGCCAATACATCAGTGGACACCATGACCAATAAAAAACCACCGGCAACAGAGCCTGGTACTCGTCCAATGAGGGCCATTTTCAAGCCTCCAATAGAAACGTTTGATCGGTGTTTCATGGCATTCAGTATTGAAATGAAAAGAGCCACGAGACAGATTGGTGCGGGAACGTAATCAGGAGAAACGAGAAACAACAATGGCGCTGCAACGATGGCTAATCCGAAGCCTATTGCCGTTTGCACAAACGAGCCCAAGAAAATGAGAAACATGGCAATTAACGCAGGGGTCGTTATCCACTCAGACACAATACAGCTCCTTAATGAGCGACATAAAAAACCATCATAATCTATTCATGTGAATATTGAATAACTAATTAAATTTAAAAATAAAGCTGACATTTCGCCAGCTTTACCTTAAGTCACGACTTACTTGACGTTAGTTATTCCGTCGATGCTTGATCGTCAAAATCATCAGCATAGCCTTTCGGCGGAGGTGTCCACCCTCGCTCGGCACGTGTGTGTTTGTCACTCCGATCAACTTGCATTTCCTTCGCCATATGCTGCTCTAAGTGCATGAACAATTCGCGGTAGTTATTATCAAAACGCTCACCTTCAGAGTCGTCCTGCCAAGCCGCATAGAGTAAATCTGACTTCTTCTGCTCGACTCGTTTATACGTTACCTTGCGTTGTTCAACATAGAATGGGTGAAGCCCCATGACTTTCATGACATGTCCACCAGTTTCAAGAGAAGAGTGATACGTTTCCAGTTCAATGTAATCCGCGCCAGCCTGCTTTAACCTATAGCCATGGCCCCGGTCAAATGCACGAGCAATAATCGATACATGAGGATGGCTATGTTTAACATACTTAACCAATTCCACGCTGCTCTCTTGGTTATCTAAGCCAATTACGATCGCTTTTGCTTCATCAATACCTGCAGTGTGAAGCAGATCTGGACGAGTAGCGTCACCGTAATAGGCTTGTGTACCAATCTTTCTCATGACATCAACTTGATTCGCTTGATGATCAAGCACCACCGTTTTAACACCATTAGACACCAAAAGGCGATTGACGATTTGGCCAAAACGACCGATTCCTACAATGATGACTGAACCCGATTCATCAATACTATCCGCTTCTCGATCATTTGACTGCTCCACAAATTTAGGAAGAATGACCTTATCAAAAAGAATAAACAGCCCAGGTGTGAAGAACATAGACAGAGCAACAACCAGCGACAAGGTTTGAGCAATGTCTGTTGGTAATACATGGTTTTGTACTGAGAAGCCGAGTAATACAAAACCAAACTCCCCTGCCTGCGCCAAACTCAAGGCAAATAGCCATCTATCACTGCCTTTTATCTTGAAAATGATCGCCAGTAGGTACAGAACGGCACCTTTTAGGGCCATGACCCCAATTGTCAAACCCATGATAATGAAGAATTGATCAAACAGGGTCGAAAACTGAATACCCGCCCCAACCGTGATAAAGAACAAACCGAGTAGCAGTCCTTTAAACGGATCAATATTGGATTCTAATTCATGTCTGAATTCACTGTTGGCAAGCACCACCCCCGCTAGGAAAGTGCCAAGAGCAGGCGACAAACCGACTAAACTCATTAATGCCGCAATGCCAACGACGAGCATGAGCGCTGTTGCCGTGAAGATTTCGCGAAGCCCAGAGCTTGCGACAAAACGAAAAAGCGGCCGACTTAAATAGTGCCCACCGATCACAACAGCAGCAATCGATGCCATGATGACCAAACCGTACGCCCAACCAGGAAGACCAACCACTAGGCTTAATTCTTCATGATGAGCAGAAGCATCCACCGCCGCGTTTTGTGCTTGTTCAACAAGTTCAGGTAGTGCGAGAAGCGGGATAAAGGCTAACATTGGGATGACGGCAATATCTTGGAACAACAAAACAGAGAACGCGTTTTTGCCACCTTCTGTTTTATTTAACCCCTTCTCATTAAACGTTTGCAGAACGATCGCCGTTGAAGAAAGCGCAAAGATCAATCCTATCGTTAGCGAAAGACTCCAGACTAAGCCAAAGGACTGCGCAATCAACATAACCGCAATCGTCGTGCCACCCACTTGGAGGCCGCCTAACCCCATGAGCCGATTTCGCATGGCCCACAGCATTTTAGGCTCAAGCTCTAATCCGACTAAAAACAGCATCATGACCACGCCGAATTCAGCAAAATGTTGGATTGTCGTGGTTTCTTCACCCACTAACCCGATCACCGGCCCAATCACAACGCCAGCAATCAGATAACCCAGCACCGACCCTAGCCCTAACCTTTTCGCGATAGGAACGGCAATCACAGCAGCTATTAAATAAATAAATGCCTGTAAAAATAGACCCGTCATTTTAGAACTCCATCGGCTGATACATCGATAATCGCATTCAACTTCTCGGCCTTAGCCGCCTTTTCTAAGTCAATGTTATCTTCACTCAAATCTCGAAGCAGAGTTGCCCACTGCTCTACGTGATCGGCAATGCGATTCTCTTCTAAAGCAGTGCGTGAACCAAATAAGGCAAATGGCGCGAGGTAATTCATTCCTGTTAATGATGCGGTTTGCTCAAGAGGTTGCAGCAACTGGCGAATGGTAAAGTGGTTGTACCCATCGCTTTGGTACGCATCCGCTTTACCGCCTGCAGTGATCGCGCAAAAGAAGGTTTTACCTACCAGTTCCTTGCCATCGTGGCCGTAAGCAAAACCGTACTCTAGTACTAGGTCTTGCCACTCTTTGAGTATTGCTGGTGTGGAATACCAGTAGAGCGGGAACTGGAAAATAACAATATCGTGCTCTTTTAGTCGCTGCTGTTCGCTGTCAATGTTGATATCAAAAGTGGGATAAAGAGCGTAGAGATCAACAGCCGTAACGTTAGGGATCGTAGACGCCTTATTATAAAGCAACTGATTGACTTCAGAGCGATGCTGCGACGGATGGGCGTATAAAACCAACACCTTTTTCTTTTCCATACTGCCTCTTTACTTATCAACTATATGAATACCTTAATCTTAAATTATTATCACTAATCTCCAGATAAACAACGTTTTACTGCAGATAGTATGAAAAAGCCCATCAATGCAGACGGGCTTTTTCTCATTTCTCAGTTTTAGCTTGTAATCAACTCTGAAGGGCTAATCGAGCAACGGGTTTATCATTGATAGGTAAATGAATCAGTGCCGCAGCAAATGCAAGAACCACCGTCGACCACCAAATTGGATCATAGGAACCATAGTAATCATACATACGCCCACCAGCCCATGCGCCCAAGAAACTCCCAACCTGGTGAGTAAAGAAGACCAAGCCATACAAGGTAGACAAATATCGAGCACCGAAAATTTGGCGTACTAAGCCTGATGTGAGTGGCACCGTTCCCAGCCAACAAAAGCCGATGGCAGCGCCAAAAATAGCGGCGGTACTCTCTGTGACAGGAAGAGTGACAAATGCACCTATCACCAAAGTACGCATTAAGTACAAAGATGACATCACGTGTCGTTTATTAAATCGGTCACCCATAACACCCCAGAAGTACGATCCAAAGATGTTAAAAATACCCACGTAAGCCAATGCCATTGCTGCGCTGGATGCAGGAAGACTTTTGTCCGCTAGATAACTGGGTAAGTGAGTTGCAATAAACATCACATGGAAACCACATACAAAGAAACCAGCATGAATAAGCCAGTATCCTTTATGGGAAAACGCTTCTTTAAGTGCCTGTTTCAACGTTTGAGTTTCATCTTGCTTCTGCAAAGATTGATCCGACGACTTAGCCGTTTTCATAAACATCGCAAACGCAATCATCGCGGTACAAAGCAGTGCAAAAGCCTGCATCGCTCCCTGCCAGTCATAATGCGTCATCAAAGTTTGAGCACCAGGGATCATGGCGAACATACCAAATGATCCTGCCGCTGTGGTTAGACCAAACGCTTTCGCCGCATGTTGCGCAGGCACGACTTTGGCCACTGCACCTAGCACAATGACATAGCTTGTTGCGCTTAAACCCAAACCAACCAAAACACCAAGTGACAGATACAGCATGCTTGGCTCTACCGTAATGGAGGTAAGATAGAGGCCCGCTGCGTAAGAGACCGCACCCAAGATAACAATGCGTTTGGCCCCCCACTTATCAGCGGCCATGCCAACAAAGGGCTGGAACACCCCAAACAGCAAATTCTGTAAGGCAATCGCAAAACTAAAGAACTCGCGACCTGTGCCGAAAAAGTCCGAGATCGGCATCATAAAGATACCAAACGACTGTCTGATCCCTAGACAAATAATAAGAATGCCTATGCCTAGCCATACTAAAGGGGGAAATCGAAAAATACTCATACAATGTTCTTCGTAATTATTAGTTAATGATGATGGTGAGAATGATCTATATCAGCCGTATGCTGATGACAGCCGCTATTAATGGCTTGTTCTGCTAACAACTCCAACAACGCTGGCGAGTGATGCACAGCGACTAACGACAAAGCGAGCAGCAACGCCATTCTCATCAACTGAGCAAGGGTAGATTGTGACGACCACATGGCTAAAGCCCCTTTTGTTCACAGGTCTGTTCGAATAAAAAGAGCGCGAAGTGTAGTGAACTATTCATAATGACTCCAATGACTTTTAGTAACAAACCCTATGCATTTTATGCATAGACTTTGTCGACTCTAAATCACTCTTCATTGAGAGGGATAAGAGAAAACCCTTCGTCTATCCAACCCGTCACACCACCAATCATTTTCTTCACCGGACGCCCCAATTTAGCGAGCCTAATAGCGGCTTTTTCCGTACCGTTGCAATGTGGGCCTGCACAATAAACAACAAACAATGTGTCTTTTGAGTATTCGTCTAGACGCTTCTCATTAAGCCTTGGATGAGGGATATTAACTGCACCTTCTATGTGCCCAATCTGAAACAACTCCTCTCCTCGGACATCAAGCAGCACGAAGTCTTGACGCCCATTGGTCATCGCATGGTGAACATCCCAGCAATCAGCTTCAAACTGAAGTAATGTCTGAAAATGTGCTAGCGCGGCGTCACTGTCCGCAGCGGGTATTCTAGAAACTGCACTCGTCATAATAAGTCCTTTTGATTAACAAATATCGCCTTACGGCAAGAGAGACCATTATTAATGCCTGAACAACATTTAAACACTGGCGCAAAAGACATGGTTCGTTAATAATAAGCCAAGATGTCAGATAGAAAGGAAATGAAGATGAAAGTCGCGATACTCTCTCATGCCCACGTCTCTTTATTCGAGATTGCATGCGCAGTCGAACTGTTCGCCCTACCAAGGCCAGAATTCGAATCTTGGTATCAAGCTGATGTCATCAATCTAGGCTGCGACACAATTAACAGCACAGCAGGTGTTGGTTTAATTACACGCCAGGTTTCCTCACTCGAGGAGTATGATTTGCTCGTTGTACCAAGCTGGCCAACAACCGCGCAACCCATCCCAAGCCTGATTCAGCAAGAAGTCACGAAATTTCACCATCAGAATAAACGTCTACTGTCTTTTTGCTCCGGCGCGTTTTTGCTCGCCGAGCTCGGTATCCTAAATGATAAAAAGGCCACCACTCATTGGCGTTTTGAATCTACCTTTCGCGAGCGTTTCCCCCGCGTCGAATACGCATCAAATGTGCTTTACGTTTTTGATGGAAACATAGGGTGCTCGGCAGGCAGCGCGGCGGGGCTCGATCTTGGCCTAGCGGTCATTCGACAGGATTTTGGTTACCAAATAGCCAATCAGGTTGCGAAGCGTTTGGTCGTGTCAGGGCACCGTAATGGCGGGCAATCTCAGTTTGTCGATTCACCCATCTTAGAAGTGCCAAATCAGTTTTCCCACGCCATTGAGTGGGCTATTGATAACATCAGTGGAGCGATAAACATTGATGATCTTGCCGTTAAAGCCAACATGTCACGCCGAACCTTCGACAGGAAATTTCGAGCGAGCTTTAACCTTTCGCCGAAAGAGTGGTTAATCAACCAAAGAGTAGAACGAGCAAAAGGCTTGCTGGAAAGCAGTACAATGCCAATTGAACAGCTCTCTCAAGCAGCAGGGTTCGATACAGCAATGACAATGCGGCACCACTTTCGCCAACTCGTCGGCGTTGCCCCAAAAACGTATCGACAGCAATTTTATCGTGATACTCCATAGACGAAGGCTTATAAAAGCGCGCGGTAATTTACGCGTTGGAAATGCACGAATCAATCTTAAAGCCATACTAGACATAAGCTTCAGCAAATTCATTACAACGACATCCACATTGGGAAGTGAAACGACGATGACAGAACAACATTTGAAGATCTGCACGATCAACCTGTTCAATTATGTTGCTCCACCAGATGCCTTTTATGACTTTGCCAATATTTACACTCAGCACGAGTGGCAATTGAAAACCCAATGGCTGACTCGAACCATAGAAAAAATCGCCCCTGATGTGATTGGTTTTCAAGAAGTCTTTAGTATCGATGACCTAAAGAGCACCCTTAGCCAACTGGGCTACCCATACTTTGCTACGGTCGAAAAACCCGAGGTAGAGCAAGGCTATATTTACTCTAATCCCGTTGTTGCCATCGCATCACGTTACCCCATAACTGATACGTACCCAATTGATACTCAGTCAGCGATTGCCAGCCATACCCCTGAATTCGAATTCAGTCGCCAACCTATACACGCTGTCATCGATATACCAGTATTGGGTCTTACTGACATCTATGTGGTGCACTTTAAATCGCAAAGGCCGTCTCAGCTAGAAACGAAAGCCACACCACACTCAAGCAAGACTGACGCTGAGCCATTGAATTCAGAACCACCGCTTACAGACCGATGGTTAGCGGAAAATCAAGGTAAGTGGTTATCAACAATACAACGCGGAATGGAGGCACACGTTCTTCACCAACATCTTATCGACACCAAACAGAAGCACTTACGTCCATGCGTGATGATGGGCGACTTTAATCAGTCCTTAGCGAGTAATGAATTCCACTGCCTAACGTCAAAGCAGCTGTTTCGCGATGTGAGTAGCCGCACTGAGTTGTCAGAGTGGCATTTGCACAACAGTCGAGATCTATCCGTTGAGCAGAACGAAAACAACACTAAGCCCACCTATTACGTTGGTGCTACTGGTAAAGAACTTGACTATATTTTGCTTTCTAGCGAGTTCTCATCGTACTCAAGCCATACACACGCCATCGTCAATCATTATGTTGTGGAAGATTCCCACCTCGTGAATCCACGTTTTGGTATCGATCATGTCAGCACCGATCACGGTATAGTAATCGTCGATATTTCAATAATTTAATTTCAATTCTTATCCACTTATGGTTTAAATAGTGGCACGGTAAGCAAACTAGGGAGCTGACGTCACTATGCCGGATAAACAAATGGAATTAGACAGAAAGAATCAAAAAAGACCAAACATCATTGTAAGGCCAACCCAGCTGACAGACGCCGCGGCTCTTTGTGAAATTTACTCACAGCCCCTAGCTCAAAGTGAAACCCTCCAGCTCCCCAACCCATCGATCAACATGTGGGAATCTCGTTTAGAGAACATGCCTATTGGCGTTTATTCCTATGTTGCAGAAATAGACGGGAAAGTAGTTGGGAACATTGGCTTTGAGCACTCTCAGCGTCCTAGAACATCTCACTGCGCGAGCTTTGGTCTGGGTGTTCACGATGATTATCATGGCAAAGGGATCGGCACTGCACTCATTTCAACGGTGATAGACCTGGCTGATAACTGGCTACAAGTGAAACGCATTCAAATTGAAGTCAATGCCGACAATAGCAATGCCATCGCTTGCTATAAAAAGTTTGGATTTGAGATTGAAGGAACAGCAAAAGCAGGCAGCTTCCGCCATGGTGAATTTATCGATACTTTATATATGGCTAGAGTAAAGATCTAAGTCATGAATTTTTGGCCACATCATTGAATAAATGCTCGACAAGACGCGCAGATTCGCTACAGCGCGTCTCTTTTCACTAACTGCTCAAGTGCTCGTTCTTTTAGTGACTCAGTATAGGGATTAATCTTCCAGTGGCCAGGACTCCAACCTTTTATAAAACGTTGAAAGTCAGCCCATGCAATAGAAAACAGCGGCCTCCATTGTGCTTCGACATCTTGCCCGTCAATGTCTGGTCGATACAGTTCAAGCGCAGGTCGAAGGAAGCCGAAGTACTGATCAAGGATAGACGATTCCATTTCCCAACATGCATCTGGCTCTACAGCACTACTCATAAACAGGGCAACATCTTTCATTGCGCAGCCTCTACCTACATATTGAAAATCGACCGCTGCGGCAACATGACCGCAATCACTAAAACAGAAATTCGCTAGCTTGGCATCACCATGAACAAGGGTTTGAAAAGGAGCGTCGGTTAAGACTCGATCTAAGGTTTCTGCTACTTTCTTCAAAGGGGCGTCTGCCAGCTTATCCAACTCATCTGGACGAGTTTGCAAATGCCAATAGGTTCCTGAAGGCCATAGCCCCTCGCCCAAATGGCCAATATGCTTGGCATGAAAATACGCTAACCACTTCAAACATGCAGCGAGTTGCGCTTTGGTGGCTTTCGTACTGACAATAGGAAACCCTGCTTGGGCGAGATCTTCCATCACTATCAAATGCTTCTGTGCCTGCTGTTCAATATGCAAAGGCTGCGGAACATAGCATTGTTCATCGCATTCAGACGCGTACTTTTTATACCAGGTCAATTCCACGAGATAAGACATTAACTTGCGTTGGTGTGATAGATCGGTATTCCAGCCTTTAGGATGAGAAATGGGCCGAGGCAAGTCGATGGATTTGACTATGACACTCGTATCGACGCCGAACAAGCGAACCAACTCTCCATAACCTCCCCACAGCTCTTGAATGGTTTCTTTATGTAAAATGTTCTTCCAGCCGAGGACATCTTGAACTCTTAGGTCACAATTGCTTACCAAAATCTCATTTCCCTATAGCGTTAATTGTTGCAATTCATGATTTTAAAATAGCGCGAAGCAATGCAAATTGTTACCCAAAACACATTCTCAACGCTTATTAATTTCTTTTGATAGATTACTCTAATAATACCATGCATATTATGGGCAACAGCTCATATCAAAGTTCCAAGATTTACCTTGCTGCTTTATATACCAATGTCCATGTAATAGGTGGCAAAATGTCCTCTTCCTCCGCAGCTACTGCTGACAAAAGAAAAAACACTCGTTCATCTAACGAGACCACGACGATCAATAGTACCGACGCGTTAGCAATGATTGAGCATGGTAGTGAATTGACTATCGCAATCACAACGCCCGTTGGCACAACGTTTCAGTGCAAAACCCCTTTTATTGGTACCCACGATAACACCTTAATCTTGATTGAAGTTCCAAAAGTCTCAGACGATGATCTTAACTTTTTCTTCCAAGAGGGATTTTGGCTCGTTGTTAAAGCGATATCTCCTCGCGGTGAAGGCGCTGTCATCAATTTCCGCTGTAAGCTTATTCACTTTATTCATGAGCCGATTGCGATGGTTGCCCTTTCAATTCCTAGCACAATGCAGATAAAGCAATTGCGCAAAGAATCACGCTACGATGTGAATATACTAGGAAAGGTGACTGCGAACTCTCATCGTGGAGATTGTGAAATCAGAGATTTATCGAAAAGTGGTTGCCGTTTTGTGACCACGCCTTTGAGTCGCCCTTTTCAAGTCGGTGATGTGGTCTCGATTGACATTATAGACACGACTCGCGGCAAACAAGAATTTGAACCTTTAACAGGAAAGGTGTGCAATTTGCAACGCTCACTACATTACGCTCGCTATGGGTTAGAGTTTAATGAAAATGGTCAACAAAACGCTAAATCGTTACTAGGGCAGCTAAAATATAACGGGACTAAGCTTACGTTTAAGTAGCTACTTATCTGTCCCACTAGTAGAAAGGCGCGCAAAAACGCCTATCCATCAAAAAGGCCAACCTAAAATCGGGTTGGCCTTTTCTAGTAAGCATTGGCGTATTTAAGCGCTTCTATCCAATAAAACTGATGTAACTTTGAAGAATAATCAGATTAACAATATCAATGAAAAATGCGCCGACAATGGGCACCACCATAAACGCCTGTGGTGAAGGGCCGTATTTATTCACCAGCGAGCCCATATTCATCACGGCTGTGGGCGTCGCCCCTAAACCAAACCCACAGTGTCCGCCAGAGATGACTGCAGCGTCGTAGTTCGACCCCATCATCTTGAAAGTGACAAAGTAGGCGAACAAGCCCAGTATCACCGATTGAACCGTTAATATAATGAGAAATGGTATCGCGAGATCGAAAATATTCCATAGTTTTAGACTCATTAAAGCCATCGCTAAAAACAGAGAGAGCGATACCGTACCTAGTATATCGACCGTCTCGGTATCTATTTTGTGTGTCTTGGTCACTTCTAATACATTCGTAATGAACACACCGATGAACAGAGCGTAGACAAAATCAGGGATCATTAGCCAGTCTATGTTGAATGTACTGACCCACTGTTCAAGATACTTAGCTCCGGTCACACAGATCAATAACGTAAACAGAACTTCAATCACTTTCTTTGCTGTTACTTTATCTTCTTCATATTCATTGTATGTCACTAACTCCGGGAAGCGCTCATGGGTATGTATCCCTGTCCCATATTGAGATTCGAAGCCGTGTTTGGAAATGAGTTTTTGTGCAACAGGACTGCCGATGATGCCACCAATGATCAAGCCAAATGTGGCAGATGCCATGGCAATCTCAAGCGTATTTGGCAAACCAAAACTCTCAGAAAACGTTTGAGACCACGCCGCCCCGGTTCCATGACCACCTGAAAGCGTGATAGAGCCTGCGATCAAGCCCATTAAAGGGTCAAGCCCCAACACGGTCGCTAAACTCACGCCCACACCATTTTGTATAACAATGTAGATTGACGCTATCGCCAAAAAGATGAAGACCTTAGCGCCACCTTTCATCAACTGAGTGTAATTAGCCGCTAAACCAACAGTACTAAAAAACATCAGCATAAATGTATTTTGGAGTGGCAAAGAAAACGTCAAGTCAACGCCATTGAAATGCATAATCGTAATGACAATAGCAACGATCAACCCACCAACAATAGGCTCAGGTATGTTGAATTTTCTTAGAACGGGTAGTTTGTTATTAACGAAATGACCTAGAAATAAAACGCTAATCGCGATTAGGAAAGATTCTAGTGGCCCAACTGAAATTAAATGATTCATATAACCTCTTTCGTTGTTTCAACCATCTTCCATAATAGTATGAACAGTGTGTGATGTTGCTTCTCTCTGTGAATATTAACATCGATGACTTCGTCTATTTTAGTTGATCTTTTAACAGACCATCAGCTAAAAGCCGAAACGAATCGTTGAGAAGCGAATGTTTATTACGGTAAATTTCCAGTAAGTTTCAAGAAAAGGGGCGCATTATGCAGTAATTGGTCGATATTTGTCGAGGTTAGTTCACTGTTTTAATCGTCATTTAATCATTAATCTGATGTACGTCATTTAAATCAGCACTATTTTTCCAAAAAAAATGGCCAACCGCAAAGGTGCGATTGGCCGATATATAGTGTGAACAAAATATTCACTAACAACGTCAGTTGGCTAGGTGACCCTCGGCTTAAGAAGGGTCATTACTTTATATGCAGTTAGTGTGCCAACATGTTACATCCAATTTTTGAGTGTTTGGATCGCAGTTTTTGCGGTTTTTAGGCATAAAACTATACGTTATTTGCATTTCGCATTCGCAAATTGCAACAAAAAGCAAATTGCTATTCCATTAATTGCTTATTAACAGGATTAATAATACGAGAATTCATTAGAGTAAAAACTCAGCATCTAGATGCCGCTGCAAGTACTACGTTTTTTTCATACATTTCCATACCAAGAGTTTGTATACTGCTCCCAACATTTACTACATGACCAAAACATGAACTATTTCAAAATATTCCTTAAAGGCATGGCAATGGGAGCCGCTGATGTCGTCCCAGGCGTATCCGGTGGCACTATCGCATTCATTACTGGCATCTACGACACACTTCTAGAAAGTATCCGCCGCATTAATCCCTCAGTGTTACGCATATGGAAACAGCAAGGTTTTTCAGCCGCATTTTCTCACATTAATGGCCTATTTTTGATTGCTCTGTTCGGTGGTGTATTAACCAGTATTGCAACACTCGCTAAACTCATTTCTTGGCTGCTGGTCACGCACCCAATTCCTCTGTGGTCATTCTTCTTTGGCTTAATCTTGGTGTCGATTTTTCACATCCTCAAACAAATCGAACAGCGCTCACTGTCTCGCTTGGTGTTTCTCATTCTTGGGGTAGCCTTTGCTTATAGCATCACTGTTCTTAATCCCTTGCAGCTTGAAGTCACCAACGTAAATATTGTTTTGGCTGGTGCGATTGCTATTTGTGCCATGATTCTACCGGGCATTTCGGGTAGCTTCATATTGCTCCTAATTGGCATGTACTCACCGGTACTTACAGCGGTTAAAGCGGCGCAAATCGATGTTCTTCTGCTGTTTTTAACAGGATGCGTTGTTGGGTTACTGTGTTTCTCGCACTTGTTATCACGACTATTGAACTCGTTCCGAGACTTCACGTTGATCTTCTTAACAGGGCTGATGATAGGTACCTTGCCTAAGATTTGGCCTTGGAAAGAAACTCTTTCCTGGAGAACTAATTCAAGTGGAGAACAAGTACCGTTAGTTGAGCAAAATCTATCTCCGTTTCAGTTCGAAGCAGTGACCTCTGAGCCTGCACAGTTAGTGCTTTCTATTGTCATGATGTTATGCGCAATTGGCTTAGTCCTTGGCCTAGAGAAATTTGCTGACAAAGACAACACCTAATCCTCCTACTATGCGGAGTTAACCTAACTCCGCATGATTGTTAGCACATTTTTATAATTGTCTTAATAATCATATTTCTAAGCGTGCTAGTATCCTAGTCTCATCAAAAACTGATATGGATTCTTATGCATCCTGTATTAAAAGTCGCGGCTGTCATCACCGCACTCGTTATTGGTTTTTTTGCCAATGATCTTCGCCAACTCGCATCCCCCTCTTCTAATGAATCCATCGCATTAGAAGATTATTGTTTTGTTTCAACGAAGCCTTGTGAGCAAGATACTGTCACGATGACGTTAGACACCGATAACGCTCAACCACTAATTCCAGCAACAATCACCGTTAACTGGAAAGGCGCTCAGTCTGAAACACTCATGCTCGATCTTAAAGGTGTTGAGATGGATATGGGTACTGTCAAATATGTATTAAAACCCGTGCAAGATAATCAATTCCAAGCAGAGATTATTCTGCCGATTTGTACCTCGCATGAAATGACTTGGATAGGCACTTTAACAGATGGTCAACAAACTGTATTTCCAGCAATAAGGATTGAACGATGAGCAAAAACTGGTCCCTACTACTCGTCATCGCTTTTGTCTTTGGCATTGCGATTAACAGTTATATAACTGAGCAATCAAACGTAGAAAAGACGCCATCGAACAGCGTAGAAAAAGAAAGCAACCCAACATTCTTCGGTAAAGAAGGAAGCCCCGTTGATGTCTTTGATCAGACGGATACACGAGTCAGAGTGATCTACTTTGGTTTTACTCGTTGCCCAGATGTATGCCCAACCTCTTTAGCCATGCTGGCCGGGGCTTTGAACGAGCTGGATGACAAAACACTGGCGCAAATTCGTCCTATGTTCATTTCTATCGATCCAGAACGAGATCAAGCGGCGACGTCTCATCAATACGCGCAATACTTTCACCCTATGATCGAAGGCTTATCAGCACCACTTGACGTGACAACTAAGGTTGCCCATCAGTATGGGGTGATATTTAGAAAAACCGAATTAGAGAACTCGGAGCTCGGTTACACAGTCGATCACAGCTCTTATTTTTACTTCACCAAACCTGATGGGACATTAATTACGAAAGTTCCCCATACGCTATCTCCAGCGCCTTTGGTAGAAGCAATCAACCAATTACAAAACCAATAATGAACGCCCAGTAAAAAGGAATTGTTCCATGACACTCTTAAAATCTCTCCTTGTTTGCAGCCTAATCGCCAGCCCGTTGGCCTTTATTTCCACCAGCTCTGCATCTTCAGATTCGAATAACCATAGTTCACACGATGCCCATGCTCACGAGGTGAACATAATGGCTCATCACCCTTACGCTCGCGCAACACCGCCAGGTGCAGTCAATAGCGCTGTGTTTGCTCACCTAATGAACAACTCGACAGTCGATCAGGTGATCGTTAGCGCATCGACTAGTGTTGCTGGTAAGGTGGAATTGCATGATGTTGTAATGGATGGTGACGTAATGAAAATGCGTCAGATTTCTCAACTCGTTGTTCCAGCAGAAGGGATGCTCGAACTCAAACCCGGTGGTTTACACATTATGTTGTTTGATCTAAGCAAGCCACTGGTTGAAGGGGAATCCATTGATGTTGAGTTCACCCTAGAGTCGGGCGACAAGTACTCCTTTACTGCGCCGATCAAAAAGGTGATGGCGGGTATAAAACACAAACATCACTAAGGCTCAGCACTGCACGGTGCCACAGTGCTCTAACATATCTATAAGGAAGCAACATTGCTTCCTTTTTTCTTCCTTGCTTTCCATTGATACCCATTAAGGCAACCTTCAAAGAAACAATGACAAAAACCAATCACACAACCTAAAAAGGTGTAAAATTTTGCATACTTAACAAAAATGCAATTTATTATCCCAAATTTTAATTGCATATAGACATAAACCACGCCTCATATATCATTGCCGCGATACACACAGTAAACCCCATAATTACAACTCCACATACCTATTCACTACAGGGATGATTATGCAAAGCAACAATATTTTTGCCCGTTTCGCCAGAGGTAATCTGGTTCTACAAATTCTAGCTGGTATCGTTTTCGGTGTCCTTTTAGCCACAATTTCTCCGGAAACAGCGATAAGTGCAGGCTTATTAGGTAGTCTATTCGTCGGCGCTTTGAAAGCTGTCGCTCCAATATTGGTTTTCATTTTGGTTGCGGCGTCTATCGCTAACCAGAAGAAGAATCAACACACTCACATGCGTCCAATCATTACTCTTTATCTGATTGGTACACTAACTGCGGCGCTAACAGCGGTTGTACTCAGCTTCATGTTCCCAACGACTCTGACACTTGTTGAAGGAGCGGCAGGCGCAACACCTCCTCAAGGGATTGCTGAAGTACTGAACACATTGCTGTTCAAAGTAGTTGATAACCCAGTGAGTGCTCTCATGAATGCCAACTACATCGGTATTTTGGCTTGGGCTATTGGCTTGGGTATTGCGCTGCACCATGCATCTTCAACGACCAAAGCGGTATTCGAAGACTTGAGTCACGGCGTTTCTCAAATCGTGCGCTTTATCATTCGCCTTGCACCATTCGGTATCTTCGGCCTTGTGTCAGTAACGTTTGCAACAACAGGCTTTGAAGCGTTGGCGAGCTACGCTCAATTGGTATTGGTTTTATTAAGTGCAATGCTTTTCATTGCTCTGATTGTGAACCCAATCATCGTATACGTTAAGACGAAAGAGAACCCGTACCCACTGGTTCTACAATGTTTACGTGAAAGTGGCGTTACTGCTTTCTTCACACGTTCAAGCGCAGCAAACATCCCAGTGAACATGGCGTTATGTGAAAAACTAAAACTTGACGAAGATACGTACTCTGTATCGATCCCATTAGGTGCAACGATTAACATGGCTGGCGCAGCGATTACAATCACTGTTCTGACGCTTGCAGCCGTGCACACCGTTGGTATTGAAGTGGATCTGTTCACCGCGCTTTTGCTTAGCGTTGTCGCAGCTGTGTCAGCATGTGGCGCTTCTGGCGTTGCGGGTGGCTCTTTACTGTTAATCCCATTAGCATGTGGACTGTTCGGTATTCCTAACGAAGTCGCGATGCAGGTTGTGGCTGTTGGCTTTATTATTGGTGTTATTCAAGATTCAGCAGAAACGGCACTGAATAGTTCTACCGATGTCGTATTTACTGCTGCAGTTTGCAAAGCGGAACAAAAAAACGCTTAACGAGACTGTGTAACGCTTTTTGATAGCAACGGCTATTGGAATTTGAAGCAGAAAAAGCCCGACCTGTTGTTCACAGGTCGGGCTTTTCATTGCCATAAGGGTTATCCATTCAAAATAACTCAGTGATTCGGTTTATCTATCTGGTTTTGTGAATAATCAAAAGCAGCATTACCCGACTCATTTGTTTTAATCTCTTGCACTTCGCTAACCAATGCTTGCGTCAATTCGGTCATCTCTTCAGCTAGCTTATCACTTGGCTTCGCCACTTTTTCAGGAATAAACACATCCCGTTTATAAAGCTTATTCAATGCCTTAATGATCGAGTGTTTACCTACCTTGTTGGCTGAAATCTTTTGTATCAATGGCTTAGCTAATGACTGTAATCCCACGACCGAATCAACACCGATATTTCCCCCAACTTTATCTCTCAAACTCTTAGCTGGTTCATAACCAAAGTGGGCAGAAAGAAATAGCCAAATGTACGCGATGGCATTGCCCGTTTTACTTCTATCAATCCAGGCTTCACCTGCATGATACATGGACTGGGAGTGCCCTTTTTCTGCCGCTCTTTCAAGCCAGTAACAGCCTTTGCTGTGATTCTGTTCGACACCAATACCGTTTAAATAATTCAACCCTAACTTCATTCGACCTTCTAAACTATGCAGTTTGGAGGCTTTGTTATACCAGTGGTTTGAATCTTCAGGGGAAGGCATTGGGTTGCTTGCCGCCGTACACCAATCACCTAAGAAAAGAATGGCAGGAAGGTAATTCTCCTCCGCTGCGGTATGGGTCATCTCAAGTGCTTTATCCATATTCACAGAGGTGCCTTGCCCTTTAAGCAAAGCCATCCCCATCTCAAACTTAGATTTCGTGTCTCCCTCAATCGCAGCGATACAAGTCTGCCAAAACTTGGATTTTTCTTTCAAAATAACGTCTTCACGCATTTTCTGGCTGATTCGAACCACACCATACATGCCCGTTACATTGTCTAACTCCGCGGCTTTGTTATACCAATACAAAGCCTCTTTGACGCTGGTTCTCTCCGCTTCTTTTGCTAGAAACAGGATAGTGGGAACATGGCCGTTCTCTGCCTTACTCAAGCGCTCTTGCTTTTCCAATAGGCGTGCTTTTTCTAACGCTTTACGATAAGCAGACTCACGCTGTTTTCTATCTTCTTCAAGGCGCTTTCGACGAAGCGACAGTGACAGCATCCAAAGGAATGCCAAAATTAATGATAAACCGGTTGCGCCAATCGCAATCCCAATAATACTCATACGTTGAATTCTTTAATCATGATTGCTTTGTTATCGGTCGTTAGAAAAAAAAATTGAGTGATACTCATAAAACTGACTGTCTCTAACTCAAGTATATGTGACTCTAACTGAAACAGCCCTGAAAGTGGGCTTGCCACTAAAGTAACATAAAGTCGTTTGTTAAAGGCTCTTTCAATAAAAAACCCCGCAAAAATGCGAGGTTTCGGTAGGTTTAGGTATTTAAAGTAAAAATTACTTGGCGTTGCTCACTTGGCGAGCATTTTCAGCTATTTTTTTTTCAGCCAATTTCTTATCTGCAAGCTTCTTTTCTGCCATCTTATTTTCAACAACCTTACTTTCAACAACATTGTTGTCGACCGAACTCTTAGCGTTGTTTAATTCTACGACCTGTTGTTCTGGCGTTGCATGAGTCACACCGGTAAATTTTCCGCCAGATTGAATACTTAAGTTATCACTGTAGATAGTCCCTACAACGCTTCCTCGAGCAAGAATTTCAATCGTCTCTGCATGACAAGTGCCTTCGAACTTGCCGTTGACAAGAACACGTTCGGCATACACTTCGCCACTCACAATGCCAGTTTCGCTGATGGTGAGTGTATGATCTGATTTGATTTCACCATCAACAGCACCATCTATCTGTAGATTGCTTTCTAACCTGAGTTGCCCTTCGATCGAGCAGCCTTTTGCGATGATAGTTGTAGCTGACTGCTGACTCTTAGCTCGACCTTGTTTACTAAAGATTCCCATCGGATACCTCTTACTTTACTGAATATGGTCTCAAAATCATCCACTCCCCAATCGACAAAGGGTCTAGGATCTAATGCACGACCAACAAATCTAACTTCATAATGCAAATGCGGACCAGATGACAACCCGCTATTTCCTGAATGAGCAATTAAGTCCCCTTTCTGGACGAAATCACCACTTTTCACTAAAAACTTATTCAAGTGTGAATATGAACTGGTAAAGCCATAACTGTGTTGCAACCGAAGGAAATTGCCTGATCCCTTGTTACTCGCTCTTGTGACTTCTACTACCCCATCCGCTGGCGCATAGACTGGCGTACCTGTGTTCACAGCAAAATCTTGTCCCCGATGTGTTTTTACTACACCTGTGACTGGGTGTATTCTCTTTCCATATCCTGACGAAATTCTCGCATTATGAACAGGAGGACCGCTCGGAATCTGAGTCAACATCACCATTCTAACCGAAGATGTAATAGCCGCGGTGTCAAGACGTGACTCAATTTCACCTTCGGCCTCAAGATCACTCATGCCAAGTACTTTCTCTAGGTCGCCCAGTCGATCGGAAACTGAATTCATTCGCTCTTCACGAACCAACAAATCACTCTCTAAGCTCAGTTTGAGCTCTTGAAGTGAAGAGACTTCCTCAGTCAAAGACATTGACTGAGTCTCAAGTTCTCTTTGCTTCAATTTTGCGAAATCGACTTCATCGATTAAGTGGTAGATCACTCCGGCAGTGACGACAACCGCAATCAACGAGAAATAGCCTAACCCTTTAAGAAAATGACGAAGCCATTTCCCAAAATGAAAATGTCGAGTTCCGTGAATCGACGAAACTGAAACTATTACTCTCTCTTCCATACTTCCATCAGTTTCATTGCACTAAAAAATTATCGGGATTCTAGCAAACATGTTCGCTTAACAAAACAAAGTCCTGTTTGTGATTACATCAATCTCACACCTTGAATGCTAACTATGTGACTCACTACCAGTCTATCTTTACACTTATATGACAATAAGCATTTCTAAAATCTAGCTTTTTCCCTAACTTCCATGCAATTTCAATTTAATCTCTTTTTTAATTGAAAAAGATCTCTTAATATCGCCCCACTGTCCTTTTATTTACCTATTATTATGAACAAGAGCTTACTCACCAATATCCTTGCCCTGATCGTGTTAATTGCGGGCTACAGCTTTGACAACACCCTCATATTTTGTGCGGGTCTTTTTGCCTTCTCTGGCGCTGTCACCAACTGGTTAGCCGTTCACATGTTGTTCGAAAAAGTACCGGGCCTATATGGCTCAGGCATTATTCCAGCACGCTTCGAAGAATTTAAAGCCGCAATAAAAACGCTTATGATGGAACAGTTCTTCACAGAGCAGAATATTGACCGATTCTTAAACAAAGAGATGGCAGGAGAAAAAACACTCAACCTCGAACCTATACTCGAAAAAGTAGACTTCAACCCGACCTTCGATTCTTTGGTTAACGTTATCGCAAACTCGTCATTTGGCGGCATGCTCGCAATGGTGGGAGGCACAGAAGCGCTCGTGCCATTGAAAGAACCGTTTGTAGAGAAAATGCAAGAAGCCGTTGTTGAAATAAGCCAAAGTGACTCAGTGAAGCAAGCTATTAAAGAGCAGTTTGAAAGTCCTGAAATGATGGGTGAAATCACAGCCAACATTGAGAACATCATTGATCAAAGATTGAACGAATTAACACCAGCATTAGTCAAATCCATGGTTCAGACCATGATTAAAACGCATTTAGGCTGGCTCGTTGTATGGGGTGGTGTCTTTGGCGGCCTAATTGGTGTTGTCTCATCGCTGGTTCTGTAAAGAAACGACAAGAACAAATAGGATCTTAAACGAGAAAAGAAAATACTCAGTTTTTCTTTTCTCGTGTTCTCATTTTACAGAGTAGACAGCAGTTCCGGATTAACACCAAAACCACATTTATGCTCTTCAATCACAACTTCACTTCTCGTTTGAATGACACCCGGCAGGGTTCCTAGCTTGCTAGACATAAAGATCTGATAAGCTTTCATGTCTTTAACCCGTACTTTAATCATCGTGTCAAAATCCCCAGACAGCGAATAGCACTCCTCAATTTCAGGCATCTCAGAGACAGCGTCTGCAAATTTTTCAAAAATAGAAAAGCTGGTTTGATCAAGCCGAATATGAATGAAGACTTGTACATCCAAGCCCAATTTTTCCGGGTTGAGCTCAGCGTGGTAACCATTGATATAGCCCTCTTTCTCTAATCTTTTGACGCGATCAGAGCAAGGAGAGGTTGTCAGGTTTACTTGTTTGGCGAGTTCCACCATAGATAAACGCCCTTGGAGATGGAGCGTTCTTAGAATTTCACGGTCGATTCGGTCTAGGTCCATTGTTCATGCACATCAATCATACGTATGATTGATGATAACCTAAGTATCCGGTGTTGACGTTAAACTCTGTTTCTATCAGTAAAGAGAGCGTGGATTAGATCACTCTTATGTCTGAAAAGTTCGTTTCAGTCAGCGTTGAACGACTATTGCAGTCGCGACAGAAACCTTGTTTTTCCATTTTTACGTAGTGATCGCCTTGAAATAGGCTAGTGAATAAGGCCTGGATTGATTGAATAGCCGATGGCTGTTTTTCTGTCTGACAACGTTTCATCACCACTTTGTGGTGAGTGGGTTTGCGGCAACAGTGGCAGTAGACCTTCGACATTTCATTTCTCCAAACGATAATAGGGTTATTGATAATTGACATATTCTGTATGTGCAAGTTCCAATGACCCAAACTTTAGTTTGAAAAACGTGAGCGAAGTTCAAAAAGAAGTTCAGCTTTTTCAAAAATAGCAACTAGCAAAGTGACTGGGTCTCAAATCTAATACAACAATGTCCTGCCAAAAGCAGGACATTGCGAATAGTAAGACCTCTTAAGAAACACTTCGTCAGAGGACAGTCATCGTTTATTCAAATGATGACTTTAATCGAACGCTTTCGACGACGATCACTCTAATTCTTGTAGTTTCTTCTCAAAATCCGAGTGTAACTGAGCAACTTCTTCCTCAGGCTCACCGGTCATTAAGCTAACAACAACAATGCTGATCGTAGACAAAATGATTCCTGGTACGATTTCATACAGATCGAAGATGCCGCCAGACAGCTGTTTCCATACTACGATGGTAACGCCACCAATAATGATACCAGCAAGCGCGCCGTTTCTATTCATGCGTCCCCAGTACAAGCTAAGTACAACTGCAGGACCAAATGCCGCACCGAAACCAGCCCATGCATAAGATACAAGGTCGAGTACTGAGCTATCAGGACTCATCGCAAGAGCAAGTGCAACCAGAGATATACCAATTACAGCAATACGGCCGATGCGAACGACATCTTCTGAACTCGCTTCTTTATTAATGATTTGCTTATAGAAATCTTCAGCCAGTGCAGATGACGACACAAGCAGCTGAGAATCGGCAGTACTCATGATCGCCGCTAAGATAGCAGCCAACAGCATACCCGCAATCACAGGGTGGAAAATAGCATTAACAAGCAGCATAAAGATTGTCTCGCCATCTGCCAACTCACCCGCTGGAGAGTTTGTAACGTACACAAGACCGACTAAACCGACAAGTAACGCACCAATCATCGATAGCGCCGTCCAGAAAACAGCAATTCGACGTGCCGTCGTGAGATCTTTGTTCGAGCGAGTTGCTTTAAAACGCGCCAAAATATGAGGCTGACCGAAGTAACCTAGACCCCATGCCACTAGAGAAATGATCGCAATCGCAGATAAAGGCTCACCCTTTGTGTCATTCCATAGCGTCAGTAACTCAGGGTTGATGCTGCTCAGGTCGCTCGTCAATTGGCCAAGTCCACCTTGCATCGCGGCCACCGGAACAATCATTAGTGCCGCCGCCATCAGTAAACCTTGAACTAAATCTGTCCATGATACGGCTAGGAAGCCACCAAATAAGGTGTACGAAACCACACAAATTGTGCCTATAACAACGGCAATGGTGTAATCAAGACCAAAGACTGTTTCAAACAATTTTCCGCCCGCAACCAAGCCTGAACTTGTATAGAAAAGGAAGAAAAGCAAAATGAAAAACGCAGAAATCGTTTGAATCATTTTAGATTTATCATTGAATCGTCTTGATAGAAATTCAGGAAGGGTCAATGCGTCGGTTGTGATGCTGTAGGTTCTTAGACGTTTAGCGTTGATGTACCAGTTCGCCCAAGTACCAATGAGCAGTCCACCTGCCAACCATACTGCTTCAATACCTGCTGCATACGCATAGCCAGGCAAGCCAAGCAATAACCAACCACTCATGTCAGACGCGCCAGCGGAAAGCGCAGCAGGCCAAGGCCCTAGTGAACGTCCTCCCAGAAAGTAATCCGTTGAGTTCTTCGTTCTCTGATACGCAATGATACCAATTGCCATCATCATGATCAGATACGCAATAAAGGTGGTTGTAATAGCAAAGCTATTTTCCATGTGTTGTTCCTCTGTTTAAAAATATTCTTCCATGATTGCCCCACTCCCGTAGGGCAGTATAGGAATGACTAGTGAGCATCACTTCCAAGCTCAAGCAGAGTGGCGTTTCCACCCACTGCAGTTATATTTATGGTTCTTGTTCTCTCAGTAATAAAACGCAAGCATAAAGCAGGGTCTTGCGTGTTTGTTAGCTGAGCTAAATCAGTTTCTGATGTCAGTAGGACAATCGCGCCATCTTTCGCCACTAGCTGACGGTTAATGGCAACTTCAGTGTCAATGGTGCCGACATAACCAACACTGCGAACATTCGTTTCAAGTAGAGGCATGTACGCGTCCAACGATTCAAATTGCAATGCGCCATGTGGCAAAGAAGCCTCTTGAGACGCAGTTTCTAGCAGTGAAATAAGCTCGACATCATCACTGCATAAGATGACCGTATTTCCAGCAAGAAGAGACGTCGTCAACTGTGCAACAATGGCCAATCGCGATGTCGCCACATCACTGTCTTGTATCAACAAAGCCACGCCACGACCCGACGTATACAGCTCATTGGTTTCACCTGTTGGGCCAACCAATTGATGAGTATGATTTAACATCGTATCGGTGTGCGTCATGTGGAACTTAATCACAGAAGCAAGAGACGGTATGGTCTCTTCAACTTTGTTCAATATGGCGAGTAGACACTCATTTCTTTTTGAATAAGATTCTAAGTTCCAACTTTCCCAAACGGCATAAGAGTCAGAAAAGCGAGTAATTTGATTCATCATTGTCCTTTCTCCTAAGCCTGAATGGCCGTTAGTTGTAATCGCGAAAAGCGGTAAAGATAGTGAGGGCCACCCGCTTTAGGGCCAGTTCCAGACAAGCCTTGCCCACCGAATGGCTGAACACCGACCACCGCACCAACTTGATCGCGGTTGATGTAGCAGTTACCGACTCGAGCATGTTTCTCAATCCAACGGTACGTGGTTTCATTTCGGCTGTGAATGCCCATCGTTAGACCAAATCCAGTGTCGTTAATCTGCTCAACAACCCGTGTTAGTTCCGATGCTTTGTAGCGGATGATATGCAAAATAGGGCCGAAATGTTCCTGATCCAAAACGGAAATATCGCTAATTTCGAACGCACTTGGAGGAACAAAGTCACCATGCTCACAGCTTTCATCTAAATTCAGTTGCGCCACTTTCTTTGTTGTCGCCGTCATATGTTCAATATGAGAAAGAAGCTTCTGTTTAGCCGTTTCGTCAATGACGGGCCCGACATCTGTGCTGTGTAAGTAAGGGGCACCAACACTCAATTCATTCATCGCACCTTGAATCAACGCAATGATTCGGTCTGCGATATCTTCTTGCACAAAGAGGACTCTTAATGCAGAGCAACGCTGGCCAGCAGACGCAAAAGCAGAGCGAACCACATCGCGAACCACTTGTTCAGGCAACGCCGTGCTGTCAACAATCATGCTATTCTGGCCACCCGTTTCAGCAATGAATGGAACAGGCGCTTGTGTTCTAGAAGCCAACGATCTATTGATATGTTGCGCGGTCAACGTTGAACCAGTAAACGCCACGCCTGCAATGGCTGGGTGTGTTGTTAGGGCTGCTCCGATTTCCGCGCCTTTACCAGGCAGTAATTGAATAGCTCCTTTAGCAAAACCAGCTTGATGCATCAGCTCAACGGCTTTTGCAGCAATTAAACTCGTTTGCTCTGCGGGTTTCGCAACAACGGTATTTCCGGCCACTAAGGCCGCTGTGATTTGGCCTAAGAAAATCGCCAGAGGGAAATTCCATGGGCTAATACAAACAAATACCCCTAACCCTTCACGAGAAGCCATTTGCGGTTTTCCATCGAAGCCCTGTATCTCCGTTGGCCCCAATGTTTCAATTTGCTTCGCGTAGTAACGACAAAAGTCGACCGCTTCACGCACTTCATCGATACCGTCATGAATTGTCTTACCTGCTTCTTGATGGCAAATAGCCACCAATTCTGCCAAGTTTTCTTCAAGCAGATCAGCAAGCGTATTAAGCGATTTAGATCGTTCACTGATAGCAGTTTGATTCCACTCAATAAACGACGACTGTGCCGCTTCAATCGCTTGTGAAGCCTGTTCCAACGTAGCGAACGTAACTCGACCTACGTCAATACGGCGATCGTAAGGAGCTGTCACTGTCAATATTTCAGAGTTCTCAGCTATTTTACTGACGTCAGATTGAGCAAGTTCAGGAGTAAAATACAATTTCTCGCCATTTAGAATCGGGCCGGCATGCCACTGCTTTTTCATGAAAGAATCGACCTGCTCCTCAAATGGTGTCGCTTCACTTTCAATATCGATGTTCACACCAGCAGAGTTCTTTCTTTCCGGAAATACATCACTTGCCAATGGAATACTCTGATTATTCAAAGAGGCATGAGCGGTTAGCATATCGACAGGGTGCTGCGTTAACGTATCAACGGGACAGCGAGCATCGACCAAGCGATGAACAAATGAACTATTGGCACCGTTCTCGAGTAATCGACGAACCAAGTAAGGCAGAAGATCTTTATGGCTACCGACAGGAGCGTAGATTCTGACTGGTTGGCCAAACGCCTCTTTAGCGTGGTTGTACAGTGAATCTCCCATTCCATGTAGGCGTTGAAACTCGAACTGATCATGCGTCGACATGACCGAAATGGCCGTTACTGTATGGGCATTATGACTAGCAAACTGCGGAAATATATGACCTTTCACGTGCTCACTCAGTAAGAATCGAGCACACGCTAAGTAAGCAACATCCGTCGCTTCTTTGCGGGTATACACAGGATAATTGGCGAAACCACCTTGTTGAGACAGTTTGATTTCAGTATCCCAATACGCTCCTTTCACCAAGCGCAGTGGAATTTGATCGCCTTGCTCTTTTGCCAGTCCAGCTAACCAACCCAATACAGCTAACGCTCGCTTTTGGTACGCTTGAACAACGAGACCCAGTTTTCCCCAGCCTTGTACTTTTTCGCTGCGGTACATTTTTTCGAACAGGCGCAAAGAAAGCTCTAAACGATCCGCCTCTTCCGCATCAATGGTGATCGCTACGTTGAGCTCTATCGCTCTATCAAGCAGTTCCATCACTGTTGCGTATAACTCTTCCAAGACACGTTTCGAGTTGGCGACTTCATATCTTGGATGCAGTGCTGATAGCTTAATCGATACAGACGACAACGGTCCATTCGATTGATTTTTAGCCTGACGCCCCACAGACTCAATGGCCATGAGGTAGCTCTTAAAGTACTTGTTGGCGTCGGCTGTCGTTAGCGCCGCTTCGCCTAGCATGTCGTAAGAATAGCTGTAGCCTTTATTGACTAAAGGTGCACCGTTCTTCTGAGCTTGATCAATACTGCGACCAAGAACAAACTGGTGGCCCATGATCTTCATCGCCTGATTCATTGCTTGACGAATAACAGGCTCAGAAAGCTTATTAACCAGTCGATTCATTGCTTGAGAAGGGCTATTCGACTCTTTTTCAGATAAGCCGATCACTTTTCCAGTGAGCATCAAGCCCCATGTAGACGCATTGACGAATACTGAATCTGAGTTTTTGAGGTGAGATCGCCAATCTGCAACGCTGAGCTTGTCTTTGATTAATGCATCAGCTGTGGCGCTATCTGGAATTCGCATCAGTGCTTCTGCAAGACACATCAGCAAAATACCTTCATGTGTGTCCAGACTGTATTCAAGAAGCAAAGCATCGATCATCTGAATCGACGTTTTATCAGCACGTATCGCTTCGATTAGCTGAGTAGTCTTACTCTCAATCAGCCGTTTTTCATCATCTGAAGAAGTCGCAAGGGGCAATAATTGCTCCAGCCATTGTGATTCGTCCACCATATACAGTGGCGAGATTTGTGCCCATAAGGCATCAAGTGGCTGATCCACAAACTCTGCTTTCAACACATTAGTCGCTGTAAACATGGTTTTCCTCAATCTCACACCTAAAGAGAATCTCTAGGTTTCCTACCATGGCTGGCAGTGTATTTTGAGGCCGAGTTGATTACTTGTCAAAAACTCCGAGTTATTTGCTGTATTCTACGATCATTAACAGAAGTTAAACAAAGTCACGATAAATTAGACAACTGATTATGCCGGAAATCATCAATCACTTAACATTATGTGTTTTTTTGTAATGCCTTGGTGACATACCTAATAGGCGAGAAAATGCGTGAGTAAAGGTACTCTGAGAGGAAAAGCCAGTGAATTCAGCTACTTGACCTAACGTATACTGACCTTTCTCGATCAATGATTTTGCAAAGTCTATACGTTTTCCCAGCACATACTGATGCGGAGTAATACCCATCTGCGATTTGAACAGATGATGAAAATGGCTTTCTGCAAGGAAAACACTGCCTGCCAACTGCGCTACGGTAATTTTTCGACTCAAGTGCTGTTCAATATAGCGATCAATGGCATCAAGAGAAAAACGCGACTCTTTCTTTGATGGTTCATAATTCAGCATATGTCGTTGAAGAAGTGCAATAACCGTATCGTTGCATGCGCGGCTCAGTAACAAGTCATCAGGGCTGGCTTGCATTTCAACACTCAACATTTGAATGAGTTTTTGTATCGAGCCATCTAACTGGAAATAGGTATCTTCTAGTGCGAGTTGATTCAGTTTTTGTAAAATAAGCGGGTCGTCATTTTTTGGAGGAGGCATGTTGAGAACCAAGATATCAGAGCCACCAATAACGCCACCAAAAGCATGATCATTTCCAGAAGTCACAACGCAGCCTTGACCAGGTCCAACTAAGTTACCTTTCCCAGACACCTCAAACTCAACTGTCCCTTTTAGGCCGATCACAATCTGAGTGTATTGATGATCATGGCAGTCCATGAATGATGGCAAAGTAACCAGTTCAGCGGGTTTGGGTGACAAAAGATTGGCTCTTTCATCGGTTCCTTTGTTTATTGGCTTACTCATATCTGACATTTTCAACGACCTACGGATTTCAGAATTCGCATGTTACAGCAAAATACCCGGGCTTAATAACTCTCTTGAATAACTTCAAATCATGTAAAATCACACTCATATGCGCATGAACACATTGTTGAAAAGTTCGCCACTTCTAAAAAATGAATAATGATCAAGCGCACATTAATTACGGTTAACCAGCTTTCAATCGAAATAGATGGACGCTGCATCAAATTATGGACTTGCATATTTTAAGATAAAGACCAAAATGGACGATGCATGACATAAAATCTATAGAACACATTTTTTATCAACTTGTTATTGATAAATTATACGTGTAAATAGAAAGAATATTTAGAATATGAGACGACCTTGAACGTCGTCAAAAGTTTGTCTTTTCCACTGGTTAAGTGGGTTAACACGTCAATTTGTTGCAGGGACCTATGATAAAACGTCGAATCCCAGCGCTCTTGCTTGCGCTAAGCCCTTTTTGGGTGTCTCTATCGGTGAATGCGGAAGAAACCAACCAGGTTGATCCGGTTGCAGCTATCGATGAGAAAATCAATATTAAGCAAAACGAACTCGCTACTATTGCTTCAGAATTTGAGACTGAAGGAGGGAAACTTCAGCAGCTTAAAAATGAACAAGCTCGATTAACGCGTGATGAGAAAGAACTCAATGCTAAGCGTAACAGAGCGAAGTCAGCACTGGATAAGCAATATAGCCGCCTCCTTGAAGATCCAGAAACCGATCTCGTCTCTTTCCAAAAGAAATACCAAGAGTCGTGGGCTGCTGTAAAACAAAATCAGGCTGATGATCTTGAAAATAGCCAAGCTATCACTGAAGCAGAAATGCGCCTTTCTCAAGTTAAACAGAGACAAGCTCGCCTAAACACTGAGTTTTCAAACTTAAAAGAACTTCGAGTTGAAGCCCGTGTGAAACGAATTCAATCGGAATTGCGTGAGAGTGACGTGCTTGAAACAAGCTATAAGACAACGTGCTCTACAACCATGACACTGGGTGAATGTGCCAACCAAGGCAGCCACCTAACTAAGCAAAAAGCTGTTAAATCTTTCAGAGCAAAACTGCTTGGCAACCTTACAGAATCGGTTATCGCGAAACAGAATCTAAAAGGCGTTCAACTGAATATTCATATCCAAGAAAGCCAAGTTATTCGTAGCGGCTTCGAAGGAAACAATGAGTATTTCACGCAACTTCAAGCACAGCTTCAAGCGAAGCCTGAAGCTGTGGCTGCATGTAAACTGCTCGATGTTTCTCCTCGATACTGTTTACGTGGTGAAACAGCATCTACGCCAAAAAAGAACGATAAGAAATGGGCTAATGTAACTGTTCGTTCAGACCAATATAACGATTCTGTTGTCATCAACGGCGTTGATTATGGAAGCACTCCAGTCGAAGTCGTTCTTCCAAATGGTCGCCACCAAGTAAGCGTTTCAAAAAATGGATACGAAACATACAGCCGCGTACTTACTATCAATGGTAGTGATACCATCTGGGTAAAACTGCGTCCTAGCAAGGAGAGCTGATCGTTATGAAATAAGGCCTATGCCCATTTCTTGACGATGTAACACACACGCCATTTTCCCTAGGTTGTTCAATGTCACCCAAGGTAAGATGGCGCTTCTATTTAGAACAACTAGTTAATTTGATGAAGTAGGAAGATAATGCGACAAGGTTTACCCGCTCTCTTACTAGCACTCGCGCCAGGTTTGGTAGCAACATCGACGATTGCAGAAGACGCTCCAAAATCAGTACTTGCCGTTGATGATGCTTTGTTTACTAAGCATTCCGAACTGTCGAATGCTATGAAAGACAGAGACACACAGCAACAGGTTGTCGATACGCAGCAAAACGAGTTAAACAGGCTTAATAAGTTAGCTAAAAAACTTGATGAGGCGTTAAAAAAGTCTAAATCAAATTTAGAGCGTGATTATTCACGCATGATCGATGAGCCAGAGCTCGACCTTTCTTCATCACAGTCTGCCTACCAAAGTGCTTGGGCAGACGTGAAACAAAACCAAGTTCTACGCCTCGAAGCAGAACAAGGTCTTACCGAACAACAAAACAGTCTCACTCAGAAACAATCAAACGTCGATAATATCGAAGAGAGCATCACGCAACTGGATCACTCCAAACTACGGGCTCGTGCAGATCGATTGAAACTAGAACTGCAACAATCTGGTGAACAGAAAGTAAGTTTCACTAATGTTTGTGCCGCTTCTATGACGATCGCGCAGTGTGATAAACAAACCGTAGACTTAGCTCTACAAAAATCAGTTAAGCAATTTCAATCGTCACTCATCAGTGACACATCTGAACAGAACTTAGTCCAGCAAAACCTTGATAAAGTCTCTCTTAATATTCATGTGCTACGTCATAAAACGACTGACTCTGGATTTTATGATGGTAAGCGCTACCGTGTTCTTATGGATGTCCAGCTTGATGCTAGGCCAACTGAAGCGACAGCTTGTTCACTGTTAAATATTGATTCTCAATTCTGTTTCGCACCAGGCCAGTACAACGAATCTCAAGTAAAACAGAAAGAAACAGCGTGGGTTAACTTGATGGTACGCTCAAATCAATACAATGATCGAGTGACCGTTAACGGTGTGAACTATGGAAGCACTCCAGTTGAAATCATGTTGCCAGTAGGCGCACACATGGTCAAAGTATCGAAGGAAGGCTACAGCTCATTCAACCAAGAGCTCACCGTCAATTCAGACCACCAACTTCGAGCCGTACTTCACGAAAATCAAAATGAACTAAAAGCCGGACATATATTTGCGGATGCATTGAGTAATAACGCTTCAGCACCGAATCTAGTGACATTTTTGCCAGGCACATATCTAATTGGCGAGCATGGTTCTAAGCAAGTTCACCTTGATCATGCTTTCGCGATAGGAACCACACCGACGACGGTTCAACAATTTGAACACTTTATCGATAGCACCAATTACCAAACCGATGCAGAGCTGACTAAAGTATGCACGACGATCAAAAACTCTGAGATTACACCTATTTCAGACAGCTATTGGAGAAATCCAGGCTTCAAGCAATACATGAACTCGCCTGTCGTGTGTATGAGCCAAAATGATGCCAATGCCTATACCCGTTGGTTAAGCGAGCAAACGGGCTATACCTATCGTCTACCAACAGAAGACGAGTGGGAAATTGCGGCACTTGCAGGCGCAGAAACGAATTACTGGTGGGGTGATAAATTCCAACCCGGTGAAGCGAATACAGGCTGGAGTGGTACTCCATGGTCAAATACCAGCACTTCCCCAGTGAGTGCATTCCAGCCAAACAGCATGGGGCTGTATGACATGGTAGGTAACGTTTGGGAGTGGACAAACGACAAACGTGGTATGTCTAAAGGTGGCGCTTGGAGCTTCTCACCAGCTATGGCTTATGCACATGAACGGTTGTTCGTAGCACCTTCGTCAGCTTCAAACTATGTCGGTTTCAGAATTATTCGCGAAATAAACTAGTTAGATTAGGCAGGAAAAAGAAGCATCCGCCTTCCCTCACTAAATATAAAGCCGCTGTTCAAAGCGGCTTTATATTTAGTATTCCGTCAATCATATTTACACATTCATTGAGCGTGTACCTATGGCGCTAAACGATCTATTTCCCACTGGCCGTTCGGCTGAGAGAACAAGAAGCGATCGTGCAGTCGACGTTCACCACCTTGCCAAAACTCAATGGTTTCAGGTCTAATCCGGTAGCCTCCCCAAAAAGTGGGTACCGGTATTTCACCTTTCTCGAATTTCTTCTTGAGCTCTAAAAATTTTCCCTCTAAAACCCCTCTAGCAGAAATACGGCTACTCTGACGACTTGCTATCGCAGCAATTTGGCTATCCTTGGGGCGCGAAGTGAAATACTTCATATTTTCGACGGCGCTAAGCTTCTCTGCGGTACCAGTGATATGAACTTGACGTTCCATTGGGTGCCAGGGGAAATGAAGGCTAACCTTACTGTTTCCTTCGATTTGCTGTGCCTTACGGCTACCAAGGTTGGTGTAAAAAACAAACCCATTCTTGTCAGCATTTTTAAGCAGTACTATACGTTGAAAAGGTTGACCACTCTCATCCACTGTCGCTACCGTCATCGCGGTTGGATCGGTCATATTGGCATCAATGGCTTGCTGAAGCCAAATATTGAATTGCTCCACTGGATCTGGATTAAGATCACTGCGTCTTAGTCCATCTTTTGCGTACTCTCGACGAATTCCTGAAAGCTCCATTTCCACTCCTAATAATTTTTCTTAGATTGTGCTCTGATAGAACACAGAACTCAAGCCTACATTAGAAATTCAAGTCTGGTACATATATTGAAAAGAGAGCTAAACTCAATGATATGTCACAAAGCCAACGCTGTTTATTACCCAAAGCCAATACATTGCACTGATATTACTTATCAATAACTTAACATTTGGCCCAAGTAGTAATAAAATCAATAGAATAATAGCTAGGGTAAGGAAACACCTGTGAGCAAAAGTAGTTACGAAAAGCTCTCCCCGACAGAATTAGAATATGTCGACGATAAAACAGCAGCACTATTGCTCAATACACCCAGCAGTGCTCGGGTAATGCTGTGGGTCATGATCTTATTTTTTATCATTGCTATTGCTTGGTCATCATGGGCCGAAATAGACAAAGTGACCGTTGGGCAGGGTAAGGTCGTTCCCTCCTCGCAAGTCCAAGTGATTCAAAATTTGGAAGGTGGTTTGGTCAAACAAATCTTGGTTCGAGAAGGTGACATCGTCGAGCAAGGGCAGCAGCTATTGCTTATTGATGATACTCGCTTTCGTTCTGACTTTAGAGAACGAGAGCAGCAAGTCGCTAACTTAACCGCAAATGTACTCCAACTGTCGGCTTCAATGACGAGCGTTGTCATCAATGAAGAGTTCGATACCAGTAACTGGCGTGAAAACGTCACACTTAACTACGGAAAATTAGCATTTCCCCCTATTCTTGCAGAAACTCAACCTAAATTAGTTTCAAGGCAGATCGCCGAGTATCGTCAAGATCTCAATAAGCTCAGAAACCAAATATCGGTGATAGACCAGCAAGTCTCACAGAAACAGCAAGATCTCGTTGAGATCCAAGCTCGTGTGAAGAACCTACGCCAAAGCTATAACTTTGCACAAAAAGAGCTAGAGATCACCCGACCACTCGCAGACGAAGGTGTGGTTCCTCAGATTGAGTTACTCAAACTTCAAAGACAAGTCAACGATACTCGCCGTGAAATGACATCAAGTGAGCTAAAAGTGCCTGTACTACGGTCTGCTATCAGAGAATCTATGTTAAGCAGAATAGATACTGCGCAAAAATTCCGATCCGAGCAGCAGGAGAAACTTAATCAAGCTCAAGACAAGCTTTCATCCATTACTGAATCGACTGTCGGTCTTGAAGATAGGGTAAACCGAACCACCGTTGTTTCCCCAGTGAATGGAACAGTCAAAACACTGTACGTTAATACGGTCGGCGGAGTTATTCAGCCAGGTATGGATATTGTTGAAATAGTACCAGCAGAAGATACCCTACTAGTTGAAGCTCAAATTGCCCCACAAGATATCGCTTTCCTACGACCAGAATTAACCGCTATCGTTAAGTTTAGTGCTTATGACTTTACCAAGTACGGTGGACTAGAAGGAGCATTGGAACACATAAGCGCGGATACGACCCAAGATGAGGAAGGAAACAGCTACTACTTAGTTCGTGTTCGAACCAATGAAACCAGTTTAGGAAAGGAAGACACCTTGCCTATCATTCCTGGAATGACAGCTTCGGTTGACATTATTACGGGTAAGCGCACGGTGATGAACTATTTACTCAAACCGATACTCAGCGCACAGCAGAACGCTTTAAAAGAATAGATATCCACCGCTCTCAAAGGAATGGAGAAGACACACCCAAAATGCTCTATGTAAAGCCAATGTGCACCGACAAATTAATGTATTTATAACCATGCTTAAATACAGCCTTGCACTGTTGCTACTGCTTTTTTCAACATCAAACAGTGTTGCTCTAAATACTAAAGAGCAACAGTGGGTTGATGCCGTCAGTCGCACCTATGGTGGACGAGCAGGCCAACGCGTCGAAACTTGGCGCAAACAACTGGCTGTATTCAAAGGGCTTCCTGAGAAAGACCAGTTGACCGAAGTTAACCGATTTTTTAACCAGCTCAATTTTGTCAACGATATCCATTTATGGGGTAAAAAGGATTACTGGGCGACACCACTAGAGTTTTTAGGTAGCAATGCGGGTGACTGCGAAGATTTTACAATCGCCAAATATTTTTCCCTACTTGAGCTCGGTGTTTCAGACAAGAAACTGCGTTTAGTTTATGTTAAAGCGATAGAGTTAAATCAGTTTCATATGGTTCTCGCGTATTATTCAACACCGAGTGCCGAACCGGTGATCTTAGACAACATAAATGGCCAGATTAAACTCGCTTCACAAAGAAGAGATTTACTACCGATCTACAGTTTCAATGGTAAAAATCTATGGTTAATGAAATCGAAGCAAGGCCAGCTCGCTGGCAAATCCTCTCGCTTGAGCTTATGGAATGACCTAAGAGCAAGAGAACGATCACTAAAACTTAACAAACCAATTGTTAGTTACGATGAGTAAGCAACATGACATTATATAAACAGCTTGTCGCGGGTATGATTGCGGTATTTATGATGCTAATGGCATCTGTATTTATTATCGAATTCAATACCACACGAGATAACTTAGAGCAGCAGCAACGCTCTGAAATTAACAACACCATCAACACTGTAGGGTTAGCTCTGGCTCCTTATTTAGAAAACAAGGACACCGTTGCCGTTGAATCGGTGATTAACGCCTTGTTTGATGGCAGTAGCTATGCTGTTGTTCGGCTAATATTCTTGGATAGCGGTGAAGAAATACTTCGCTCTTATCCCGTGAAACCGAGTGACGTGCCAACATGGTTTACCGACATGAACCTATTCCAACGAATTCATGACCGACGTGTTGTGACCAGTGGTTGGATGCAATTAGCTGAGGTTGAAATCGTCAGCCACCCAGGTGGGGCTTACAGCCAACTCTGGATTGCATTAAAAAGGCTAGCGATCGCGTTTACCATGATTTTCTCCATTGGCTTACTTTCTATAGCGTTTATTCTTAAGCGCGCATTGAAGCCACTTCAACTCATCGTAGAGAAAATGGAACAAGTCGCCAAAAACCAGTTCGGTGATCCTTTACCAAGACCAACGACTAAAGACCTCATCTATGTGGTAGATGGTATCAATAGCATGTCTGCTCAGGTTGAATCTGCTTTCCGAGCGCAGGCTAAAGAAGCTCAACAGCTTCGTGAGCGCGCGTATATAGACCCTGTATCCAAACTTGGCAACCGTGCTTACTACATGAACCAGTTAAGCTCGTGGCTCAATGAAAATTCTGGTGGAGGCGTTATCATCCTGGAAGCCGGTTTTATCAAAGAGCTCTATGATGACAAAGGCTACGAGTCTGGCGATGGCATGGTTCAACACTTAGCCGAACACCTCAAAATATCCATTTCGTTCCCTAATATGACCATCGCTCGTATTTCCACCGAAGAGTTTGGGTTTATCTTCCCAAATATGGATGACAGTGAACTCAAAATTACCGCCGAAAGTGTGATCAATTATGTCGGAGATATTAACCCCGACCCAACTGGAACCTCTACTCTCAATATGGCACTAGGCGTTGTACACACTAAAGAGTCTAAATCTTCAACAGAGATCTTAACGCTACTCGATAATGCTCTAGCCAATGCAAAATCGAATCCTGAAATTACCTATGGTTACGTCTCAAGCGACAGTCACAAGAACATCATGGGTAAACAACAATGGAAATCATTGGTTGAAGAAGCAATCAATAACGACCTATTCCAATTCCGATTCCAAGCGGCAAACAACAGTTGGGGGCAAACCTATCACCGTGAAGTTTTCTCGTCGATTGAGAAAGATGGCGAACGCTTTAGCGCAAATCAATACCTATTCGCCCTTGAGCAGCTGAACGCCAGCCATATTTTCGATCAATATGTCATTCAAGCCATGATAGATAAGCTTGAAAGTAACGAAATAACCGATCCATTGGCAATTAACATTTCACAAAGCAGTATTTCTCAGCCGAGCTTTATCCGTTGGATCAGCCAAGTATTGGTTAAGCACCCTAAAATCGCGGGCAGGCTTCATTTTGAAATACCAGAAACCTGTTTTAATACATCGCCTCACCACACTGCCCTATTCTGTAACGCTGTAAGAAGTGCCGGTGCTGAGTTCGGTGTTGATAACTACGGTCGAAACTTCCAGTCGCTTGATTACATCAACGAGTTCAGACCTGCTTATGTGAAACTAGATTACCTGTTTACCCATCATCTAGATGATGAAAAACAGAAATTCACTTTAACCTCAATATCTCGAACTGCCCATAACCTTGGCATTAAAACCATCGCGTCTAGAGTAGAAACGCAAACACAGCTCGACTTTTTATCAGAGCACTTTATTGAAGTTTTCCAAGGCTTTATTGTCGATAAATAACATTGAAGGTTTAACTGAATGCAGGACCCGCTACTGAATTCGCTCATTTACGTGAGCCGCTATTATGGATTGGCTAATTCTCCAGAAGCGTTGATTAATGGACTCCCTTTATCTGAGGGGAAATTGACCCCTTTTCTACTGCCGCGCTCTGCAGAGCGTGCCGGTTTGGTTGCAAAAGAAAATAGAGCCGCTCTTTCTGAAATACCAGAGCTGATTCTCCCAGTCATATTATTGCTCAAAGGCGGAGACGCTTGCGTACTGAACAGTATTAATGCGGAAAAAAAAGAAGCTGAGATCGTCACTGGTGAATCCGGATTGGTTCCTATTTCTATTCCCCTAAGTGAGTTGGAAGAGCGCTTTAACGGGCGTTACTTTTTAGTAAAGAAACAGTTTCGCTACGATGAACGATCTCCCGAAATATTAAAAACGCGTGAAGGACACTGGTTCTGGAGCACTATTTGGCAATCGAAGCGCATCTATCGTGACGTATTTATCGCCTCGATTTTAATTAATATCTTTGCGATTGCTGCGCCAATGTTTACTCGACTTGTTTACGATAAAGTCGTACCCAACCTGGCATTCGAGACGCTTTGGGTGTTAGCGAGTGGTATATTTGTCATCTTCTTGTTCGATTTGTTGCTAAAACTTCTTCGAAGTTATTTTATTGATGTAGCAGGGAAAAAGTCAGACATTCTGATTTCATCCAAGCTATTTAGTAAAGTGCTTGGCATTCGCATGGAATCCAAGCCGCCTTCAGTCGGTGCATTTGCAAGACATTTACAAGAGTTTGAGTCCATTCGAGAGTTCTTCACTTCAGCGACAATATCGTCACTGATTGACTTGCCATTTGCACTTTTGTTCTTGGTTCTCATTTGGCTTATGGCGGGAGATATCGTTTATGTTCCTGTCATCGGCGTACTGATTCTGGTTATTTACTCTCTCTTAATACAAGGTCCACTGCGCAGGGCGATTGAAGAAGGATCCCGCCTGGCGTCTCAAAAATACGCTAACTTGATCGAAAGCTTGGCTGGTTTAGAAACCGTTAAACTGTTCGGCGCACAGAGCCAGTTCCAATATCGGTGGGAAGAAGCCGTAGCGCATATGGCCAACTGGAACATCAAGAGCCGACGCATAACTGATGGCATACAAAACACCGCTGGATTTGTTCAACAAGCGTCGAATGTTGGCATGATCATCGTGGGTGTATACCTAATCGCCGAAGGCGAACTTACAATGGGTGGCCTAATCGCGGCCACCATGCTCAGTGGGCGTGCCATTGGCCCTATGGTTCAACTTTCGCTTCTTTCTACTCGCTATAATCAAGCGAAATCTTCCATGTCGATCATTGAGCAAGTCATGGACATGCCTGACGAACAAGAAGAGGGTAAACGCTATATTCATCGCCCTATCGTGCAAGGAAAGATTGAGTTAGATCGCGTGACATTCAACTACCCTGATGCGCCAATTGCTTCTATTCGTGAGCTGAGCTTAACCATTAACCCAGGTGAGAAAGTCGCCATTATCGGTCGTATTGGTTCGGGCAAAACAACCTTGGAACGCCTGATCATGGGATTGTACCAACCCATTGAAGGCAGTGTTCGAATCGATGATACCGATATTAAACAACTGCACCACATCGATATCAGACGCAATATCGGTTGTGTCCCACAAGACAGTAACCTGTTTTATGGTTCTATTCGCGACAACATTACGCTTGGTCGACCACTCGCAGATGACAGAGATGTCATGGATGCCGCTAACCGAGCTGGCGTGACCGTGTTTACTCAGCAAGATCCAGCAGGGCTTGAACGTCAGGTGGGTGAAGGAGGATTGCTCCTGTCTGGCGGACAGAGACAGGCTGTTGCAATTGCACGTGCTATTTTAGGCCGCCCACCCGTGCTATTACTGGACGAACCAACAAGTGCGATGGATAACCGTTCAGAAATGCACATCAAGCACCAGTTAGGCCAAATGACAGAGAAAGAAACCCTGATCTTAATTACCCATAAGACATCCATGCTAGATATTGTCGACCGAGTCATTGTGATGGAAAAAGGCAGCATTATTGCGGATGGCCCTAAAAACCAAGTTCTAACGAACCTCAAGCAAGGCAAGGTTCGAGCTGTAAACGGTTAATGAAAGAGTGATGATTAGATCGGCATGGCATAAACAATACATTGCTATTCAATCAAAATAGCAGCCTTAGATGTGCGCTTACATTGTTTGTCTATCAATAAAAATGCCTAAGGGTCTAAGAGATATCGAGCCAAGAAAAAAGCTCTGCTAGTTAGCAGAGCTTTTCATTAACGCCTTAGTAAGAATATCCTTACACAGGCTTGGTGATGGGTTTTAGACACCAGCTAAACTCCATCGATTAGTTTGTTGCACAATCTGCAGCGCCCATGTCCTTCCAAACACCCCACTCACCCGTTGTTGATGGGTCTTCACCTGTCGTCCACCATTTCGCTTCATACACTTTTCCAGCCCACGAAACCTGTTGACCTCCAGTGTATACCGCGCCAGTGTCCCAAAGGTTCGTACAAGTACCACCACCCGTTGTATGCTTCAGTACTACGACATCAACAGCAGCATCAGTGCTCAATTGACCATCACTGACCGTTACGCTAAAGCCTAACGTAGTATCTTGCGTATATTCACCCGCCACAAAGCTTACTGTCGCGCCTTGGATTGTTGCACCAATCGAGGCTGGAACATTCCATGTGTATGTGAGCACGTCACCTTCAGCATCGGTAGACCCTGACGCGTCAACGACTACGATGTCACCAGCACTGACTTGTGAAGGTGCGGAAATAGTCGCGACAGGTGCAGAGTTAACCGGCCCAGTATCCACAGGACTCACTGTGACTTTGATCGTGTCAGTTGCCGTCGCGGCTTCATTATCCGTCACTGTCAACTCAAAGGTTAAGACTTCAGTCTGAGCGACCTCAGAAACATCAAAAGTAGCGACCGCAGTGTTGTCCCCTTGCAGTACCACTGCCGTACCTGATGTTTGTTGCCATTGATGGGTAACAATTGTTCCATCGCTATCCGTCGACGCTGAGCCATCAAGTGTTACTGACGCTGACCCTACAACGGCAATATCCGCTCCTGCTTGTGCAATAGGCTTCTTGTTAACAGGCTCAGTTGTTCCACCCGCTAAACCTTCGTGCATCGCGTTTAAGATATCGCCATTATCCGCATCGATTTCCCACGAGAATAGACCCGCTAGCCCAAGGCTTCGAGCGTAAGCACCTTTTGCTTTGACAGAACGATCATCATCAAAGCTGATCAGTTGCCCCGTCGTCGGGTTCCATACCCACGCCGCTTCCGCTTGAGCATCATAACCATACTCAAAACCATTAACACCGGTATTATTTGCACCTAGCATGTACGTTTTAACGCCTTTATAGTCGATGACGCCATCTTCCCACACACCCTGTGCTGTTGAGCCTTTCAGTTTACCGTTACCAACGCCCGTCATTGGGTCGGTTGGATCCGATAACGTATCAGGCGTCACACCTTCCCAGCCTCGGCCATACATTGCCGTACCTAACACTAACTTGTTCGCGGGCACGCCCTGCGCTAGCAGCAGTTGAATACCATTGTCAGCGGTATAAGCGGGACCTTTATATGCTTCACCTGTTTCATCAACACCAGAGCCATCACATTGACCAGGGCGCATGAAGCTGCCACAGTTCAACGCAGTTTGGTGACCCAGTACGTTGTTCCAACCACCATAAAAGTCGTACGTCATGGCAAAGATGTAATCCATGTATTGAACAGCGTCTGCATAGTTCACATCTTCAATTTTGTCATAACCCACACCGATTGCAGAAGTCAGTTCGTAGGTACGACCATTTGTCGCTTCAAGCTCATCAAGCATGGCTCGTAGTTCTTGCATTAAAGCAACATACGCTGGGCCATCATTCACTGGGTCACCTAAATCTGCTGCTGCACCGCCGCCCCCAGGGAATTCCCAATCAATATCCACACCATCATAGAATTTCCATGTTTGTAGGAATCGTTTAACCGATGCAACAAACGTATCTCGATTCGCTTTAGTGGTGAAATCGAAGAAAGGGTCAGAGAGTGTCCAACCACCAATAGAAGGAATGATTTTAAGGTCTGGATTACGCTGTTTAAGCGCCATCATCATTGCGTAGTTGCCTTTAATTGGCGTGCTGTATTCATGGCCAGCCTGAGTGAAACTCTTTTGGAACGCCGCCCAAGGGTCATGAATGACTACTTCATAATCATTGACTCCCTGACACGCCGTCATAAGCGCGTTATAGCTGTTACCACCCACTGATTTCACTGACTCGTTCGGCCCACAAACCGGAATAAACCCGTAAAGAATATGCGTTAGATTATCCGCAGGAAGGTTATCAACCGTATAGTCACGGCCATAGATTCCCCATTCTACAAAATAGGTACCTACGACGGTATTTGGGTCAGTGTTGTACGTTTTATTGTTTGAATCTATGTTCATTGCAAGAGGGGCAAGGTGAGAACCATCAGTGTCTGCAATCGTTATTTCCGACGGAGCACTTTTACTACAGCCAGTCGCATCACACGCCTCTACTTCCATCTGAAATAAACCACCAGAAGGGTAGGTAAAACTCGCTGCTGTTTGACCACCACTGATTGGGCCCGTCGCGACTTCTACTCCATCAAAGTAGATCTTGTAAGTATCACCAGTTTCACCACTCCACTGATTAAACTGGATCGTAATTTTAGCTTCATCATGGTACGTCACCATTTGGTTATAGCCAGACGTTGTTTCCATAGCCAGTTCAATTTTTGAAAATTGAAGGTTATTTGATCCATACACATCGATACTTGGTGCTGTTGGCGCTGCTATTGCTAGACCAGAAAGGCCCATAGCAACGCTCGCTGCGCACATGGTTAGTCGATTCATATCTTTATCATTCCTTGAATGTTTCTAAAAGGTTTCGGCATCGCCTCTATATTTAGGCTTAATTATCTATGCCTCATTGTCTGTCCTTATAAATAGGTTCATAAGCACATCCCCTTTAGTATTCGAGAAACTTAATTATTAGGGCAAAAAAATAAATTCACTTTCGAGGCATGAGTGATAAATAGACAATTGTTATCACCTTGTTGCACGTCAAAAGCAACGCTGAGTCAATAAATTGAAAAATTGACACTACAAAGTGGAAAAACTAAAGCTAATGGTATAGCGACAGTGTAAGTCTCTATTTTTTAAACATAAATTAGATTTATATGAACTAAGATCACAGAGATATTGCAAATTGAAGAGCGATCTACAGTTGAACGTTGTCTAGAAAAATCGATACGTTAGGGACTTTAAAAGTGATGCGAACGAAGAAGTGAGATTGAGAGAATCGTATCCCCAGAGAACGAACGTTAGAGGAACCGTTTTGGATAACCCGTACCATTAAGATACGGGTTCGAGTCAGCAATCAACGGGAAACAAACTTCGCCGTAAAGTGACGTAATACAGGTGGCTCATAGTCAAAATCCAGCCCCTTTAGTTGCGACGCGTGTTTGGCCAGCTCAATGATCGCATCAGCGATATAATCCATATGGTCATTAGTGTAAACCCTTCTAGGAATCGTCAGTCTCATTAGCTCAAGTTCTGCAGGCTTTTGCACTCCGGTTTCAGGGTCTCGGCCAAGCAATAGTGAGCCAATCTCCACCGCTCGTATCCCTGCCTCTAAGTAAAGTGCATTACACAGAACCTGTGCTGGGAACTGCTCTGGTGGGATATGAGGAACGATCTTAGCTGCGTCAACAAAAACAGCGTGCCCACCGGTCGGATATTGAATGGGAATTCCTGCCTCTTTCAGGCGCTCACCCAAGTACGCCACTTGGCTGATGCGGTAATGCAGATAATCTTCATCCGCACCTTCGTGCATGCCTCGAGCCAGTGCTTCCATATCTCGACCGGCCATCCCCCCATAAGTGACAAAACCTTCCATCGGCACACAGCGCGTGCGCACCGCTTGAAACAACTCTTCATGATCACGTATGCAGCACAGGCCACCAATATTCACTAAAGGATCTTTTTTCGCCGACATCGTCAGCATGTCGCCATGTTGATACATCTCCCGAATAATGTCTAAGATGCTTGCGTCTTGATAGCCCTCCTCTCTCTGCTTGATAAAGTAAGCATTTTCACAATACCTGGCAGAATCAATGACGACAGGAATGTCATGCTTGCTCGCCATCTCATAGACAGCACGCATATTCTCCATGGAAACAGGTTGACCGCCGGAACTATTACAAGTCACTGTCGTGATGATCGCACAGATATTATTTGAGCCATATTCTTCTATCGTTTCTTGAAGACGAGTGAGATCAAAGTTCCCTTTCCAATCATAAGCGGTTGTTGTATCAAACGCTTCTTGAGTAAGTACATTGATGGCTTTACCGCCATTTAGCTCAATGTGACCCGCTGTCGTATCAAAATGATAATTGGAAATAAATACCGGGTTATCGCCTCCGCGAACCTGACGCATCCTTTCAATCAAGGCTGGGAACAAAATTTGCTCAGCACCTCTTCCTTGGTGAGCGGGCACGGTCAGTTTGTAGCCAAAAAAGTGCTCTACCGCTTCGCATAGGTGGTAATAGTTTCGGCTTCCGGCATAAGACTCATCGCCCATCATCAGACCTGCCCACTGATTATCACTCATCGCCCCCGTACCTGAGTCGGTTAATAAATCGATATAGACATCATCACTTCGAAGTAAGAATGGGTTTAGCCCCGCCTCTTTCAATGCGACGGTTCTGTCTTCAAGCGTGGTCATTTTAATTGGTTCCACCATTTTGATGCGGAATGGCTCTGGAATTCGTTTCATTTGCGTATCCTTTCTATCCATCAAGACAACGTGTGTAAACGCCGTACATTTCCCAACTAGCAGAGCGCAAATATGAATGAGGCTACGCTGAGCATGTGGAACGTGGTCTTAACGGTTTTTTAGTTGAATAATTTGAGTTGTACTAAAAATCTGGTGCATTAAAGACCAGTAGAAAGGGGCGATCAGATTTGTTTATTAAGAAGGGACAAGCAGTAGTCAATATTGTACCAAGGCGACAACACTAACATGTTGTCGAGCTGAACAAATTGGCTCATGGCGCTATCTCCATAATATCGAATGATAGTTAACTATAGTCCATCCGCTAGGTGAATATCTGTGATGCTTGGCTCAAAGCAAAATCAAATAATAAAAGTAGAACGACACGCCGAAACATTAACAAATGATGAAATTTGCATACTTATCACAAAGCTCTATTGCGTTTATCGACTTTACTAGGCAGTCTCTGTGAGTGAATTTTATGTTTCAAGTTAGGATAAACTGATGAATCTAATAAAAACCCTTTCTTGTACCTGTGCCTTAGTACTTAGCCAAGCAGCGTTGGCGGATGTCACAATTCAGGTTCCAGATACTATTGACTTACTCGTGGCAAATGGGGAAACACCAGAACTCTCTGGAGGCTTTTTCTCATCAGGTAAAACCTTAACGCTCCCAGATGGCGTCAACCAAATTGCCTTTCGCTATACGGTTAATTTCGACAAAAGCAACGATCGTATTACAGTTGAAAGCGATACTGTGATTGCTAAATTCAATGCACAAGATAAAGAGCTTACCTTCAATGTGCCACGCTATCGAAATGAACGTGAAGCAAAATCTCAAATCAAAGCACTAGATTGGACGCTGGTTGATAAATCGGGTCAAGCCGTCGAAATGCTAGAAGACAAGTTAATGAAAGAAGGCATGCAGATAGGCCGAGACTACCAACGCGAAGTTGAAGACTACAATCGCGCCGGTGGAATTGCTGCTGTAGCAGTCGCTGGCGCAGTTATGCCCGTCACCCTACCCGCACAATTGCCAGAATCATCAGCATCTTCAGATACAGCAGAAGAAATGCTGCATTTTTGGTATGACAAGGCAGACGAAGAAACAAAAGCCCGCTTTAAAGCTCATATCAATCAATAATCACGACCACACACTGGTTAGAAAATTGACACTCAGCGATGTTGCTTCAGGCTTGAAATGCTTGGCTATCAGCATCGCTGCACTCTAATCTCGCATTTCTTCTTTTCCCCTGTAGCCACTCTGACTAGAGTCTGCTAGCGTATTTCTACTTACTGCTTCATTTTGTTCTTTCACTAAAACGTGGTGTTTCTGTGTTTAGTTACCCTATTGATAACGAACTAAAAATCGCATTGGTTCAAGAGTCTTTCGCCCCCCTCTATGCCGATCTTGTCTTTGACCAAAAAGACTATTTATCTCGCTGGCTTGCTTGGCCTAAGCATTGCCATTCAGAACAAGATTTCTGTCTATTTGTTCAACGATCACTTCACGACTATGCGGATGGAAAGTCGATGACTTGCGCGATCATCTACCACGATGAACTTGTTGGAAACTGCAGCTTTAACAGTATCGATCACGATCTTAAGAAAGTGGAAGTGGGGTATTGGCTATCTCAGTCCAAACAAGGGAAAGGCATCGTTACACGAGTCGTCAACAAACTTATTCAGATTGCTTTCGATGATCTCGATATGAATAAAGTCGAATTATCAGCTGCAACAGAAAATAAACCAAGTCGCGCAGTGGCAGAAAGAGTGGGAATGAAGTTTGAAGGAGTCATCACCAATAGAGAAAACATCGAAGGGCGAATTCTAGATCACGCTATTTATGGTATTCACCGCAACAACGGAAAGTAGATAGTCACGACTCGGTGATCGATATGCCAAAGTCATGCTTAAACCACATGTCATTGTATTCACTCATTTTTGAACACTTAAAACGCTCAACTCAAACGTATCAAACGTAAAAAAGGCCGCCAATGGCGACCTTCTACAAATATTTCAGCTTACTAGTAGCGTCTAATTAAATAGCGACAACGTTGCTAGCTTGAAGACCTTTTTGGCCTTGCTCTACTTCGAAAGATACTTTTTGACCTTCGTTTAGAGTCTTAAAGCCCTCAGAAGCGATTGCACGGAAATGTACGAATACGTCTGCGCCACCGTTATCTTGAGTTAGGAAACCAAAACCTTTAGTTTCGTTGAACCATTTAACAGTACCAGTAATTGAGTTAGACATTTTATGTCCCTTGTTTATTTAAATTAATGAAAAGTTTACTATCAACACGAATGTTAATGAGTTGAATTATATTATGTTAAGCCTAAATAAAAGGGAAACGCCTATCTACAAAACTGAGGTTTAATAGTAGAAATTTTACTTGTACTTGATGCTGCATTTCATAACTCTCTGAATAACTGCGGCATATAATAATGATTGTTCATTTTTTGTACAGCAATTTTTAACAAAAAAAAGAAAGAATCTTCCCCCAACACTTGAGAAGATTCTGCCCATTGAATGAAAACTAGTTAGAGCTAAACAACTTACGCCCAAAACAACATAGCAATAATGGTTAGTGCACCAATACAGACAATATTCAAAATAATACCCACACGCATCATTTCATTTTGTTTGATATGCCCGGAACCAAACACTATTGCGTTTGGAGGCGTGGCGACTGGCAACATAAAGGCACATGACGCGGCGACAGCAATCAATACGGATAAAATCACAGGGGACATACCAAACGCTTCAGCGACCGTTGCAAAAACAGGGATCAGCAGCGCTGCACTCGCAGTGTTACTCGCAAATTCTGTCAAGAACACCACAAAGGCGGCGACAATCAGAACAATCAGTACAATCCCAAGTTGAGAAATCAGCTCACTGAGTTCATTCGCAAGAAACACGCTTGTTCCCGTCGCCTTTAAAACGTTACTTAAACAAATACCACCACCGAAAAGCAGCAATACGCCCCAATCAGCTGTTTTTTCAACATCCTTCCAATGAACGACTCGTGCAAAGTTCACCATGACAATCGCACCGAGTGCTACGATGGTATCGAATTTGGCGTAACCACCGATCATTGCGTTGATTGGCTTGCTAAAGATCCAAAGCAGTACCGTGGTAGCAAATATAGCCAACGTGACAACCTTACCCTTATCCCACTCGACAGCTTGGCGATTGAGCTCAAATTCACCCTGTAAATCAGGCTTCACAACAAAATACAAAACAAGGATCACCAGGGGTAGCAAGATCATTGCAGCAGGTAGACCAAAAGCCATCCATTCAGTAAACGTTAAGCCGACTTCCACAGCAGCAATGGCATTTGGCGGGCTGCCCACAATGGTAGCGATACCACCAATACTCGCACTGTAGGCAATACCGAGTAAGACAAACACGTACGTCTTATGCCCTGATTCTGAATTCACTTTACTAAGCACACCAAGAACGAGCGGTAGCATCATAGCTGCCGTTGCAGTATTGCTTATCCACATGGACAGAGCCGCAGTGACTCCAAACAACATATAGACAGCCACACTCATGCGACCCTTGGCGAGAATTAAAACTTTGTCAGCAATGACTTTATCTAAGCCTTGCGTATGCATGGCGGCTGCGAGGGCAAATCCTCCAAGAAACAAGAATATGATCGAGTTAGAGAAATTGTTGAGCGCAGTCTGTGTATCAAAAACGCCGAAGATGACGGCGAGAACGGGCACCAAAATCGCAGTCACTGTGACATGCAACGCTTCAGTCAGCCATAACACTGCGATAAATGTGAGCAGGCTAAGCCCCAAAACCACTTGTGGATCAAAGGGCAGCGTTTTGTACATCAGCAGACAAACAAAGACGTTTGCAATAATAATGATGCTATTGCGATTTAAAAACCATTCTCGGGTATTCGTGGGAAGTGGAACACTGTCATTTCTATTCATTGTTATCATTCCTTATAGGAGAAGTTGACAACAATAGAGTCACACAAAATTAACGATTCTAATAATTCATACCGCGAAGTTGTTAACCATATCAAATATAAGGTTAATTACATTAACAAGCTGAAATAATTAGAGTTTTAAAATATTTCCCACATCACTTTTTCTATACCAATTACCAATAGAACTATCAGTTGGCGCTAACTAACTCATCAAAACTATCCATCACTTGTTTCGACGCCATGACTCTTCCATGCCCTTGGCCTGTCGTCGTGCGCAATGTGACATTTTCTATCTCATTGAATGCTCGCTGAGACACTGAATAATCGGCAAACTTATCATTTTCATCGTGTACGATGATGGTTTGTGCTTCTCTAGCACAGAGCTTTTGATAAGGATTAACGGATTGAATCGGGTAGTGATATTGCTCTTCAATCTCAGACACGACCGCCTCAAACAAGCGCATCGAATAACCAGAACGGGCAATACTTCCAAAAAGGTTGTCTAGATAATCAAGAACAGGTGCGATGAGAAGCATTGGGCAGTGTTCAATTTTACGGTGACGACACTCCAGAGAAGAAGCGGTGCCCATGCTATGCGCAATCAAACCAGCAACCTCTTCCTCAAAGCTATCAAGTATTGCTTCTAACCCTTCAACAAACACAGGAATATGACCATGGACGCCATCACTTTTTCCATGCGCAGGGTGATCATACGCTAGTGCCGTATAGCCACGGCTCGCAATATGTTCCATCAGTGGATAAAACTGACTCGCCGTGCCCGACCAACCGTGACCTAACACCCATATAGGTCCACTGCCGAGTTGATAGGTTTTTAATTCCCCGCCACTCCATTTGACTTCGCCTTTTGTCAACCCAATGGGTTCACTGTTTTTCGGCTTAGATCGAACTGGCGTGAGCAACAGTTTTCGTGCCGTTTTCTTCGCATGATTTGGCGCTAATGTGTGGTGCAAGCGAGTAGAAAGATTCAACACGCTTCGTTTAACGCTAAAACGCGCTGATGTATTAAAGTAAATTTTGTCACTCATGATTAATCCTTTATTTTATTTACCAACAATAGTACGACCGTGCTATTTGTAATTCTAAAAAAGCCAACGGATACATTGTTGGCGTCGATGTTATTCTTTATGGCCTAAGCGCGCCAGCTGATAAGTAACCTCTTCACGCCATTCCAAAAATGTTCATAGCTCGCTTCTTCACCACGAATAGAATAGAAAAGGTGCGCACTCAGATAAAGCCCATACAACTCAAACACAGCCTGGCTTGGTTGAAGATTTTGGCGGAACTCTTCGCTATCTACGCCTTTTTCGATTTGAATCTGAAGATAGCGAATCCACGTCGAGATGGTTTTTTTCAAAGCCAATTGGGTAGAACTTGGCGCAACCTGAGTATCTTTCCAGGCATCCAAAAACATACAACTGCCTTGAAACGAGTGGTTCCATGTCAACCAATTGTCCAACAGCGCAGTGAGTTTCTGCTCAATGCTAATGTCCGTTTGTTCTCTAGCTGGTGCAATGACACGTTGAGTAAAAGTCATATTTGCGTACTCAAGAACACTGACCTGCAGATTATCTTTCGAGTTAAAATGTGCAAACAAGCCACTCTTTGACATACCACACTCTTTAGCCAGTGCACCAATGGTCAAGCTTTCTAAGCCATTAACACTTGCTAGATCGAACGCAGTATTCAAAATGTGCTCTTTGGTCACTTTGCCTTTACTCATATTCACCATCAAAATAATTTCACTCCCTTATATTTAGCACGTTCGTTCTTTTTTGCAAATTAAATTTTCATCGTTCAATAATATAGGCACAATATGTGTGACTATATTTCGAGGCTAACCATGAACACACTTTTTGAGCAACTTGTCTTTTCTGCATCGGTCACAGGCCCTATTTGCCTCATGTTATTTCTTGGCGTTTTTCTTAAACGAATCAACTTGATCAACGAAAACTTCATCGACATTGCCTCAAAATTGGTCTTTCAAGTGACGCTGCCAGCGATGCTTTTTCTCAGTATTGTTCAATCTAAGCATGATTTTTCAACCAGCGGCAGTTTAGTCATCTTCGGTCTCATTGCTAACGCTTTGTTCTTTCTTTTTACGATGGTCGTGACAAAGCAGGTCTTCCCGAACCCAAAAGATCAAGGCGTGATCATTCAGGGTGGATTTCGCGCAAATACGGCGATCATTGGCCTTGCCTATATGGCGAAATTATACGGTGACTCAGGCGTTGCACTGGCTGCCGTTTACGTTGCTTCAACGACAGTGTTGTACAACATTCAAGCCGTTATTGCTTTGTCACCGTCTGAAAAAGGCTTCGGGCCAAAAGCACTCTCTGTGATAGGTAAAACGCTCACCCGTAACCCACTCATCATATCAATTATGCTCGGCGTGTTAGCTTATGCGCTGTCCCTACCGATTCCAAAAATGGCACTCGATGCGGGACAATATTTTGCCGATATGACGTTGCCTCTCGCACTTCTTTGTACGGGTGGCTCTCTTAATATTCAGTCATTGAAACACGACAAACTCCCAACTTGGTTCGCGACTGGTTTCAAATTGGTACTCGCGCCATTAACGGCCACACTCGCTGCCGTCGCACTCGGTTATGAAGGCCAACAACTTGGGCTTATATTTCTGATGACGGCTGCACCCACTGCCGCTGCAAGTTATGTCATGGCTCGCGCAATGGGTGGAAACTCGACCCTAGCCGCTAACATCATTGCACTGACCACCATTTTGTCGTTAGTCACCTGTACTTTCGGTATCTTTTTACTCACAAGATTTCAGCTCATGTAATCAGCTAGGTCATGCCTAAGTAGTATGCATTCACCAAGCGCATCAAATGAAAGACAGTTTTCCTAAACTGTGGCGATTTATATTAACCAGCGCGCACTTTGAAAAAGTGCCTGACAAATTCTTTTGGGGTGTAAAATTAACTTTGATAGTCTACACCCCTACTCTTTAAATGGTTAAAATCATGCATTCTAATTCCACGCAGGCGAAAGCGAAGATAGCCAGCATCGAGCTTGGTCGTAATGTTGCCATGCTCGTTATTCTTGCCATGCACTGTCAGATGTTTCTTGGGTATTGGCACACTAACGAAGAGCCATGGTTTGGTTACATCTTCAACCAAATTACCCGTTTTGCTGTGCCATTGTTCTTTATTATCTCAGGGTATTTTGTTTACCCTAAGCTCGTGAATAGCCCTATCGATGCAATGAAAGCTTATTCCAAACCACTGTTCAAAGTTTGGGTGGTCTGGAGCGTTTTAAGTTTGCTCATGCCATTTAATCTCGGCGTGGTGGCTGAACACGGCTATCTTGCAGAAAGGCAAGGGTATTGGAATTACCTTATGCAAGCACCGCTCAATACATTGTTTGAAGGGGGCTTGGTTCATTTGTGGTTTATCCCAGCCCTCATCTGTGCAGTGGCTATTTTGGCGTTTCTGATTAATTCGAAACAATCGTCTCTCATCATTCCTGTTGGGATCGTTCTATACGGTTACGGTGTGCTCGCGGGCAGCTATCAGGTCATCACAGAAATCGAGCCGCCAATCTTCACTCGTAATGGGCCATTCTTCGCTACATTAATGGTCGGAATAGGGTTTGCCATTAGGCAACGTGAACTGCGTTGGACTAGCACCAAAGCACTCTTCATCGCCTTAGCTGGATTAGCGATTCATTTTGCAGAGGCCGCAGTCTTACACAGTTATGGTCAACCGTTTAATAGCAATGATTTCTTATTCGGCACAGCACTTTGGGGGCTAGGCTGCTTTATGTGGTTGCTCGCTAAGCCAAACCTTGGCGATAGTGACGTTACTTATTCTATCTCTAAACGTATATTGCCAATCTATGTCAGCCACCTGTTAGTGATCATTTTAATGAACAACGTGGTCGCTATTGCTGCGCTTACGAATTTAACAAAAGACATGACGGTGTTTATCGGTTCGTTAGTACTGACTTATTTATTGGTGCTTGGGATAGAAAAAACACCGCTTAACAAGCTACTCTTTAGGTAATTAAGCGCGTACAAGGGGAACACAATGCAACATATTCAGTTCACGGTTCCCCTTTGTATTTTGCTGTTCTTTTCTTCTAGCGTTTTTGCTTCGCCAAACTCACATTGGCAATTTGTGAAAACTGAAGATCAAATAACCCTGCACACGCGACCTCATAGTGATGGATTAATTGAGATTCGCGCGCAGATGTTTATCCCCACCAGCTACTCCGCTTTCTTGTTATTACTTGAAGACAGCAAACGTGTACCCAAATGGATCGATAACGTATCGAAAAGCCAAGTATTGCGACAAATAAGCCCCAATGAAAATATCGTTTACACAGAGTTCAAAGCACCTTGGCCAGCGCTAGACAGAGATATGGTGACGTATTCTCGTTACTACTTTGAAGAGGCGGCTTTCATCCTACTGATCAAAGATGCACCAGACATGCTAGCCGAGCAATCTGGATACATCCGCATTACTGACGTGAAGGCACAATGGAAACTAGAAAAGTTGACTAACGGAATCACGCATTTGGAATACGTCGCATTTGCTAACCCGGGGGGCGTGCTACCCGACTGGCTGGTCAATAAACTCGCCATTAATAGCGCGTTAAAAACCTTCCAAGGCTTGAGAGAAGAGATAAAAAGCTATCAAAAAATGACTCACTCAAACATAGGGGCAAATGAAACTTCGTTGATTGCAGTTCCCACCGTTTCGAGTGGAAACTGATTCCTAAGAAGCAAAGCTTTAAACGCTCACGTGAAATAGAAGTCACCAAATACAAGCGCGCTTTCTACAAGATCATCCATTCCAGAAAATGAAAAAGGCATCGCAGCTGAAATGTCACTGGATGCCTTTTCTTATATTAAGTATCCAAAGACACTATGCATTTTCTTGGCGAATAACTTCCGCTAAACCGCTCAGTCTTCGCTTAGAATCCTTCACATACGGGTTGCTTTCATCCCAAGCGTAACCCGCCAATATCGAACAGATCATTTGCTTAATGCGCGCATTAGGATTTTGATAGAAAATCACCTCTTGCAGCGACCCGTCATACCAACCTTCGACATACGTTCTAAATGCATCAACACCAACCGTTAACGGTTTAGCATATTCTGCACCCCAGTCTACTTGTTCGCCGTTGAATTGACGCACCAAACACTCACTCGCAATTTGCGCCGACTTCATCGCGATGGTCACACCGGAAGAGAAAACAGGGTCCAAAAACTCCCCTGCATTACCTAATAACGCATATCGGTGAGTAGCCAAATGCTTGACGTTAGCCGAATAACCGTTAAGCACGCCTGCAGGGTTGGAAAATTCAGCATCGCGCAACAAAGGTTTTAGACCGAGTTCTTCGTTCGCTAGCTGCTGTAGAGCTTCAATACGATCCTCTGGGTACCGTTCAAAGAACTCAGGATTACCGACAACACCGAAAGAAGAAACGCCATTCGAGAATGGGATCAGCCAATACCACACGCCTGGCTCTTCAGGGTGAACAGATATGAGTATTTTGTTTCTATCGTGACGAGGATGAACTAGAGGATCGATGTTATCAATGATATGAGTAAACAAAGCCGTACGAGCAGGAAGACAAGAAGGTGTTTCCAAGTCAAGCAACCTTGGCAGAACACGGCCAAAACCACTGGCGTCCAACACATAGTCCGCTTCAATCTGATATTGACTGCCATCTTCACGAGATACACTTAATCGTGACTTTTCTTCCTGTATATCAATGCTATCTAGATGATGCTGATATCGAACTTCAACGCCCTGCTCTTCAGCGGTATCGGCAAGTAACTTATCAAAATTACCCCGTTGAACCTGATACGTGGTTCCAGGCCCTTGGGTAAACTTATCTTCAAACTCAAATTCCGTATATTGGCCGTTCCGATGAAACGCTGCCCCATCTTTGAATTGAAATTGAGCTGATTCAACAGCAGATTTCATTCCCGCTTTTTCAATCACTTCCATACAAGCAGGCAGCAGACTTTCCCCGATGGAAAATCGAGGAAACAGTGATTTTTCAATCACCACAACATCAATGCCTTGCTGATGTAGCAAAGAAGCGGCGACAGAGCCTGAAGGCCCTGCCCCTATAATCACAACTTGAGTCGATTCTTTTTTCATTACAAAACTCTCAAGTTAAGACTGTGCTTTAAGCTGCAATAATGTATGGCCCAGGCCAATATCATCCGTGCGTTCAACCACTTCCAAACCCGCCTCTTCAACGATTTCTAAGAAATCTTCGCTACGATAAAATCGGCTGTTTCCGTTCGCTAAGCAGGTAAAATACAGTGAAGTCGCATTGAGGCTATACGCCGCAGCATCGTATTTCTGAGCATCCCAAAAGAGCTCTAAGATATACACCTTAGAATCAGGAAGTAGCTGAGCTTTCACTCGCTTCAAGATGCTGAGTATTTCCATTGGAGAAAAACAGTCTAGGAACTGGCTCATCCACCATACATCTGCGTTTTCCGGCAGAGATTGTTTCTTATCCAACATATTCGCTGGATACGGGTGAACGCGATCTGCAAAGCCATGTTCGTCTGCATTTTTCATCGCCATTTCAAGCTGTTGAGGCAAGTCGACTATCGTGACTTTGACCTCATCACTATGCTGGCAACACTGCATTGCCCACTTACCGGTGTTTCCACCGATATCGACAATGTGCTTCGGTTTAGAGGCAAACACTTCTTCAAGCAATACAGGGAAAGAGCGGTCGGAATAGAAATGATCAAATTTAAACCAGCTCGCTTTGGCTTTCTCAGGCAATCGAGACAACCCTTGGTAGATGGTTTCCCAGTCGCCCAATTCCTTCAAACCAGCAGGCTTACCCTCCTGAATGGATTCCGTTAAATGCATCATTGCGGCGTAACAAACGTCGGCGGTAAAGTCCATATTGGCCTGTGTCATACCATCATGGAGCAAGAAAAAACCTAAGTTTGCGAGTGAGTAATTCGGCTTGTTCCACAAAACGATATGGGCGCTGATTGCCATATCAAGTAAAACCTTCACGCCATACTCGGAAACGCCAGTCGCCAAAGCAATTTGCTCGGCACTCAGGCCGTCGCTTCCTGCCTCATCAATCGCTTCGAGAATGTTAAGGTCGCGAAGTGTGCGAGCCGTATGGAAAACGATGGGAGCAAACGCGAGCTTTTGTGCTTCCGTTTTTGCTTCTAAAGCATTAAATGGGTCTGTATTTTGATCTAACACGAATGAACCTAACCAAATTATTTATTATTGTGCGGCTAAAAAAGAGAGTTTCTTTTGGATATCAACATTGAGGTTGTTGATCCATCGATTGTAGTTGCGGTGTATTTTTCCATCGCTCGCCTTCAAATTAGACGAACTCACGTAGGTAATGGAATAGTACTTTTCTGAATACTGAACATTGATTTTCGCAGAGTGTGAACGAACCATTATACTGGCAGACAAACTATCAGAATCGATGTCTTCAACTACCCAGCCTCTGTTCATCGCCGAATCGACAATTGCACTTTTCACCTGTTTACTGGTCAAGTTATAGGCAACGGGTTGGTCTTCAACATTCATAACAGGTTGAACTCTGCCACAGCCTACCAAAAGAAGGGTCAAAATTAGCGAAATAACTACATTAATAGTTTTCATAACAGTTCCTTGTCATTAATATGGTCTTTGTGAATGGCCCCTAGTATTTCGTCACAAAGGCAACAAATCAATATCTTATGTCAAAACAAACTCAATTAGCTTGCTTCAATATCATTGACCACTTTGCGCTGTCTGCTGGATTAACTCAAACTGACCAATGGCAACAATGGGCCAAGACTCTCGATTGGCCGCAAGATAACCAAATCGATGTTCATCATATTCCACCAATGATGCGTCGCCGAATGAGCAGCCTAAGTAAACTCGCGGTACAAACGGCTTTAGAGTTATTGGCTAAACATGAGATTGATTATCTGGTCTTTGCCAGTCGACATGGGGAACTTAAGCGCAGTGCCAATCTAATCAAAGACATTGTCCAAGGTGAAGAAGCCTCGCCAATGGCCTTTTCGCAATCCGTCCATAACACTGCCGCAGGGTTAACCACCATTGCTGCAAAAAAGGCCATTCCAGCCACGTCTATTGCCGCTGGGCTGAATACCTTCCAAAGTGCCATCATCGACGCTTGGCTCTATTTAACCGAGCATCCTAACCATAAGGTATTGGTGATAGATTTCGATGAACCCGCCCCGGAGCCTTATCAACAATATGTACAAAATGAATATCAGGGGTACGCACTAGGAATGGTGTTAAATCACGGCGACACAATTGCGATTACAGCAAAACAAGACAAAAAGCAGGCATCTGCCACCAACACGTTACCGCAAGGGCTGGATTTCTTGCAATACTATCTTAACGATCACCGGGAGTGGCGATTAAACAATAACTTACAAGGATGGACATGGACGCGCTCTTCACTAAGTTAAATCAATATTGGCGAATAATCGCAACCGGATTTTGTTTCTCAGTCTTTGGCATCGGGGGGCTATGGCTAAGTTTTGTTTTTATTCCACTGATCCACCTTTTCAACCGAGATAAGACGGAACAAGAACTTCAAGTCCAGCAGCTCATACAACAGAGCTTTCACCTATTTTGTCGTCTCATGCGCTTTACTGGAGCCATTGACTATCGGATCGAAGGAGAAGAGCTTCTCACTCAAGACCGGAATTGCCTCATCGTCGCCAATCATCCAAGCCTGATTGACTATGTATTGATCGCCTCATTACTTAAGCAGTGTGATTGCTTAGTCAAATCGGCCATCTGGTCAAATATGTTCATGAAACATGTCGTGAAAGGCGCGGGATACATACCCAATGAAGCACCGGAAGATTTACTCGAACAGTGTGAACATAAGTTCAATCAAGGTAACGTATTGCTGGTTTTTCCAGAGGGCACGCGGACAAAAGTGAACAGTGATGTCAAACTTCAACGCGGCGCCGCACAAATTGCCGTTCGAACTGAACGAGATTTGCGCATTATTCATATATCAGTGACGCCCAGCTTTCTCACAAAGGAGACGAAGTGGTATCAAGTACCAAAAACCAAGCCACTTTTCCTTGTAGAAGTTAAGGACAAAGTTGAGGTCGCGCCTTTTATAGAGCAAACTAGCAACGCGACTTTAGCGGCAAGAAAACTGAATGAACATTTAGCCAGCGCTATTTTCCCCCAAGAATATACAAATTAAGTAGGTGCAAATGGAAGTACTACACAACGAAATTAAACAACTCATCATTGATGCTTTGAACCTTGAAGACCTCACCATTGATGATATTGAGGCTGAGGCACCTTTATTTGGAGATGGATTAGGCCTAGATTCAATTGATGCTTTAGAGCTTGGTTTAGCCATCAAGAAAAAGTACAATTTCGTTATTGATGCTGACGACACGAATACTCGCCAGTATTTTTCTTCAGTAGCTAATTTAGCTAAATTTATTTCTTCTCAAACCAACAGTAAATAGAACCGTTATGGCAGATGTAAACCAAGAACAAGTGTTTGAACAAGTACAAAGTGCACTTGTAGAGCTTTTTGAAATCGATGAAGCGGATATCACCCCTGACGCTCATCTGTATCAAGATCTTGATTTAGACAGCATCGACGCGGTTGACCTTGTTGTCCACTTACAAAACGTAACGGGCAAGAAAATCAAACCTGACGAATTCAAAGCCGTGCGTACGGTTAATGATGTTGTTGAATCAGTCACTGAGTTATTGAAAGGCAACTAATGCAAACATTGCTGACCGCGTTGTCTGCAATTGCACTGCTTGCTTATCCTTTCGCCGTGTATTTCGGCATTGACCATTTTGGCATTCAGATAATTGGAGTAATTCTTGTCGCACTTTTTGCGATAAGAATTCTCTCTGCCAGCAGCGCCAAACTTAAAGAGCTTAAACAATTAGCGGTCATCACCGGCGTAACCGGCGTCACGTTGACTCTTTTGGGTATTCTCTTTAAGCAACAGGGATGGTTAACCTTCTACCCTGTCATTATGAACCTTTGCTTGTTTTCCCTCTTTTTCCAAAGTTTAAAACAGCCGCAGACCATTATTGAGCGACTCGCAAGGCTCCAAGAGCCCGACTTACCCCATCACGGCGTCGTCTATACACGTAAAGTAACCAAGGTGTGGTGTGTGTTTTTTATCGCTAACGCTTCGATTGCTTTGTACACCTGCTTTCAAAGCATTGAGGTATGGACACTGTACAATGGGCTGGTGAGTTATCTCCTTATTGGTGCACTCTTTACCATTGAATGGGTCGTTAGAGTATGGGTGCGTCGTAAAAACCTAACGGTAGACACGAAATCGCGCAACAACTAAAAATTTACTCGGAACTCCCTCCAAAAGGACGCTGGATACATGTCAAACCACACCGCCACCCAATTCTCTTCATTAAGCGAGATCATGAATGCCGCTCGGGCTGATTCACATCCCGTTTCTTTTTCTGAACAAGGCACTTGGACATGGCAACAGTTTAAATCAGACATTGCGACTCTCGTTTCTCAGTTGAGAGGAATTCAGCAGCAACACATCGCACTCTGTTCCAATGACACGTACTTATTTGCTATCGGCTTCTTTGCACTGAGTCAGACCAACAAAACCATTGTTCTTCCTGGGAATTACCAACCTAACGCCCTTATTGAGTTAGCGAGTCAATATGAACTTCTACTGTGTGATCCAGTAATAGCGGCTTCAATTAGCGCCGCAGAAAACAAACACAATATTGATGGTTCCGTAGAAATGATGCTATTGGTGTCAAGCTCTAGCGATCAATCCAATCGACTTGACTCCGATCAACGTGAATCGCACCAACGTGAATCAAGCCAGTGCGAATCGACGCCAACCTTTGAAACACTTGATCTCGATGCCCAGCAAATCATTTTATACACATCTGGATCAAGCGGTCAGCCTAAGGCGATTACAAAAACGATGGCTCAACTCAATGCAGAGGTTGCGGTCTTAGAAAGACAATGGGGAAAACACCTGCAAGGTACCACCATAGAGAGCACTGTGTCACATCAACATATTTATGGGTTGTTGTTCAAGCTTCTCTGGCCACTGTGTGTGGGGCGAGCATTCAACAAGATGACTTTGGAGTACCCAGAACAACTTCTCACGCACTGTGACAAAGATACTCTGCTTATCTCTAGCCCTGCTTTGCTAAAAAGACTCACTGGCCAAATGCCAGGGGCTTACCGCATGATCTTTTCATCGGGTGGGCCTTTGCCATTCCAAGCGGCGCAAGAATCGAAACAATGGTTAGGTCAACTCCCAACAGAAGTATTCGGTAGCACCGAAACGGGGGGAATCGCCTTTCGGCAGCAAGCCAATGACACATCACCTTGGCAGCTCTTTCCAAGCATAGAAGCCGGCTTAAATGCTGAGCACTGCTTGAAGCTAAAATCTCCTTACATCGACCCTTCTCGCTGGTATCAGACCGCAGATCAAGTAGAGCTATTGGGAGAGGGTTTATTCAACCTCAAAGGAAGAGCCGATCGCATTGTAAAAATAGAAGAAAAGCGCATCTCACTGGTTGAAGTCGAAAAACGTCTTGAACAATTGCCTTGGATAGAGGAAAGTGCGGTAATCCCAATGTATGATGACGAACGTTTGACACTCGTCGCCGCCATTGCTCTGACACCGTTAGGTGAAGAGAAAATACGAAATCTCGGAAAAGGGAAGTTTTGGTTAGCACTTCGCGCTGAGCTGCGTCAATGGCTAGAGCCGATTGCAACGCCTAAACGCTTTCGGGTTGTCAACGAGATTCCATTGAGTAGCCAGGGCAAGCGACTCACGACTAATATCGAACAACTATTTGAAAAATAAATTTATTCACCAGCAGTAGATGTAGAATCAGAATTCATTATGGTAAAACGAAAACCCACGCTGATAGAGTCAGAGATACATTTTCCTTCCGCTCAACTGACGCTAAAAGTTGATGCGGATATCTTGGACTTTTCAGGTCACTTTAAACACTTCCCAATCTTGCCGGGCGTCACTCAAATTGACTGGGTACTTTTTTATGGTGTCGATTTTCTCAACATTCCGCCAGCGTTCAAAGGCATGGAAGTGATCAAATTCCAAGAGCCTATACTGCCAGATTCCATCGTCCGTTTATCGTTAAGCTGGGACGAGGTGAAGCATAAGCTCTCTTTCAAGTACACTTCGATCCGTGATGAAGAAGAAATTATTCACTCTTCAGGAAAGATGAAACTTGGAGTGCCTAGTGAGTAGCTACTCCGCTTGCTTCTTAATTCCATGCTACAACCATGGCTCAACGGTGACTCAAGTTGTTGAATCGCTTGCAGCCTTCTCTTTGCCGATCGTTATTGTCGATGATGGTAGCGAAGCCGCGACCAAAGAAGTTCTGTCAACATTAGAGGCCCAAGCGTCTGTACATTTGGTGACGTTACAAGAGAATCAAGGAAAAGGTGGCGCTGTCATGGCTGGGCTGAGCGCAATCAGCGGCATGGGTCATAGCCACGCGATACAAATCGATTCTGATGGCCAACATGACCTAGAAGCCTTGCCGAACTTAATCACCGCTTCACAACAACGCCCTCACCAATTAATTTCTGGTCGTCCAATTTATGACGACAGTGTGCCAAAATCGCGCTTGTATGGACGTTACTTGACGCATGTTTGGGTCTGGATTGAAACCCTATCTCTAAGCATAAAAGACAGCATGTGTGGGTTTCGTGCCTACCCAATAAAAGAGACGATACCGGTACTTTCTAAGTACAACATCGGTACAAGAATGGATTTTGATATCGAAATTCTAGTTCGACTCTATTGGGAAGGCGTCGACAGCCACTTTATCGACACGCGAGTAATTTACCCGGAAGGTGGCCTATCTCACTTCGATGCGCTGCATGACAACATTAAAATCAGCAAAATGCACACCAAGCTCTTCTTTGGCATGTTACCCAGAATACCTAGGTTGATTGGCCGACATTTCAGTGCTCCATCCAATAACAAACCTGCGGAAAGTAAACCCGATGAACAGGCCCAACAGAAGCATTGGTCAGCCCGTAAAGAGCGCGGTACGGTATTTGGCATAAAGCTGCTTTTGGGTGTCTATAGCTTATTGGGTAGGAAAGTCTTTAATCTCATTCTTTCTATCGTTATGCGTTACTACCATGTCACAGGCAAGCAAGCGAAACAGGCTTCACAGCAGTATCTAGATACCCTAACTCGCTTTGCAAAAGAAAGAGCTATATCGCTTCCTGACAACCTCAACAGCTATCAGCACTTGCTCTCATTTGGGCACACCATGCTCGACAAGCTTGCGGCGTGGAAAGGCGATTTCTCAGTCGAGAATCTGACCATACATGGCCAGGAACACTTTGAAGAAATCACGAAGCAGAACCAAGGTGTCGTTTTACTCGGTTCACACCTTGGCAATATTGAATTGTGCAGGGCACTCAGTCGACGTCATTCACATGTTAAAATCAACGCGTTAGTCTTTACCGAGCACGCTGAACGATTTAACAGTGTCATGAAAGCCATTAATCCCAACTCTGAACTAAACCTGATCCAAGTCAGTCACATGGGGCCAGATACCGCTATCCTCTTACAGCAAAAGATAGAGCAAGGCGAGTGGATCGTTATCGTGGGTGATAGAACCTCAACCAGTAAAGAGAGCCGTTCAGTGTGGGCGGATTTTCTCGGCAAATCCGCGCCATTTCCACAAGGACCCTTTTTACTGGCTTCCATCCTGAAGGCTCCGGTATACCTTCTTTTTGGATTGCGTGACGATAGCCGAAAAGAACCACATTTTAACGTCTACTTTGAGCATTTTAGTGACAAAATAGACTTCCCAAGAAAAGAGCGACAAATCGCAATTCAGCGTACGGTTCAACAGTACGCGCAGCGACTTGAACATTACACCTTAAAAGCACCTTTGCAGTGGTATAACTTTTTTAATTTTTGGACTTTAAGTAAGCAACAAGAAGACGGAAAACATGAAAAATAGTATAGAATTTGGCTCGGATCGCCTTACGATCGAAGATGTTGTTGCTATCGCTCAAGGTGCTAATGCAAGCATCAATCAATCTCCTGAATTTAATGAAAAAATTGACCGAGGCGTTGCATTCCTCGAACGCTTACTGAAAGATGAAGGCGTCATCTACGGCGTTACGACCGGTTATGGCGACTCCTGTACCGTTGCTATTCCGCCTGAACTAGTGGATGAGTTGCCACTACACCTCACTCGATTTCACGGTTGCGGCCTTGGCGAGGTGCTCACTCATGAACAATCAAGAGCAGTACTGGCGACGCGATTATGCTCACTGTCTCAAGGCGTGTCAGGCGTCACTCATGATCTTCTTAATCAGATCATTACGCTGATCAATCACGATATCTCACCACGTATTCCGCAAGAGGGCTCCGTCGGTGCTAGTGGTGACCTCACTCCGCTTTCTTACCTTGCCGCCGTGTTGATTGGCGAACGTGATGTCTACTACAAAGGCGAGTTGCGCCCAACCCAAGACGTTTTCTCTGAACTCAATATCGAACCGATTAAACTGAAACCCAAAGAAGGCTTAGCGTTAATGAACGGCACGTCGGTAATGACAGCGTTAGCGTGTTTGGCGTATCAACGTGCCGAATACCTCACTCAGCTTTGTACAAAAATTACGGCGATGGTGTCGGTTGGTATTCACGGGAACGACTTCCATTTCGATGAAGGATTGTTCGCGGTCAAGCCCCACCCTGGCCAACAACAAATTGCCGCTTGGTTAAGAGATGATCTAAAAGCGGAGCGAACACCACGCAATAGTGATCGCTTGCAAGACCGATACTCACTACGTTGTGCTCCTCATGTTATTGGCGTGGTGCAAGACTCTCTGCCTTGGCTTCGTCAAATGATTGAGAATGAACTCAACAGCGCCAATGACAACCCGATCATCGATGGTGACAATGAACGCGTTCTTCACGGCGGGCATTTCTATGGCGGCCATATTGCCATGGCGATGGATACGTTAAAAACGGGTGTCGCCAATCTTGCAGACCTACTTGATCGTCAAATGGCTCAGCTCATGGATTACAAGTTCAACAATGGCTTACCATTCAACCTAACAGGCGCAGAAGGCGATAGAAAACCGATTAACCATGGCTTCAAAGCGGTCCAAATTGGCATTTCAGCGTGGACTGCGGAAGCACTCAAGCACACCATGCCCGCGAGCGTATTCTCACGCTCAACAGAGTGTCATAATCAAGACAAAGTCAGCATGGGCACCATCGCTGCTCGTGACTGTTTGCGAGTACTTGAACTGACCGAACAAGTCGCGGCCGCATCCCTACTGGCTGGTACTCAAGCCATCGAGATCCGCAAACGCCACAATGAGTTAGATGAACAACACATGAGCGATAATCTAAAAATGATTCGTGACGCCGTACTCGGTGAGTTTGAATTTGTTGCTGAAGACCGCCCATTAGAAAAAGATCTACGACACTTTATTGATCGCATTCAACAGCGCCACTGGTCTCTATACTAGGAGTGAACATGAGTGAGATTCTGCACCCATTAGAGTCAGAGGTGACTTTGGTTACCTCGTTTCAAGATGCCGATCCTATGGGAGTTATCTACCACGGCAACTTCTTTCGATTTTTTGAAGAAGCACGTCGCGTCTTGATGGACAAGATCGAGTATGGCTATCATGCGATGAGTGATTCAGGCTATATGTGGCCAATCATAGATACACGGGTAAAGTACGTCAAAGCGATTCCGTTTAATCATAAGATTCGTGTCACCGCCAAACTGGTGGAATGGGAAAATCGACTTCGTGTTGATTATGTTATCTATGATGCCGACACGGATGTACGTATGTGTAAAGCGCACACCACGCAAGTCGCTGTCGACATGAAAAGTGAAGAAATGTGTTTCGTCTCGCCTACCGTATTTACGGACAAAGTAGAAACATGGCATCAACAGGGAACGCTCTAAATGAAGAGATTATCTTGCCTCAGTAGATGGATCCCCATCCTAATAATCAGCCTATTTACATCGCCATGGGTAAGCGCAGGTATCAATAACCTTAGCGATCTTGAGACGCAGCTTTCTCAATACCAGATTATCCGAGGCGATTTTACTCAAAGCCGACACCTTGAGATGTTTAAGCAGCCGCTCGAATCTAAGGGTCAATTTGTTCTCGATAAGGAAAATGGGCTACTTTGGCAGCAGTCGGCTCCCTTTCCTGTGAACCTCGTTCTTACCGAAAACAAGCTTCGTCAAACCTTCGCTGACCAAGCGCCACAGGTTATCAAAGCAAATGAAAACCCGATGGCCTTTTATTTTAGCCAAGTTTTTCTCTCGGTCTTTCATGGCGATAGCGATAAGCTAAAACAGCAATTTGATCTTGAATTCAACTCTGGTTCTTCGCAATGGACGCTTGTTCTGACACCAAAACAAGCACCGCTCAATGCGGTATTTCAACAAATAACACTGCAAGGTAATGATTACATCGATGGGCTGACTCTCACTGAGCTAAGAGGCGATAAAACCGAGATACAGTTTTCTAACCAAACGCATCGACCAGACACATTGACTGATGACGAACAAGCACAGTTTGAATTCTGAACACACAGCGATGAATAGTCCGATTCCCAAACAGCAAATAAGATTGGCGTCTCTTTGGGCGGTTTTGGTTTTTCTGTGCATTGGGTTATTAGTCAAGCAGTGGGGGATCAGCAGCACTGCTCCAATCGAAACCAATATCTTAAAGTTGCTCCCGACTGACGAACAGAATCCATTGGCTGAACAAGCCTATTCAAAGATTGCAGACAACATGAGCAATCAAGTCGTATTCGTTCTATCGAATCAAGCACTTCCAAGCAAGCAATCGGATAAGACAGGCCAATCCACAAACAAAGATGCCCTCTTTGGCGCTGCCGAACAGTTTGAGCGCCAGCTACGTCAGAGCAACGCCTTTAAATCGGTGACCGCTAAGGTTGATGCGTCAACGCAGCAGCAGTGGGCTGAGTACTATTATCAGCATCGATTCAATCAGCTCACCGACGAGCAGAAGTTACGCCTTGAGAACCACCCTGAGCAGCAAGTTCAGTCTGTTGTGCAAGCGATATACAATCCCTTTTCTGGCGTCACGGGGCAAGAGCTTTCAAGTGACCCTTTCTTGCTGTTTAGAGAGTACTTACAGCATGTCTCTGCGTCTTCATCGCGGTTTGCCTTAGACAACAATTACCTCGTCACTGATTATCAAGGCTCGCCTCAGCTGCTGATTACCGCAGAGCTTAATGACTCGCCATACAGCGACAAGGCCCAACAAATCGTTCCACAACTAAAACAATGGCAGCAAGAATTACAGCAGCAATATCAGGTCAACATCAACCATACTGGCGTGCTCTTCTATGCCGATTTCGGTACCCGAAGTGCCAAATCAGAAATAAGCACGATTGGTGTGTTCTCTTTACTTGGCGTCGTGTTACTGATTACTTTGGTTTTTCGCAGTACCGCCCCGCTGCTACTCGCCTTACTTTCAATATCCGTTGGACTGTTGGTCGCGCTTGCTATCACCACCTTGATATTTGGGCAGATACATCTCTTTAGTTTGGTGTTTGGTGCTAGCCTCATCGGTGTATCAATAGATTATGCATTCCACTACTTAACCGATCGGCTCGCAGCAGGAAGAAACTGGAACAGTATTCAGGCGCTCAAGCACCTGTTCATGGTGATTACATTCGGTTTATTGACCAGTCTTATTGGCTATCTAGGTTTGCTCATTGCGCCATTTCCTGGGTTACAGCAACTCGCACTGTTTTCTGCGATAGGCTTAACGGCTGCCTATGCCACCGTGATCGCTTGGTATCCTATTCTTGCTCGTTCACCAAGCAATGAGCGTCCGTTACCCGGTCGTCAGTTTTGGTCAAAATGGCTAGGCCTGTGGGATAAGCCCTCTTTTCTCTTTGGGCTGCCAATAACGATCGTTGTCATCAGCGGGCTTGCCATGACGCAGGTGGAATACAACGACGACATCCACCAACTGCAAGCAATGCCCGCCGATCTTAAACAGCAAGAAGACGAGATTGCTCGTGTCACGGGTATTGAGAGTTCTCAGCAGATGCTGCTATTGAGCGCAGACAATGATGAAAGCTTGCTTATCGAACTTGAAAGGTTAGACAACACACTCAGCAGCTGGCAGGAGCAAGGCTTAATAAGCAGCTATCAGGGTTTGAACCAGTATGTGAGCTCACAGCAAAAGCAGCGCGAAAACTTTACCCTGATTCAATCTCTATACAGAGGTCAAGGGCAGGCATTAGCTAGCAACCTACAGCTTGAAAACGCGCCTGTGTTAAGCCAATCATTCAAGCCCTATTCTTTATCAGAATACTTAGAACACCCTGTCTCAGCGCCCACACGATTCTTGTACCTAGATAAAATAGATCAAGGACAAGACGATGGGCGCAGCCATCAACAGGTGCGTACCAATCAACACGTGCATTTAGATCAACAAGTGCATAGCCTCGTTTTACTGAAAGGCGTCAGTGAGTCTTTAGATCTCGCTCTCTTCGCATCGAATCATGAGCAGTTAATCTATCTAAACAAGGTAGAGCAAATATCCACCTTGTTTGCATCCTATCGAGTAAAGATCATGGAGCTTTTAGGCATCGCAATACTGCTCATCACATCGCTACTCAGCCTGCGATACGGGGCAAAGCAAAGTATCAAAATACTCATTCCCTCTTTGATCGCATGTGTTGCTGGGCTTGCAGTCACCGTCATTTTCGGTTCTACCCTGAATCTGTTTAACTTACTGGCCTTAATACTCATTATTGGTATCGGTATCGATTACACGCTGTTTTTCTCGGAGCACAATCAGAGCCACAGTACATTGCTGGCCATCACCCTTTCCGCGCTCACAACGTTACTCTCGTTTGGTTTATTGGCGCTAAGCAATACGCACGCCATTCATAGCTTTGGCATCACCGTTCTTGCGGGTATATTCGTCGCCTGGCTGCTCGCCCCAATCGCAATAAAATTGGAGAACAAAACATGAGTCAGAGACAAGATTCAGCACGAACGATGCTACAGCCAAGATCGCTGTTGAATGCGCTCAATATCAAACTGGTCTTTACTTTGATTTTGGCTTTGATGGCAAACGGGTGCGCTATGACGTCAACGTCATCCAATCCTTCATCTTCAGCGCAGGTTGAGATAAGCCCAGATGTGTTCATTGCACTTCCCACTCCAGCGCAACTAGGTTACAACGTCACTGCAAGTCAGCTCATTTCTGCTTCATGGCCAAGTGATAGTGAACAAGCGAACCAACAGCAAACATTACCCGTTCACCTTGAAGTGAACGACGACCAAGTCGTATTGGCGGGCTTTTCTTCTTGGGGAACACGCATTCTTTCTCTTACTTACAAGAGAGAAACGATCGAAACAAGCGTACTCACTGGCATAGAAAACAGCCTACCAGAGCCAGAACAGATACTATTTAACCTAATGATCACTCTCTGGCCTCTCAATGCTTGGGAAGGCCCACTAAATCAGGTAGAGTGGCAAATATCTGAAATGGCTAATAAAAGAACGATATACGATAAAAATGGCGATGCCGTCATTCACATCGATTATCAACATAGCGACCCATTATCTGGATTGATCCAATTTACCCACGAACAGCTTGGCTATTCGATTTCAATCCAAACTCTAGATGTTGATCGAACTTTAGATATTGATCGAACTTTAGATGTAGGTAGAAAAGACCCGACGACTCACGACTAAAAGAAAGCTAGATGTTAAATCAATCTTTACCCGCTAAGGCATCTCTGCCCATCATTATCCAAGACTGTGGTTTTATCAGTGCTATGGGCAGCACACATCAAGAAATCAAACTCAGTATTGCCGATTCAAGCTTTGCCAATATGCAGTGTGATTCGTCCACGCTCAACACCCATTGCGAAACGGTCGTTGGTAAGGTCTCAACGCCTCTCGCAAGTATTCCCAAAGAACTCTGCCGATATCAATCTAGAAATAACCAACTTGCGCTCACCGCGTTACGTCAAATAGAACCCCGTGTTCAGTCTGCTATTGAGCAATTTGGTGCTGACCGCGTGGCAGTTGTCATCGGGACCAGCACTTCAGGTATCTCAGACGGTGAAACTGCCTACAAACAGCTGTTAGACAGCGAGAAGTTTCCAGACGATTTCGATTACTCCAAACAAGAACTTGGCGATACCAGCGAATTCGTTGCTCAATACCTCGGCGTTACTGGGCCTTGTTACGCTATTTCAACCGCTTGCTCTTCAAGTGGGCGCGTTTTCATCACCGCTAAACGCATGCTGAAATCAGGGTTAGTGGATGCAGTTGTTGTCGGAGGCGTTGATACCCTTTGTCAGCTCACGCTCAACGGTTTCAATGGCCTCGAAGCACTCTCTAACACCCTTTGCCAACCCTTTAGTGCGCAGCGAAATGGCATCAACATCGGCGAATCGGCTGCGATCATGCTGCTTAGTCTGCAGGCCATTGAATCTGACATCGCATCCGCCAGTTCTGCAAAAAACTCGCCTTTGAATGCGAGTTCGTTGAGTACTATTTCCTTAAGTGGAAAGAAGCCCATTGCACTGCTCGGTGCGGGCGACAGCTCCGACGCTCACCATATTTCAGCGCCCCATCCGGATGGCATTGGGGCCATCAAGGCAATGCAAAATGCGCTTGATGATGCCAACTTAACCGCCAGTGATATCGGTTATATCAACGCCCACGGCACAGCAACGCCTCTTAATGACAGTATGGAAAGCAAAGCCATTTACAGTCTGTTTGGAAGCAGCACACCTGTCAGCTCAACCAAGCCACTGACAGGTCATACGCTTGGCGCAGCCAGTGCAACAGAAGCGGCCATTGCGTGGTATATTTTGAATTATGATCTGCCTTTGCCTAAGCAAAACTGCCAAGACAAAGCCAGCGATATAGAAATCAGTCTCGTCGAAGAAGACGTTAAACTGACGAAGAAAGCTATCCTTAGCAACTCGTTTGCCTTTGGTGGCAACAATATTAGTCTTATATTTGGTTATGCTGATGAATAACATTCCATCAATTGAACAACTGCTCCCACACGATAGGCCGATGATCTTGATCGATCGCGCATTGAATATCGAGGCTGAATCTATTCATGCTCAAGTGAATATTGACGAGCATAACCTCTTTTTTGATAAAGACTCGCAATCCATTCCGGCCTATGTAGGCATCGAGTTTATGGCACAATCTGTCGCCGCTTGGTCAGGCTATCATGCTCTTCAAAAAGGAGAGCAACCACCGATTGGATTTTTACTCGGCAGCCGACGTTATGCCGCGCACTGTGACACCTTTCTTAACGGCCAAGTGTTAGATATACACGCCGAGCAAGTGATGGAAAACAATGGTATGGCCGTATTTTCCGCAAGCATCTCTCTCCAAGGTAAAGAACTTGCGACGTGTCAGTTAAACGTCTACGTGCCAAACGAACAGAAATTACAAGAAATGAATATTAGGAATCAAGCATGACCCGACAGGTATTAGTCACCGGAGCCAGCAAAGGCATCGGAAAAGCCATTGCCATTCAACTGGCGAAAGATGGATTCACGATTGCTGTTCACTACATGGGCGATGAAAAAGGCGCTCAGGCAACGCTCGATGAAATATCTAGCAACGGTGGTCAAGGTCGATTGATTCAGTTTGATATCAGCAACCGTGAAGAGTGCCGTACGAAACTGGAAGCGGATTTAGCGGAACACGGAGCCTATTACGGTGTGGTGAATAACGCGGGCATCACCCGTGATACAGCCTTCCCTGCCATGACGGAAGAAGAATGGGACGGTGTAATTCATACCAATCTAGATAGCTTCTACAATGTTCTGCACCCTTGTGTCATGCCGATGGTTCAAAAACGGAAAGGAGGGCGAATTGTCACCCTTGCTTCTGTTTCAGGCTTAATGGGCAACCGCGGGCAAACCAACTACAGCGCGGCAAAAGCAGGCGTGATTGGCGCAACTAAATCGTTAGCGCTTGAACTGGCAAAAAGAAAAATCACCGTTAACTGTGTCGCACCTGGTCTTATCGATACGGGCATGGTCGACGAACACGTCAAAGAGCACGCGCTACCGCAGGTTCCGCTTCGCAGAATGGGTGAACCAGAAGAAGTGGCGGGGCTTGTGAGCTACTTGATGTCAGACATCGCAGCTTACGTTACAAGACAGGTTATCTCAGTAAACGGAGGTCTTATATGAGTCATAGGGTTGTTGTCACTGGAATGTCGGGCGTAACTGCTTTAGGTAGCGACTGGCAAACTATTGAACCTAAATTACGCGCTTGTGAAAACGCGACTCAATATATGCCGTCTTATGAGCAATACGATGGCCTCAACACGAAACTCGCCGCCCCCATTGATGATTTCGAACTGCCAAAGCACTACAAACGCAAACAGGTTCGCGGCATGGGAAGGGTCTCAAAACTTGCCACTGTCGCCACTGAGCAAGCGCTAGAACAAGCTCACCTTATCGGCAACCCTGTTCTCACCAACGGTCAAACTGGTATCGCTTACGGCTCTTCTACAGGCAGTACCGACGCGATTGGTTCTTTTGGCGTGATGCTCAACGAAAAAACAACCAAAGCAATCACCGCAACAACTTACGTTCAAATGATGCCGCACACCAGTGCCGTCAACGTTGGCCTGTTTTTTGGGTTAAGAGGACGCGTGATTCCAACCAGTAGCGCCTGCACCTCTGGCAGCCAAGCCATTGGTTACGCTTATGAAGCGATTAAACACGGCTATCAAACCGTGATGGTCGCAGGCGGTGGTGAAGAACTTTGCCCAACAGAATCGGCCGTGTTTGATACCCTGTTTGCCACCAGCTTAAAAAACGATGCACCGAAATCAACGCCGCGTCCGTACGATACTGAACGTGATGGTCTGGTTATCGGTGAAGGCGCCGGGACTTTGATACTGGAAGAGTACGAACACGCGAAAGCACGTGGCGCGACTATTTTTGCAGAAATCGTTGGCTTCGCCAGTAACTGCGACGCTGCGCATGTCACGCAACCTCAACAAGAAACCATGCAGATTTGCATGGAAATGGCGCTTCGAGATGCCAAGCTCGATGCGGCTTCTATCGGTTACGTTTCAGCCCACGGCACCGCCACCGATCGCGGCGACATTGCCGAAAGTAACGCAACGGCCAACGCGCTGGGTAAAGTGCCCATCAGCTCTCTAAAAAGCTATTTTGGTCATACACTTGGGGCATGTGGCGCAGTTGAAGCTTGGCTCAGCCTAGAAATGATGCAAAGCGGTTGGTTCAGCCCAACGCTCAATCTCGACAACCTTGACCCTCAATGCGGTGACCTTGATTACATCACCGGTAGTGGTAGAGAATTGAACACAGACTACATCATGAGCAACAACTTTGCGTTTGGTGGTATCAACACTTCAATTATCTTTAAGAAACACCGCTAAAAACCTCATTTTCGATGCCTAACACGGTTGGAGAATGATCAGAACCGCACGATGCCATATCGTATGATCATTCTCTAATCTCATTAACCAATTTGACACCGCTAATCTAGCTTATTCTTGACCCGTTCCTTGTTTTGACTGATTCAACACATACTTCACTAAAGCGATATTTGACTGATTATTCCTTATCTAACTGTTTGGCCAAATTTACTAATCCACTACACCCTAAAGGTGAACATATCTAAGAGTTCCTAGATTATTTTAAGTCTATCTTTTAGATTCCTAGGGGATAGGTACTTATATTGTCTACTACCTTTCTCTTTGTTTTTAATCAAAAGATTTAGGTCTACCAACTTATCTAAGTAACCTCTTGAGGCCGCTGCTGTAACATTAAATTCCACTTGCCATTCCTTAACCGTAAATTCACGACCAGCATCTTCAAGCGCTTTCTTAATAATCGTAATATGTGGGTGTCTAAATTGACTAAAGTACGGAGATTTATGGAGATCTAGGCGAGTCTTCTCAATTTCTTCAATCTTTTTCTGTATGAATGTTGTAAAGCTTTCCAACGCCCTAATGATGATCCCCATATTAAAATCAATGAAGTGTGTTAAGTCAAACTCATCTACTTCAGTTTTAACGAAAGCTCGAGCGTACCTATTCATCGATCCTTTAAGTAATGATGATATAGAGATGAACTCAAAGTTGTCATAACCACTTTTCAGCATGAACCAATAGAACAATGCTCTCGCCGTTCTACCATTTCCATCTGAAAACGGGTGAATGTAGCCAATCATGAAATGTAAGATAATTGCCTTTACCATTGGGTGGATGAACTTAGCACCTTCATGTTCTTCATTGGCAAAATCACATAGGTTTTGAAGCAGTAGTCTGACCTTTTCTGCGTCAGGAGCTTGGTGAATTAGCTCACCATCAACAACACTTCTTACAGCTATTGCATCCTCACGAATCATGCCAGCTACATGATCATTCTCAATTACTTCTAGAGTGGCCACATGATTAAATTGTTGGATGAGTTCGATACTTAACTGTTCATCAATCGATTCTTTGGCAAACTTCATAAGCCGATAATTGTTGATGATCATCTTCTCAGAGAAGTCTCTAGGTTCACGGCCTGAAGATAATAGTTCTTTAGCTACAGGTCTCGTAGTAGCTGCCCCTTCCATTTGAGCGCTTGATATAGACTCTTCCATGATAAGGCTAGCAGTTAAGTATCGATGAGAGTCATTATCTTGAAGCTTTAAATGCTTTAACGTAGATAAACGCTCAATCTTGTGAATCTTATGGACTAACGAAGAAATGCTATATAAGGCAAGAGCTATCTCACCTTTGGGTTTATAAACAAAAAGCTTATCAATAACTTCAAGGTTTCTTTTTAACTTTAGCAGATGCCACGCAGATTCTTTATGCCCCTTTAGTTGAGGGGTCCTAGTAATGAATTCATCCCAAGATAAATAATCGCCCTTAGAATTAAAGCCACAGAGCTTAGGGCTAACTTTTGACCATAGTTCTTGTGGTAACCGAGAAAGTTCGTTTTCTCTAGCTTCTGGTGGTACTTCAATTCCAAATACTTTCTTTTTCATACGATAAACCAAAATTATTATTTTCTATGTTTACTACTATCGAACATAAACAAGACTACAGCAAGTGAAATCTATAGAGCATGCGATAACTCTTGCATTTATGTTGCTTTTCATTGTAAAAACCATATTAAAGATAGTTTTTCATTTTGTATGTTTAGTGCAATTTCCTAGTGGTTAGCGTAGCTAATGTTGGAATGTTTGAGAGTTCATCGAGGGGTGGTAGTTATTGATCTACTCCAGTGATACTGGACACTCACGTAAGTGACTTTTTCCATACTTTTAATAATTCATACTTTACTAAATTAGCAATCTTTCTAAAACGGAATTGTCCACTTCCACCTCAGATTGCCACCCTAATCCAGGCTATGGCTCTAACACCAGGAACACCACACGACTTCTATTCATGGCAAAACTCATAGCGAACTCTACAACCCCTGAGCTACTTCTAGGATTTGGTTGCGAAGCCAACGATGGGCTGGGTCATGGTGCATCTTTTCATGCCATATAATTGAGGGCGTGAACGTGGGTACCTCTATAGGAAGCTCAAGCATGTGCAGCGGCATCGATTTTACAATTCGGTTTGCTAGCCTTCGTGGGATGGTAAGGACAAAATCACTTTCAGCGGCAATCGTTGCCGCAACAAGGAAATGAGGGCTCTTTACTGCAATTCGTCGTGAAAGCCCGTGTTGATTCAGCACATTATCTACAGCGCTGTTCCCCTCCCCTTTGATAATTACTGATATATGAGACATCGACGCGAACGCATCAACACTCAACGGTTGATTGATAACGTGATGCCCTTGACGCACAACGCAAACAAAATCTTCATCATAGAGCCGTTTGCAGTAAAACCTTGCCGGTAGGTCTTCGAAAGCGCCAATCGCAAGATCAGCGCCGCCTTGTGTAATCAAATCAATGTTGTCCCCTGATTGTGGTGGCATGACGAGATCCATTCCAGGGGCCAGCATTGTTAGCGTTTTGCTCATTTCAGGCATCAATAAAAAGGCCAAATGATCCGCTGTCGCAACGCTGAACCGACCTGATGCGGTGCTTGGACAAAACTCAGAAGGGACAACAATCAAACGTGCATCATCCAGTAATTTGCCAACTTGAGACGACAAAGCAATCGCTCTCGGCGTCAGCTCCCAACCTTTGGGTGTGCGCACAATAATACGGTCATTCAGAACCTTACGTAAACGCCCTAGCCCTCTACTCGCTGCTGGCTGACTCAGTCCGAGCCGAGCACCCGCGCCAGTAACGCTGCCTTCTTTTAACAAAGCATCGAATAATTTAAGAAGATTAAGATCAACCTGATATACATCCGTTTTTCGCATGTTCAACATAACCAATATGCATTTTTAATATGTTCTTTAACTCTATAACATTCCTAAAAACGAATCTATAGAGCAAAAAATGGGAGAAAACACATGAACACGAAACAATTATATGTGGTCACCGGTGTGACTGGCCGTACTGGATCTGCAGCAGCAAAAGCGCTGATGGAAATGAATCAACGCGTTCGAGTCGTCGTACGAGATGCATCAAAAGGTGTGGAGTGGGCTGCGCTTGGGGCAGAAGTCGCGGTAGCGGATCTCAATGATACTCAAGCCTTAACCGAAGCGTTTTCTTGTGCAGATGGCGCGTACATTGTGAGTCCACCACAATATTGGTCAAAGGCGCTGTATGAGAAAGCCGAATCTATGGCTCAATCCATAGCAAACGCAGCGCTAGAGGCCAACTTGCCTAAACTTGTTGTGCTTTCATCTGTCGGTGCCGATAAATCAGATAAAACGGGATGGATTGCCATGAATCGCATGCTTGAACAGTCATTGAAAGACAGTGCATCGGCGGTCGCGTTTTTGCGTGCTGCCTACTTCATGGAAAATTGGGCGCCACTGGTCAAAATCGCTCACGAACAGCGCCAACTGCCGAGCTTTCTTACCCCACTAGATCGCAAACTTCCAATGATCGCAACGGCTGATATTGGCAGAATTGCGGCCACCACGCTCTGTCAAAATTGGGAAGGTATCCGCATTCTCGATCTAGAAGGCCCAGCTCGTTATTCCCCTACTGATGTCGCTGATCACCTGGCAGGCAACCATAGTAAGTCGATACCTAAAGAACCCGTAAACGCAGTTTCCATTCCAGAATCGGCTTGGGAAGAAGCGTTAGGCGATTCTGGTTTTTCATCACAAGCTATCTCTGGCTTTATAGAGATGACGAAAGGACTAAATTCGGGACATATCGCTTTTCATGACGAGTCGAAAATTGAGCGATGTTCAGGAAGTATTGAGCTTGCCGAGGTGATCGACAAACTCACTGTAAGCTAGCTATTCGCGATAACTGTAATGGCAACGCGATAACTGTGGCATCAACACGATAGCAATAATAGCAACGAGATAAACGAATACAACAACGCCCTTAAGATTCCTCCTAAGGGCGTTTTTCATTAAGTTGCCTGCCGTATCCGATCAGCGTTTATTTCTGCCCAACGGGCTCATCGCTAGATCTCTCGACAAAATCAGAGCAAGACCAAAGACCTGCAAAAACAAACCAATGTTCTTATACCAAGCGATTCGTTCGCTTAATGACTGCATGGTGTCAGTCAGTGATAGATTATCTAGATAGTAATCGTCGATTTGGTTGCGAGACTTCTGTTGCGCTTGGTTTATCAGCATCATCAAAGTGGACAAGTTCTCTTTGTTGACTAGCGGAACGTCACCATCCACCCAATCACTCAACTGGCCTTGCAAGGCTTCCTGCAGTGCGTTTGAAATATCATTGCTATCAGTTAGCTGGGCGTGCAGCAACAACGATTCGCGCTTACGCTCCAATGTTTCGACGGTTTTCCATGCCAACTGTATCGAGTAAAGGTTTTGCTGCTTGGTGGTTTCCAATGCTTTGATTTGCTCGCCCAATTTGTCGAGCACCACACTCGACATTAAGATCGCCAGAATGTTAAGCACAAGGCCAATTAAAACTAGTACCCAAGCTGGAGGAAAGCGCAACCGCATTCAATCACCACATTTTATCAAACGGTAGATACACTAAGTTTAATACGATAAGCGCTAACATGACGCCAAATGTCATCAACATCCCCGCTTTTCTTGCCGGAAAGGTATTCGATAAGATCGCTTTAGCGTGCAATATTCGACCAACAATAAAGACAATGCCAAGAATATGGATCAGAAAAAGAGGGCCAGAATTGAATTCAAATAACGCCATCATGATCAGAGTAATGGGAATGTATTCCGTCGCGTTGCTTTGAGCACTACGAGCGATTTTGAGCGACTCAACCTCTCCATCTGCATAAGCAATTTTATTGGCACGGCGCTGTTTAATGACCTGAATAGACAGAAAAATCATAATACAAGCCAATAGCGAGGCATAAAGTGCTGTGACCATAAGAGTGTCTCCTTTACTCTAAAATATGGGGAACCTGTAGCGAGCATGACAGAATCTCAACGCTATAGCTAGAATGCACTAGAGTAATGGTTCTAAAAGGGGATTCGTGATCATAAAGAGTGTGTGCTTAAGCAAAAAGCTAGACCTCTCGATCTAGCTTCTACGCACAATGTGTGAATACCTTAGACTTCCGTTAACTATGAAACTCAAGCATTCCCTGTGTGAGAATAAAATCAATAATGGTGTCTAGCCCTTTGCTTTCTTTTAGGTTAGTGAATACGTAAGGCTTTGTTGGACGCATTCGCTGTGTATCCTGCTCCATGACTTCTAACGAAGCGCCGACATAAGGCGCAAGGTCAATTTTATTGATGACCAAAAGATCGGAACGGGTGATACCCGGGCCACCTTTACGTGGAATTTTCTCCCCTTCAGCCACATCAATGACGTAAATCGTGAGATCGGCCAGCTCTGGGCTAAAGGTGGCACTGAGGTTGTCCCCCCCACTCTCAACAAACACCACGTCCAAATTTTTGTGCAGCTTGGCTAACTCTTCGACAGCGGCTAGGTTCATTGAGGCATCTTCGCGGATGGCAGTGTGAGGGCAGCCCCCCGTTTCCACGCCAATGATTCTATCGGGCTCTAACGCTTCAGCGCGCGTCAGAATTTTTGCGTCTTCTTGCGTGTAAATGTCGTTAGTCACAACTGCAATGTTCAGCTTGTCACGAATCGCCTTACACAGCACTTCCAACAACGCTGTTTTTCCTGATCCTACTGGGCCACCAATACCAATACGCAGTGGCTGTTTATAACTTTCCATAATCATTCCTTTATTGTGCCGTTCCCACCACTTTCTAATAGCTCGTACAGTCAGTGCACGATGGCCAAATTAAGAGCGGAAAAGCCTCGTATATTGTGTTTCATGTAAACTGCTGGCGATAGATACTGACGGAGTAAAACTGCCTATCATCCAATCTTCTGTTTGTTCTGAAATAGCGAGTGCTTGTGCAAATCGGTCTGACAAATTGATCAAGGCAATCTGCCCATCGGTTTGACCAAGGGGCACCAACTTCACACCCGCCATCACTAAATTTTCAGCCCAGCTCCAAAGGTAGCCTTTCTTTAACTCATTAAGCTCTATCTGCCAGTGCACGGCTGCAACACATAGTCCTAGAAGCTGTGTTGGCGGATAGTCACTTAAATCAACGCCATCTACTCGAATATCTAAACGATTGAGTAACGTGTTCAACGCCAAACCACGTTGCTTTTCTTCAGCACGCAGCTCTTTAGTCTCACGACTGCAAACAAGCTTTTCCGCGAAGTGCTGAATTTGAGATTGATCCGAAGATTCTACCGCTCGATACAACCTATCTATCACGGGCAATTCTAGAGTCGCAACGCTGCTAAACAACATATTGCTCATCCAATCTTCCATTGCCGTTCGATTGGTCACCCAGCCAGCCTCAACCGCCCACTCAAGGCCTTGTGAATACGTGAACCCACCAATGGGCAATGAAGGGCTTATTAGCTGAAACAGTCGATAACTCGAGACATCGGCTACATTGTTTGACGTATGCGATGGCTCAGTTGCTGGCTCTGAATGAACAGGCATCACTTATGACGCCACCAAGAATAAAGAGCTTGCTGTCGCAACCGCGACCGACAACCAAGGTGAAGACAGTAAACGGCCGCCCTGAACACCCAATGTCATCAATACGCACGCGGTGATGCCCATGCCCATTGAAAACGGTCCGATGGCTGCACTGGCTTCTACACCATGAGCGTAACCGTGGAAAAACATCATGCTAATGCACAAACCCACCGCAAGCTTAATCATCCGTTGCGATGCATTAAAGGCATGCCAAATCGCGCCACTGACCACAAACAAAGAAGCCACAATGGCGGCCTCGACACCGGACGCAACCCCTAAAACGTGGCCAATCAGCAGCCCAAACATAAGTGTTGCAAACGCTGCAGCGACTAAGCCAAGTTTCTGTTTATTGGTTACTTTAAGGCAACCGACTAACAAGCCAAATGCCACCAACATGATCAGGTGGTCAATGCCTGTCACAGGGTGAGTTAAGCCGCAGGTGAACGCCATAGAGTCATGACTATGCCCTGGGTGAGCCAAGGCAACTGCCGGAGATAAAGCCAAAACTGACGCTGCTAATTTTGTCGACGCTGATTTATGAAATGTCGCTTTCATTGAGATTTCCTTCTCTTATTCTAATTTATTAAAATTCGTTTTAGTGATGGTGATGACCGCCGCCACTCTTCCCACCGTAAGCGCCACCTTCTGGCTCAAATGGGGCTTTTTCAACCGTGATTTGAGCACCGAGCCCTTCCACCATTTCATCAAGCACATGATCATGTTGGTAGCGAACCCAGCCAAACTCGACTTGCAATGGCACATGGCGATTACCTAAATGGTAAGCAACACGAGTCAATAGATGCAAATCACTGCAATACACCGACGACACTTTCTCTGGCGCCGCTTTCACTTCAATCACTTCGCCACATTTACTCTTTAGCTGTTCACCGCCACGCAGAATATGTCCTCTAGGTAAAAACAAACCGGCGTCGCGCCCATCGTCAAGAATGACTTTTAAACGGCTTTTAATGCGGCTATCGATAGGCAAGCTAAGGTACCCATGAGGCCTCGCGGTCACTTTGTCTGTTACTTCTACTAATTCAATCACTGTCTTGTCCTCAATACCTATCCTGAACAGAACCTCTGTCCACTCCATCCTCTAAAATAAAAAGTAACGCTGCGCCATCGGCAATACTTCTGCAGGCTCACAAATTAGAAGCTCTCCGTCCGCTCTCACCTGATAGGTTTGAGAATCCACTTCAATGTTGGGCTGCCAATCATTGAGCTTCATGTCGGCTTTGCTGATGGTTCGGCACTGCTTAGCTACCCCGATAAGGCTTCCAAGCCCAAGCTCGGAAGCGATTCCCGCATCTTGCGCAGCTTGAGAAACAAACAACATAGAGGTATTTTGAGAAGCCTTGCCATAGCTACCAAACATGGAACGGTAGTGCACAGGTTGTGGGGTTGGGATAGACGCATTAGGGTCGCCCATTGGCGCCATGGCTATCATGCCCCCCTTTAGAATCACACTCGGCTTAACCCCAAAAAAGGCAGGCTTCCACAGCACCAAATCGGCCAATTTTCCGACTTCAATTGAACCCACCTCGTGAGCCATACCATGTGTTATTGCAGGGTTAATGGTGTATTTGGCGACGTAGCGTTTAAGGCGAAAGTTATCACTGTAGCTAGAGTCTTCTTTCAGGCTACCGCGTTGTACCTTCATCTTGTGCGCGGTTTGCCACGTTCGAGTAATCACCTCTCCGACACGGCCCATGGCTTGAGAGTCAGATGCAATCATTGAGAAAGCGCCGAGATCGTGCAAAATGTCTTCTGCAGCAATGGTTTCACGGCGAATACGGGATTCCGCAAACGCGACATCTTCTGCAATTGATGGCGACAAGTGGTGACACACCATCAACATGTCTAAATGCTCATCTACGGTGTTAACGGTGTACGGTCTTGTTGGGTTTGTCGATGACGGAAGAACGTTTGATTCTCCCGCCGCTTTGATGATATCAGGCGCATGACCACCGCCCGCACCTTCGGTGTGATAAGTATGAATAACGCGATCGCCAATTGCACCAAGCGTCGATTCCACAAAGCCTGATTCATTGAGCGTGTCGGTGTGAATCGCGACTTGCACGTCCATCTCATCAGCCACGGTTAAACACGTGTCGATTGACGCGGGTGTGGTTCCCCAGTCTTCGTGCAGTTTAAGGCCGACTGCGCCAGCGGTGACTTGCTCTCTTAGTGCTTCAGGTTGACTGGCATTGCCTTTACCAAGCAAGCCGAAGTTCATTGGAAACTGATCCAAAGACTCCAGCATACGGTGCATGTTCCATGGTCCTGGTGTACATGTGGTGGCGTTGGTTCCGGTATTTGGCCCTGTACCTCCGCCAATCATGGTCGTCACACCTGACGCCAATGCCTCTTCAATTTGTTGTGGGCAAATAAAGTGTATGTGCGAGTCAATGCCGCCAGCGGTGAGAATCGAACCTTCGCCAGCCAACACTTCTGTGCCCGGCCCAATATTGATATCCACCCCAGGTTGAATGTCAGGGTTACCCGCTTTACCAATCGCCGAAATTCGACCGTTCTTAACCGCCACATCGGCTTTTATGATGCCCCAGTAGTCGAGAATTAACGCGTTAGTGATGACAAGATCTGGCGTTTCGCTACTTGGCATTTGACCCTGACCCATACCATCACGAATCACCTTGCCGCCGCCAAATTTTACCTCGTCGCCGTAAATGGTTAAGTCCTTTTCAACTTCCAGCCACAATTCGGTATCCGCCAACCGCACACGATCACCGACTGTCGGACCAAACATTTCAGCGTAGGCCTGTCTGGATATACTCGCCATTACTATTCCTTGTTGTTAATGCTTAAAAGACAAAACAGACTAGAGGTTGCCCATGATCTTTCCTTGGAAACCATACACCTCACGCTTGCCAGCGAACGCCACCAATTCAACCGTGCGAGACTGGCCAGGCTCAAAACGGGTGGCCGTTCCAGCGGCAATGTTCAATCGGAAACCTCGCGCGAGTTCACGCTCAAAATTAAGCGCATTGTTCACCTCAAAGAAATGATAATGCGAGCCAATTTGAACGGGTCTATCGCCCAAGTTCTCTACTTTTATGGTGATGGTTTCTCGGCCAACGTTGAGTTCGATGTCACCTTGTACGGTTTCGATTTGACCTGGCACAAGCCCTTTACGCTCGTTATTTGAAATCGCCATACCCACTCCTAGACAATCGGTTCATGAACAGTGACAAGCTTAGTTCCATCGGGAAACGTCGCTTCCACTTGTACGTCTGGAATCATTGAAGGCACCCCCTCCATGACATCTTCCGCCGTTAGCAAAGTGCGTCCAAAATCCATGAGCTCAGAGACGGTTTTTCCTTCTCGGGCGCCCTCAAGAATCGCGCTGGATATGAAAGCGATGGATTCTGGGTAATTAAGTTTTAAGCCTTTATTTTTACGCTGCGTTGCTAACATGCCAGCGCAGAAGATCAGCAGCTTGTCCTTTTCTCTTGGCGTGAGTTCCATTTACTTGCCTTACTGTCGTTGTTTTTGTATTCACGTTAGGTCGCCCAAATACGCGGTGGGTGCGGACACTCTCCAGTCCAGTGCTCCCTTGTCAGTTGCCAAACCTGTTGGAAGCAATCCAAGATCACTTCACTCCAGTTCCCTAACGCTCTAATTACTAATAAATTTTCAATCTGACTCGCAGCGATTAATACCGCATCTTGCGTATTCTCTTCTTGTAACTTAGAGAGCAAGCTCTGTACCAATTGGCCAAAATCTTCGTCGTCAATTGAAATATAAAGTGTCCCCATCATTTGATAACCTAACATCCCTTTATTTTTCAATAGATTATCAACACCCCTAACATTAAGCCCTTCGCTAAGTATCAGCTTTTCATCAAGGTAAATATCTGTTTTCCCAACTAAGTGACCAGACTCATATCCCTCATTTAGTGCAGGTCGCCCAAAACAGTGCATCTCCCAGCCCAAAAACTGTGCACCTGTTTCAAGATGCACTTCGGTGTCCAAACGAACATGCGCATCGGTAAAAAAGATGTTTTCTTGAGGCAGCCATTCAAGACGAGAATCTTTACTGACATAGAAAGTTTGTTGTTGCCTTGCGTACTTTGATTCAGAGCGATAAAACTTGGTTGCACCAGGTGTGGTAATCAAGGTTTGAGCACCCTCATCGGCAGAAACGCGAATGTTAAGTGTGTCACCACCAACAACGCCTCCAGGCGGGTGCAACAAATAGGTATGACAAGGATTCCCTTCTGGGTATAACGGCCTTTGAATCGCAAGCGGCCCTTGCTGAGAGCGGTGCTTGAGCACTGTCTTGTCGCCACGGTCAATGAATTTAAGCTGCAGTGACGCTTTCCAACCAAACTCAGTATGAGCGTCGATAACCTGCCCTAGGTTGAGACGGTTTGGCATTTTTTCTGATTGAAAGGAATCCATCGCCATCATACGGTTAAATACTCCTTGATCAGTGCTTCGTTCAACCCTGCCATTTCACCTTCCGCCACCTGTCTACCGCGGTCTAGAATGCAAAATTGATCGCCCACTTTTCGAGCAAACGGCAGTTTTTGTTCAACGAGCAGAACAGTCAAACCCATCTTCTCATTGAGCATTCGGATAATGTCGCCAATCTCTTGCACAATGTTGGGCTGAATCCCTTCGGTTGGTTCATCTAAAATGAGTAACTTTGGGTTCACGACCAACGCACGGCCAATCGCAAGTTGCTGCTGCTGACCACCCGATAAATCGCCACCGCGTCGATGCAGCATTTCTTTCAACACAGGAAAAAGATCGAAAATGAAGTCAGGGATCGTTCGGTCACCTTTTTCACGGATTGGTAGCCCAACTTCCAGATTCTCTTGCACTGTCAACATTGGGAATATTTGGCGCCCTTGCGGTACATAGCCAATCCCCATTCGTGGTCTTGATTCGGCGTCATGCTTGAGCAGCGATTCACCATGAAGCTGGATATCGCCACTTTTCACTTTGACGAGCCCCATGATGCACTGAAGTAACGTCGTTTTACCCACACCATTGCGCCCCATTAAAACTGTGCATTTACCTTTTGGAATGGACATGTCCAGATCCCAAAGCGTGTGGCTTTCACCGTAAAACTGATTCAATGATTGGATCTGCAGCATGTTATTCCCCTAAATAAACCTGTTTAACTTCTGGATGCGCTTGTACTTGGTCCATTGTGCCTTCAGCGAGCACATGCCCCTGGTGCAAAACAGTCACATGGCTAGCAATCGATCGGACGAAGTCCATATCGTGTTCCACCACAACCACGGAGTGTTTCCCAGCAAGCGAGTTAAGCAGTTCGGAGGTTCGATCCATCTCTTGGTGTGTCATGCCCGCAACGGGTTCATCAACCAGAAGTAACTTGGGGTTCTGCATTAAAAGCATGCCGATTTCGAGCCACTGCTTTTGACCATGAGACAGGTTGCCTGCGTTTAACACCGCCAAATCTTTCAGATGAATCAACTCAAGTACCGATTCCAACTTGTCTTTCTGCTCGCCCGTTAACCACGCCATGTAGGTGCCCCAAACACCGCGCACACCCGACATCGCCAGCTCTAGGTTTTGCCATACGGTGAGGCATTCAATCACTGTAGGTTTTTGAAACTTTCGTCCGACCCCTGCATTGGCGATTTCAGACTCATTCATTTCAAGAAGATTGATGTTTGAGCCCAACCACACCTTGCCTGTGTCTGGTTTGGTTTTCCCCGTGATGATGTCCATCATTGTGGTTTTACCCGCCCCATTCGGGCCGATAATGCAGCGAAGCTCGCCCTCTTTGATATAGAGATTCAGATCATTGATTGCCTTAAACCCATCAAAACTCTTGTTCACGCCTTCCACGTACAAAAGAACGTTATGACGAGTGTCTATCAGCGGGTGCTGCTCTGCTTTTAAAAAAGGAAACACTTCATCTCTACGAGTGAATTCATGGACTGTATGTTTTATCTGCATGGCTCGATTTAACGTATTCATACCGCTACCTCTTCCGATGTTTTTTCTGCTGGCGAGAATTTCTTACGTGCCAAGTGAACCTTGTCCGAGATAAAGCCAATTAGCCCTTTTGGGAAATACATGGTGGAAAGAACAAACAAGCCCCCCAGAGCAAACAACCAAACTTCAGGAAATTCGACCGTAAACCAGCTCTTGGCGTAGTTGATCACGAGCGCCCCAACGATGGCACCAAACAAGGTCGCGCGACCACCAAGCGCCACCCAAACCACCACTTCAATCGAGTTCAGTGGCGCGAATTCACCAGGGTTAATTATGCCCACTTGCGGAACGTACAATGCGCCAGCAATACCTGCGATAACGGCTGATAGTACAAAGATCCACAACTTGATTCCGTCGACGTCATACCCCATGAATCGCGTTCTAGATTCGGTATCTCGAATCGCCATTGAGACGCGACCAAGTCGGCTACTGATGACACTTCGGCAGACAAGGTAGCTGATCACGAGAGCAACCCCAGTCACCATAAATAGCGCGATCTTGGTGCTGTCTTGTTGCAGGCTATAACCAAGAATATCTTTGAAATCGGTGAGGCCATTGTTGCCGCCAAACCCCATCTCATTGCGGAAGAATGCCAGCATTAACGCGTAAGTCAGCGCTTGAGTCATGATAGACAGGTAGACACCAGACACACGCGAACGAAAGGCGAGATAACCAAAGACATACGCTAATACGCCTGGTACCACGACCACCATCAGGCATGCAAACCAGAATTGATCGAAGCCTTGCCAGAACCAAGGCAATTCTTGCCAGTTCAAGAACACCATGAAATCGGCTAACACGGGGTTACCGTAGACGCCTCGGTCACCAATTTGACGCATTAAATACATGCCCATGGCGTAACCACCCAGAGCAAAGAATGCCCCATGCCCAAGGCTCAATATGCCTAAGTATCCCCATACAAGATCCACGGCGAGCGCGAGCATGGCATAGCTTAGGTATTTCCCCATCAGCGAGATAGTGAAGGTTTCAACATGAAAAGGATGCCCGACGGGTAACATCGTATTGGCTAATGGTACGAAAATTACGGCCGCTAAGATGGCCAATATAGTGAGCTGTCCGCCCTTGTCGCCACGCATTGCGGACAACACAAAAGATTTTGATTGCATAATGATTGTCCTTAACCTTCAGCCGCTCGTCCGCGCTGTGGGAATAGTCCACGTGGACGTTTTTGAATAAAGAGAATGATGAACACCAAGACAAGGATCTTGGCAAGCACTGCCCCCGCCCAAGGCTCGAGTATTTTGTTGAATAGGCCAAGACTAAGCCCTGCGACCAAGGTGCCCCATAGGTTGCCAACACCACCAAAGACCACCACCATAAATGAGTCGATGATGTAAGCTTGCCCCATATTCGGGCCAACATTTGTTAGTTGAGACAGTGCAACGCCTGCAATTCCGGCCACGCCTGAGCCAAGGCCAAACGTCATCGCATCAACACGCTCTGAGCGAATACCCATTGCGCGAGCCATGGATCGGTTCTGAGAAACCGCACGCACTTGCAAACCCAGTGGTGTCTTTTTAAGCACCATCACAAGGCCAATAAACACCATGAAACAGAACAGAATGATATAAAGACGGTTGTAAGTTAACGAGAGCATTGGGTTGATTTCTAGCGCACCCGACATCCAATCAGGTGTGCTCACAGAACGGTTAAGGGGAGAGAAAATTGAGCGAACCGCTTGCTGCAAAATAAGACTAATACCGAATGTTGCCAGGAGAGTTTCCAATGGGCGACCGTAAAGGTGGCGAATCACACTTCTTTCAATCGCAACGCCCACAAGGCCCGACACAATGAACGCCATAGGAATTGATAAGATTAGCGCGAGGCCAATCTGGTTAGGCATCAATTGCTGCATGACATAAGTGGTGTAGGCGCCAATCATGATCAGCTCACCATGCGCCATGTTGATCACGCCCATCACACCAAAGGTAATGGCGAGACCAATACCCGCTAACACCAACACAGAGCCTAAACTCAAGCCAAAGAACAGTGTTTCGACGCCAGAGTAGAGTTTCTGGCTCTGCTGGTATCGGTCAAGTGCACGCTCTGCGGCCGACACGACCAACTCATCTTTTTCTGACTTCAATACTTTGTTGAGTGTTTGCAGTACTACGCTTTGTTTGTAGTAAGAGATCTCGTCAATCGCAGCGATTCTTTGTTGTGGGGTGTCGCTAGTCAAGGCTTCGTCAATAGAGACGGCCAGTGTCAGTATGTGTTGTATTTCGCTGTCGGTTTCTACCGCTAAACGCTCACTAAGACGAGTCACGATTGAATCATCGGTTTGACCAAGCAATGCATTGACCGCACTCAATCGAGCAATCGGATCACTGTGCGCTAACCCTAAAGATGCAATCTCTAATCGGATGAGGCCACGAAGTTTATTGTTCACGCGCACTTTCTTAAACTGACGAGAGTTTTCGACAGCAAGCATGTTGTTGTTCCATGCACTTTGGGCTTCAGAGGCTTTTTTGATGTCGGCCGACAGATAGAGCGCTTGGTATTCATCACTCTTTCTATCGTTAAAATAATAGAGCTCACCTTCTAGCCAAGCGGTGAGGACCGATTTAGCGATATCGTTGGATTCGTTATCGACCAGCCACGTCATTGCGGCTTCTTTCTGTGGATTGTTTTTCCCTATGAGTGCTTGAGAAAAAGACTCTCGATCATCGATGCTAGCCAACGCAACATGAGTACTCAAAATTAGGAACACGACCGCTTTCAATAACTGAATTATTGTTTTCATGAAATGCGTCCTTTGGAACGGCAAATTTATAGGTAAAGGTTGTAAGCAGAAACGAAAAAAGTGCTTCTACACCTTTGTAGAAGCACCTTTAATTTCGTGGGTTTAGTTAGAGCTACCGGCACATTTGCCAGTTTCTATGTTAAACGCACCACAAGAGAACGGTTTAGACCAACTAGAATAAAGCTTCGCTGATTCAGGTAGGTAGTTAGACCAAACGTCACCGGCAACAAGGCCTGTTGTTTCCCATACCACATCAAACTGACCATCGTCTTGGATTTCACCAATGAGGACTGGTTTGGTAATGTGGTGGTTTGGCAACATGGTAGAAAACCCACCAGAAAGGTTAGGCACCGACACACCAATCAACGCATCTTGAACAGACTCTGCATCTGTTGTACCTGCATTGGTGACCGCTTGTGTCCACATGTTGAAGCCAATGTAGTGCGCTTCCATTGGATCGTTCGTGACGCGCTTTTCACTCGCAATGAAGTTTTGCCATGTTTCTACAAACTCTTCATTCGCTTCTGTATCAACGCTCATGAAGTAGTTCCATGCCGCTAGGTGACCGACCAGTGCTGAGGTATCCATGCCTGACAACTCTTCTTCACCGACAGAGAAAGCAACGACTGGGATGTCTTCAGAAGAGACGCCTTGCGCACCTAATTCTTTATAAAAAGGAACGTTCGCATCACCATTAATGGTAGATACAACCGCTGTTTTCTTACCTTCAGAGCCAAATTTCTTCACATCAGAAACAATAGATTGCCAATCAGAGTGACCAAATGGCGTGTAGTTGATCATAATGTCTTCGTCACTGACACCCTTACTTTTCAGGTACGACTCTAAGATTTTATTGGTTGTTCGCGGGTAAACGTAATCGGTGCCCGCAAGAACCCAGCGTTCAACGTCAAGTTCATCCATTAGGTAATCAACGGCAGGAACCGCCTGTTGGTTCGGCGCAGCACCAGTATAGAAGACGTTTTTCGACGACTCTTCACCTTCATACTGAACCGGGTAGAACAGGATGCTATTTAGCTCTTCAAACACAGGCAGCATCGATTTACGTGACACCGACGTCCAACCACCAAATACAACATCGACTTTCTCTTTTTCCACCAACTCACGGGCTTTTTCAGCAAATAGCGGCCAATTCGACGCAGGGTCAACAACAACGGCTTCCAGTTTTTTACCTAGCAAACCGCCTTTCTTGTTCTGCTCATCAACCAGCATCAAAATTGTGTCTTTCAGCGTGGTTTCACTGATCGCCATCGTTCCAGATAGCGAGTGCAACACACCCACTTTGATGGTTTCTTCTGCCATCGCCATTCCCGATGAAAATGCGAGTGAAGCGCCGACTGCTGCAAGCTTAAGTTTGAACGTCATGTTCATGATGGATATCTCCTTTGTATGAATAGTTATTCAATATTCATACTTCAAGAAGAATGCCAATAATTAACGCATTTACCACTTAACATTAAGCTACTGATTTGTATTGATATTCTTTTTGCTCTGCACTATTTGCAAACAAATAGATCATTGTAGGCCGCTACATGTTGGTGCATTACTGAAAATTAATTCCCTATTTTGGGAGTGACCACATAGATAAAATTCCAAATTATCACGCTATTTCTTAATAATTGTGATGTCACTCGAATAGAATATCCAATATAAAATAATCGAAATGAACCAATCTTAAAAAAGGCCCATGGAATAACCCATGAGCCTTTATAAGTACTTATTACGAAAGATCATATTTCGATACTATTGGCGATCCACCAGCTCAGCAACCGATGCGATGTTTATCGCATCATGGCGCCAATACTCGATGTCACAATCAATAAGTTCACCCTTCGAGCTGTAATTGACTCGCTCAACCACCATGGCTGGCGTACCCGATGTCGCTCTTAAGGCCTGTGCAACGTCGCCAATTAACGAGCTACTGCAAATGCGGTAACGAATCTTTTGATAAATAACACCATAGTGCTCTCGGTAAATGTCCGTCAAAGACAAGGACAGATCGTGATCTAACAGGTTGGGGAACTGTTCAGGTCGAACATAATTAGTCACATAAACCACTGGCCTATCTTCGAGATAACGTACACGGTCAACTCGAAAAACATCAGCAAAAGGCTGTAAGCCTAACAAGCTCGACGCCTGTTTGTTCGCTAACATACTCTTAGCAGAAATGAGTTCCGTTTTCGGCACTCGATTTTGCTCAAGCGCCATGTTCGTGAAGTTAAGAGTCTGAGTTGGGTCGTACTTCAGGGGGATCGGCGATATGAACCAACCTCGGCGATCTTCTCGGTAGATACGGCCTTCCGCCTCCAATAACGAAAGTGCCTCTCGCAAAGTGACTCGAGTTGTATCAAACGACTCTGCCAGCTTTCTCTCGGCAGGCAGTTTTTGCCTTGGGGCCAGCATACCGGAAGTAATTTGCTCCACGATTGAATCTTTGATTTTAACGTACTGCACTCTTTTCCCTTTTCTTTAGTTCGCTCCTTACTATCGCTAGCAAGGCATACCTGCTTTCAAGCAAGGCTTTTTGAGATGAACACTGGCAACATTTTAGCGCTTTCGCCACGCTTGTGTCTTATTTTCCAATAGCTTGCTCGTCACCACATGAACCAACTTGGCAGTAGCAGCGGTGATCATAATCATAACAGCCATTGCAGCAGCAGCACCAGTTTGACCTGCATCGTCCATATTTAACACCGAAACAGACGCAGGAATGGTATTACTTGAATAGAGGAATACTACCGCTGAGGTTGTCGTCAACGCATTAATAAATAGGTAGATGGCGATGTCTAACACCGCTGGCAGGCAGACTGGCAGCGTCACTTTAAAGAACAGCTTGTGTTGAGGAAGCTTAACCGCCGCGGCCGTGGCTTCTAACTCATCGGGGAGCTGCTTCAATGCCGTAATTGCCGTCATGTGACCCACCGTGTAGTAGTGAACAATGGTGTTAATCACCAGAAACGCCATCGTTCCGTAGAGAAAACCCAGCGGATTACTGGCATCATTAAAATAGAAGATGTAACCCAAACCAAGTACCAGACCCGGCACCGCCATCGGAATCACCGACATCATTTGCATGAACTGACGAATGGGCGCAAAAGAGCGACCTTTTTCAATGCAATACGCACCAATAAATACCACGATAGTGCCAAAGAGTGCCGTCCAGCCCGCTAAAGTCAGTGAGTTAAAATAGGGTGACCAGCCATAGGCGCTCACTTCAGCAAAGTTATAATTGTTCAGAGTCAGCGCTTTATTCCAAGGCCAAAACGTTACTAACGACCCATAAACCGCCATGCCTAAGATTGCTAACACCACCAATGAAATCGCTAAGCAATAGAGGAAACATAAGCCATCACGAATCTTGTTGGGCTCTGGCTGGTAAGCGACCGAGCGAGTATCAAACAAGCTTTTCTGTTTTTTCTGTACCCAACGATCGACGATAAAGGCCAATAAAGCAGGCAGTAAAAGGACAATGCTGATCACCGCGCCCATCGAAAAATTTTGCTGACCCACGACCTGTTTAAAAATGTCTGTTGCGAGAACGTTGTAGTTACCACCAATGACTTTAGCGACACCAAAATCGCACACAACAAGCGTAAAGACGACGATAAGCGTGCTCATCAATCCATATTTTGCCGCAGGCAACGTTACAACAAAGAAGGTTTTTAACGGTGACATTTTCAATGCGCGAGCGGCTTCGTAAAGACGCGCATCTGAGGTTCGAAGTGACGTTGTTAAAATCATGAGCGCATGGGGGAAAGTCCAGAATATCAAGCCAATTGAGATACCAATGACGCCGTAGACTGAATGACCGCCCAGTAATTCCTTCGCAACGCCTTGATTGCCGAACAGGAAGATCAAACTAATGGCAGGCAACAGAGAGGGAACCAAGATAGGCGCGGTACCTAACACTTGAAACAAGCCTTTAAACTTCATGCACGAGCGAGTCAGCGCATAAGCATAAGCGAATGACAGCGTGCCCACGACCGTCGTTACGACTAACCCAACCTTGAATGTATTCGCTAGGGATTGCCATAACGCACTTGAAGCAAAATACGTAGAGAAATGACTGAAACCTACGTATTGACCATCAGATCCTTGTACGCTTTTCACCATCATCGCCCACAAAGGCATGAAGATAAACAGGATCATCAAGATAGATAAAACCGACAGCAAAATGAACAAGATAAGGTTGTCTCTACTCACTCTATTCAGTAGTTGCGAGACCGACTGAGAAGGGGAAAAAATTGGCGTCATTGTTTTGGTTTCCATGTTAGCAGCCCCGTTTATGCCGCAATGTCAGCGTCATTAGAAGTGTTGGCTGCTGGGTAGACAAGCAATCCCTCACCTGGGAGCTGAATGTGCTTAATCTCGCCAACGACAAGTTCATGGGAGTGCGCTTGTTTAGCACTGATATCAACAAGGATGGTGCGCTCAGAGACATCACCGAGTAGATGACATTCAATACGACTAAATGCACCGAGAAACTCTTGCGACAAAATTCGTACAGGTAAACCTTTCAATGAGTCCTCTACAAACCGAATAGCCTCTGGCCTCACCGCGAGATCGAGCCGATCCCCCACCTGCATCTGCCGATTCGTCACCTCAGGAAGCGGTAACAGTGACTCTGAAATACGAGCCTGAGACTGGGTGGCCACAGACATTTCAATGAAGTTCATGCTGCCAACAAACTCAGCAACAAATCGGGAATTCGGTCGTTGATAAATCTCTTTCGGTGTACCCACTTGTTCAATCACGCCATGATTCATTACGACTATTCGATCAGCCATGGATAAGGCTTCATCTTGGTCATGCGTCACCATTACAGTCGTGATCCCAAGCTTACGCTGTAACTTACAAATCTCTTCACGTAAGTGTATTCTCACCTTGGCATCTAATGCCGAGAGTGGTTCGTCAAGAAGTAACATACCTGGAGACAAGGCGAGCGCTCTGGCCAATGCGACACGCTGCTGCTGCCCACCGGAGAGTTGATTAGGATATTTCTCGCCAGAAGTCGGCAAACCAATCATATCGAGCCAATACTCCACCTCTTTGAGCGCTTGAGAATTGGAAAGACCTTTGTTTTTTAGGCCTATCGCGATGTTCTCTTGCACCGTCAGGTTGGGAAACAGCGCATAGGACTGAAAGACGATGCCAAAATCGCGCTTTTCTGGTGGTAAGAAAGTCGTCTCTTTTCCATCTTGATGAATCTGCCCAGAGGTCGGCAGGTCAAGACCCGCAATGGCACGCAATAACGTTGTCTTACCGCAGCCCGAAGGCCCTAAAAAACAGACAAATTCTCCTTGTTGAATGGACAAGGAAATCTGTTTCAACGCGGCAAAGGCGCCGAACTTTTTGACTAAATTCTCAATGTTAAGGTAAGACTGGTTCATTGTTCTGGTCATCACTTAATAAAAGGTATATACCAATTCTAGTTCTGCCATATGTCACTTCCATGACACTTATGTAGTAACAAGATGACAGATTTTATACGCTTGGTATGACAACCTAATATTCCCTTCTCTGTTATTGCCCCTCTAACACGCTATAAAACTGGATCGAAACTCTCACTCTCCAAGTGCATGAAAGCAAACATCTCAATTGTTAGAATTATCTTTAAATAAACTTATTAATTAGCAAAAGATATTGATTACTAAGGACTTATTGAATTTGTTTATGCATCAGATTGAAAGTATAGTGGATTTAACATAGGCCATTGCCCTAATAGCACTGCTCTAAACAGCATGCTCGGGCAATCAAATAGTAGGTTGCTCCAACAACTGATCGAACGATGGTAGTCACTCCCTTCTTCACCCATTCGCCTCATAAGCGTGCAAGGAGTAAGTATACCGCTAATGCTAGGAATCTAATTCATTGGATACGACACCCAGCTTTGCTGTAGATGCTCAGCACACTCGTGTTTGCGTTGAAAAGCTAAGATTGTCACCCAGTTCGCAGGGGCGCTTCTCTTACTCTACGTTCACAGCAAAGAAATCTAAAATTCATTCTTTATGCTTAGCTCTCTTTAGCTTAATCGCAGCGCTTTTGGTGAATGTCCCTAGCGCGTACGCAGAGAAGGAACTTGAACCGGTTCATCTGCAGCTCCGCTGGCACCATCAATATCAATTTGCAGGCTACTATGCGGCCGTAGAGAAAGGGTTTTACGCCGAAGAAGGGTTAGACGTCATCCTACATGCAGGCGATCCTGATCATCAACCCATCTCTGAAGTCCTTTCAGAGCAAGCTCAATACGCGGTAGGGAATAGTGAGGTTCTCTTCGAGCGCCTAAAAGGTCAACCTCTTGTTGCTCTTGCGGCTATCTTCCAGCACTCCCCATCAGTATTAATCGCACTTAAGAGCTCTAACATCAACACCGTGCACGATCTGATTGGTAAAAACGTCATGCTCGCCAATCAAAATGAAGATGCCGACTTTTTAACCATGTTCCTTAATGAGGGGATTGCCCTCTCTCAGCTGAATATCACACCAAGTAGCTATCGTTTAGATGATTTAATTACCGGAAAAACTGACGCTTTCAATTCCTACTCCACGAATGAGCCATTTTTGCTCAAACAACTTGGCATACCGTTTAATATCATTCACCCGATTAACTATCGCGTCGATTTCTATAGCGACATACTTTTTACCACTGAGAAAGAGCGAGATCATCACCCAAAAAGAGTCGAAGCCATGCTACGAGCAAGCTTAAAGGGCTGGCGTTACGCTTTAGACAACACAGACGAAATCATTGACCTGCTGCACAGCAAGTATCAGGTGAGTAAATCAAAAGATCACCTTCGTTTCGAAGCCGAGGCAATGCGCAAACTCATTTTTCCCGAACTCATCCAAATGGGAAACATGAACCCCGAACGATGGCAGCACATGGTAGACACCTTTATTCGCTCTGGGCTTGTGTCTAATGATGACAATATGGAAGGGTTCATCTACGACCCAGAACCCTACCACATTCCAAAATGGTTGTTTCTCGTACTCACTGCTGCGCTTTTTCTGGTGCTGATCAGTACCTCCATTATTTTCTATCTACACCGATTTAATCTGCGACTGGCTGAAGCCAAAAACACCATATTACAGAGTGAAGAACGATTTAAGGCGTTATGTGGCGCAACGTATGGCGGCATTGTGATTCACCATAAAGGTCAAATATTGGAATGCAATACCGCGCTGTCTGAAATCACTGGATACAGCTACGCAGAGCTGCTGCAAATGAAGAAATGGGCGTTAATCGCGCCCAACGATACTGAAACCGTGATTGCGATGATTAATACTGATCATAGTGAAACCTACGAGGTCACTGGCCTTAGAAAGGATGGCACCACCTACCCAGTTTCGATTACCGCAAAGACCGTTGCCTATAAAGGTCTCGAAGCACGCGTGGTGGAACTCATCGACATCACGGAGCGAAAGAAAACCGAAGACAAACTAAAGCTCGCGGCCAGCGTATTTACTCATGCTCGTGAAGGCATCATCATTACAGATACCGCGGGGTTAATTATTGATGTCAACGAAACCTTCTCTGACATTACCGGTTACACTCGCGATGAAGTGCTCGGCGAAAACCCGCGCATTCTAAAATCTAACTACCACGACGAAGCTTTCTACCAGTCTATCTGGCAATCCTTATTTGAACGTAAGCATTGGTCAGGCGAGATATGGAATCGACATAAAGACGGCTCTATCTTTGCTCAGCTCATGACCATCAGTTCCGTGACCGACGACAGCGGAAACATCCAGAGTTACGTCGCCCTATTTTCAGACATTACTTCCATCAAGAAGCAGCAACAGCAACTCGAACATATTGCTCACTATGACGTACTCACCGATCTGCCCAATCGCATGCTATTGGCACAACGATTAAAAAAAGCCATGGTAGAGTCTGAAATCAACCATACCTCTGTCGCCATTGTTTACTTGGATCTTGATGGCTTTAAGGCTGTTAATGACACCTATGGTCACGATATTGGTGATGAGCTACTGGTCATTGTTTCAAAGAGAATGAATGAAACGCTACGCACTGGCGATACGTTAGCGAGAATTGGCGGTGATGAATTCGTCGTCGTTCTTGTCGGTATTGAACGAATACGTGAGTTTGAACTGGTCGTTGAAAGGCTACTCACAGCAGCGAAAAGCCCAATTGCGATTGGACAGAAAACCATGCAGGTTTCCGCGAGTATTGGGGTCACTTTTTACCCACAAGATGAATCAAACGCTGACCAGCTTATGCGTCACGCCGATCAAGCCATGTACATTGCCAAGCAGTCTGGTAAAAATCGTTACCATGTCTTTGATATTCATGAGAATCAATCGATTAAGAGTCAGCATCAAACCATTGAACGCATCACGCTCGGTCTCAAAAGGCAGGAGTTTCTGCTCCACTACCAGCCTAAAGTTAACATGGAGACGGGTGATGTGGTTGGTGTTGAAGCATTGATTCGTTGGCAGCACCCTGACTTTGGCCTGATGTACCCCGATACCTTCTTACCCATCATAGACAGTCATGCAGTGAGTCTTGTCATGGCAGATTGGATCATTGAAATGGCGCTTCATCAAATGGAAGTCTGGCTCTACGAGGGAGTTAACCTGCCTATTAGTGTGAATGTCGATGCTTTCCAGCTTCAACAAAAAGACTTTGTACAAAAGCTCTCTACTGCGTTAGATAGACACCCGAACGTCAGGCCGAGCTCTCTGCAGCTCGAAATCCTAGAAACCAGTGCTTTGAGTGACATCACTGAAGTGTTATCCATCATGAAAGACTGTAAAGCGATGGGCATTTCATTCGCTCTCGATGATTTTGGCACAGGCTTTTCATCGCTCACCTACCTCAAGCGTCTTCCTGCCGAGGTGTTGAAGATAGACCAAACCTTTGTGCGAGACATGCTCCACGATGCCGATGACCGAGCCATTGTCATGGGGGTCATTAGCCTGGCATCCGCGTTTAACCGACAGGTAACCGCAGAGGGTGTAGAAAGTGTCGAGCACGGTACTCAGCTATTAAAAATGGGCTGTGTGCTGGCTCAAGGACACGGTATTTCTCCCCCCTTACCCGCCGATCTCATCAAACCTTGGCTCATTAACTGGAAACCCGATAGTGCCTGGAGCAATGCCAAGAAAAGCACCATCAGCTCATAGCTTGATGGGGTGTGCAAACAATGAGCGTAGCACTGTTTAACGTTGCTGAAGGCGAATAACTCTAGTGCACCAATACATGAATACTAGGCTAGCGCTGCGAAAACATCAGCGCCACACAGCGATAAGAACAAGTTATTGAAACATAAAGTACACCGACTTAATTCACACATTTTGACAAAGAGGCGTTCACGTATTTCTATTCCTCTCTCAACAACACTGTTACACTACTGCAAATTTTCACCCTATCTAGAAGAGAAGTTATGAAGTTTATTCGTTGGTTTTTAGGGAAGGTTATCTTAACTCTGAACTTTATTTTTACTCCTAAAGGCATCAAACGCGACCCAGCTGAGCAACAAGCTGTCGACGAAAAAGCCAGCTCACTTGCGTTGTACCAATTCGAAGCTTGCCCATTTTGCGTCAAAGTTCGTCGTTCAATGAAGCGCCAATCGGTGAAGTTTGATTTGCGTGATGCGAAAAACGATGCCGCGCATAGAGAAGAACTACGAGCACAAGGCGGTGCAATCAAAGTGCCTTGCCTGCGTATCGAGAAAGAGGGTGAGACGACTTGGATGTACGAATCTTCTGATATCGTCAACTATTTGGAAAAAGAGTTCGCTTAACCAAAGCTCTGGTGATGCTGTCATTCAGATCACTGCATCCAATGGAGACAATAAAGCCGCTGCACATGTTATGTACGGCGGCTTTTTTAGCCAAATCTACCTAAAACCGTACACCTTCAGAGTAGTTCCTATTTTACCCATTTATCCACAATGCTCTGTGCTAAGTTTTTATCTTGTGTTGCAAGAGAGTATGCATCGACCGAACCATTAAAATCTCTATCCAACTCAATCATCACCATTAAATGGCTGCTGTTCAAAACATAAGAGAACTCAGCAACATCACCAGCACCGTCATCAATCGTTAGATTTCCGTCTGATAAATCCCAAGTCCCCGTTTCTTCAGAGTTACCATAGATAGTCGACGTACTGCCATTAGCATTGAATGTAATCTCAAGCAGCATAGGATCTGGTGTTTGAGTCTGCGAATCGTCAATAATGAAATGCCAAGTCTTACCTTCAAACTTTTCTCTAGTAAAATCGGCACCATCAACAATCAAGTCATTTCCATCTATGCTATATGAATTACCGTATTCCCATGCGTCACCTTGAGCTATGTCATAGGTATCTTCTCCAAACTCGATCATAAATACGCCTTCCCCGGTTGCATAGGACGTATTCATACTAACGAAGTGCCATCTTGTTGGGCTATCACCAACTAGGTATGATTTAAGGTCGCTGATCACTGTTTCATTTGTTACCGTAGCGCCATTTAAGACAAAGTCAACGGTATTCAAACTGTCTGCGCCATTACTATTTTCATAGCTATCAATAGCAGTTTTAATCGAATTGCTTGATGTCCTCAGAGATTCCCCATCAAGGTCTACAAAATTTGTTGGAAGTTCGTTAACTAAGCTTCGCGCTAGCGCGTGGGCAACTTTTGCATCACGTGCACTACTAGGTGTATCTTTTGCTGATACATAGTCACTTGAAACAACATCAACAGAAATATTCAACTCTGCTGCTAGTTCTGCTGTCGTAATGCCTCTAGCCTTAGCCATTGTCGTAAAAGGTGTCACAACGTTTGAATCTGCCGTCGCCATCATTTCATAACTACTACGAACGTAGCCAATACGGCCGCTATCCGCAGAAGTTCCAGCGTTTACCCTAGTAATGATCGCGTAATTCTCGTCAGCTTTGGCGATATCTATAGTGCCATCGCTTTATGAAATCTTATCGGCCTTGCCGGCAGGGCCAGCGAGTTTTGAGAGCCACCTGTCCCAAACATTAGGTTGAGATTCGTTGTCTTCTGCCTCTTCTTTGCGCCTAACGGCATTGCGAACCACCATGGCACCTAGCCAACGAAATGGCTCAGGAGGAAAATAACCAAGCGGGCCTCGCGTTAAACCACAGTTAGTCCATCGATTATCAAGCTCTAGAACCATGGAAGAGAGTATTTTCCCGCCAATGCGCGTTTGTGCCACGCCATTGCCCGAGTATCCAAATCCGTACACAATATTGTTTTGATCGCCCAAATAGTGAAAAAAAGGCAGCCCTGTCACTGAGCGATCTGAACCACCTGTCCAGTTATCGACAATCTTTGGGTTCTCTAACTTAGGAAATAGGCGAGAGAAAGAGTCCGTCAGCAAAGCGAAATATCGGCTTGGCTTATTGAACATGGAATCCACGTCATTGCCAAACGAGAATTGGTTCCCTCCTTTGCCAAGCATGAGTCGGCCATCTTTGGTATCACGATAGTAATGAACAAAGATTCGAGAATCGACGACGGTGGCTCCTTTCTTTGGGCCTGTTTCTTTTAGCTTTTCACCCAAAGGTTCCGTTATCACCATATCGGAAGAAACCACAACAATGCTGTTTTTTAGATGCTTGAAATGAGACGCCATCCACGCGTTTAAGGCCAGTACCACTTTGCCCGCTTTGACTTTCCCATTTTCAGTATGGACAACAGGAATATCACCATAGTCCAACTTTGTCATCGCAGAGCGCTCATAAATTGTCACGCCTAACTCAATGGCCCTTTTTCTCAAACCACGCACCAATAACGCAGGCTGAACACTCGCGGCAGCGGGAGAATAGTAGCCTTCAACATGTCGATGAGATCCAGCAAGCCCACTAATGTCATCATCTTTGCACTTAGACCAGCTGTTCACCCCCAGCTTGTCTAACTCATTGATGACGGGATCCATACTGCCCTTTTGTGCACTGTTAGTCGCCGTGTAGTAGGTACCGTTCCGATATATCTCTGCGTCTATATTGTGTTTTTTGCAGTAGTCGTCTATTTCAAAAATGACATTCTCAGACTCTTTGACCAGCCACTTCGCTTGGCTTTCACCAAACAATCGCTTCATCGTTGGGTACTTCGTGGCCCACGTCAGCATGCAACCACCATTGGCACCCGACGCACCCGAACCACACATGTCCTTTTCCAAAATAACGACATCCATTTCAGGCTGCTGCTCTTTGAGCATGATGGCTGTCCACAAGCCCGTATAACCACCACCGACAATAGCGACGTCAGCCGATATTGTTTGCTCTAGTGTTTTCATTGGCTGTGACGGCTCGCGCTCTAGGGCTTGTTTAAGCCAATACGACTGATGATTTGACATCAATATCTCCTTAAATGAAGCCCAGCACGTCAACCGTACGGGGCGTTTGCGAGTGTACTCAACGTGGATTGCGTTATTTTGAAAGTACCGACTGAATTGCTTTTTCGATGGTGTCGGCAATGAACTTGGCGTCTTGCTCGGTGATCACTAATGAAGGGCGAAGCGTAATGATGCTGCTTTCTATTAGCTTAAAAGCCAGCCCATTCTCAAAGCAGTGATACATGATCGTTTCCGCTTCTTTCAGACCACGACTGTCCTTTTCCTGGTTAGCTTTATCGAGGATCTCGATACCAATATGAAGACCGATACCATCCACCGCCCCCACAATGGCGTACTGATCCTGCATTTCAAGGAAACGGCCTTTCAGGTACTCCCCAAGACGCATCGAGTTTTCAACCAGATTCTGTTCTTGCAACGACTCAATCATCGCTAGCCCCGCTGCGCCGCAAAGACCATTTTTCTCGTGGGTGTAGTGACCGACCGATTGCGTTTCCAGTACATTGTATTTTTCCGACACCACAACGCCTGCGAATGGTACTAAACCACCACCTAAGGACTTACCCAGTACCAGAACATCTGGCGTGACATAATGTTCGCAGGCAAACATCTTGCCCGTTCGGCCAAAGCCTTCGATGATTTCATCAAAGATCAATAACGCCCCAAACTCCTCACACAACGCCTTCACTCTGTGCCAAAAGTCCTGACTTGGCATCACTGGTGTTGCACTGATTGGTTCACCCACCACGCAGGCTATATCCCCTTCCTTCTCAAACAGCGTTCGCATCTGGCGAATGATCTCGTCGTCGACCTGATGCTGAGTATCAAACCCCCAAGGATTGTTTTGATAATTAGGAAAATCCACATGAAGAGCACCCGGTACCATTGGGCCCAAGCGTTTTTTGAACAGGCGCTCACCACCGAGACTCGCCGATTGAAAACCATTGCCGTGGTACGAATCCCAAAACGAAATGGTCTTCCATTTATTGGTGTAGGATTTAGCAATCGACACGGCCAGCTCGATCGCTTCAGAGCCTCCTGGACAAAAGGAGACGCGATCCAATCCATCAGGCGTAATATCAATAAGCTTCTGGGCTAGAGCAACAATATTGGTGTTGGTGTAGCGGCGTGACGTAAAGGTATTTTTGTCTTTCAGTGCTTTTATCATGCTTTCGATAACATGGTCATTGTTGAACCCTGCGGCATGCACGCCATTACCGTGACAATCCAAGTAACGCTTACCAGAAAAGTCGTAAATGTACGCCCCTTCTGAGTGCGAAAGCGCGTGCAATACTGGGGTACTTAAGCTTTGATGTAGGAACAACTGCTTGTCTTGCGCAACCAACTCTCGAGACTTGTCATCCAGATGCGTCTCTTGGTAGTCAAGGCGTTGTTGAGAGAGGTTTACATCGCCTTGTTCGCGGCTAATTTCTTCATTGTTTGCAATTTGTTGAGGCATAATAGTGCTTATTCTTCGATTAGTGAGAGGTATTCAAAAGCGCAAAAATCCACTCCTTTGAAAGAGCGGATTCAAACACTTTTTGGGGTTCTATTACGATTTTGGCTCTGATTTCGAATCGAATTTTAGAGACCACTTCGCTAAGATTTTTGAGCGCTCACTGCCCATTTTGGCAAAATCCATGTCTGCCATAACTTTTTCTACATTTGGATAATGAGAGACTTCAGCCGACACCTCTTTATGAGCCACAACTGGGTAAGATTCGACATAGAGCTCATTGGCTGATTTTGATACAGACCAGTCAACAACTCGCTTCGCCGCTGCATTGTCAGCCACTAGGCCAACCGCTTCTGATTCCCAACCAATACCGTTAGGCGTAATCACCGCCAGTGGTGCACCCTGCTCTTTCAGTTTGGCGCCACGAACGGCCATAGAAATACCAATCGCCACTTCGCCCATTCCCGCTTGAACGCACGGTTTTGAACCTGAATGCGTGTAGTGTGCAATGTTGTTATCGAGCTTTTTCATGTAGTCCCAGGCTTGATCTTCACCCATGTTATTTATCCACGCCGACACCTGCATGTAGCCCGTTCCTGACGAAGCAGGGTTTGGCATCGCGATGTGGCCTTTGTAAACGGGATCCGCAAGGTCTTCCCACGAAGTTGGTTTAGGCAGGTTGAGCTGCTTTGCGACGATCTCGTTAAAGCAAACCGCATTAAAGAAAGCGTCATTGCCGTACCAAGCCTGATTGTCTTGAGGATCATTTAGGTTTGCGCGCAGGTCTTCAACCCCTTTAGGTTGGTACGGCTGAAGCACACCTTCCTCTTTAAGCAATGCCATTGAAGAGCCCGCTAATCCCCACACCACTTCAGCACGTGGGTTGTTTTTTTCAGCAAGTAATTTCGCCGTCATGATTCCCGTTGAATCACGAATCCATTTAATGCTGATATCAGGGTTTTCACTTTCAAAAGCCGTCTTGTATTTTGCCAGTAGATCCGTCTCAAACGCAGTGTAGACCGTCACTTCTTGCGCAGCGAAAGCATTCGCGGCTAGCGCAGAAAGTGCCATCGTTAATGATCCTTTAATCAAACGGTTATTCATCATTCTCTCCAATTTTTCATTATTTGGTATTGACCAATTTATATTGACTACCCTAGAGGAATAACATGACGAAAATGTGAACATAAAATGGCAGTTTGACGACGTTTCCAGTGAAAAATCGAGAATGCTCTCCTAATTAGGCCCTATATGAAGTTTTGATGAAATTCACTGTTTGGCTATTTACCTACCATTTTCGTCCCTGATAGAGTGATACACAATCTGGAGTAGTCCAATAAACTCTCCATGGAACACTCATTCCCATGAACAAAGAGAAGCGTCATGAATAACGAATATCTATTGCTAACCCCTGGCCCATTGTCCACCTCTAAATCTGTGAGAGAAGCCATGCTCAAGGATTGGTGTACGTGGGATGACGATTACAACAAAGAGATTGTCCAAGTGATTCGCTCAAAGCTCACTCAGCTCGCAACCTGTCAGACTGGCTACACAAGTGTATTGATGCAGGGCAGCGGCACCGCATCAGTCGAAGCCACCATCGGCAGTACGATGGGAAAAAACGATAAGTTACTCGTGGTTGATAACGGTGCGTATGGCGCTCGAATTGCACAAATCGCCGACTATCTCGATATTGATTGCCATGTGATAAGCCCAGGTGAGGTGAACCAGCCGACACTCAATAATGTTGAACAATGCCTGATTAATGACGATGCCATTACACACATCGCCATTGTGCACTGTGAAACGACAACGGGAATGCTTAACCCAATCGAAGAAATTGCTCGGTTAGGCAAACAACACAACAAAATCATGATCCTTGATGCCATGTCGAGCTTTGGTGGAATCCCAATCGACATGGCCGAATTGGGCGTCGATTTCATGATCAGCTCGGCAAACAAATGCATCCAAGGCGTACCGGGCTTCGGGTTCGTCATCGCGAAGAAAGAACGACTAGAAAAATGCAAAGGCAATGCCCGGTCGCTAAGCCTTGATCTCTATGATCAATGGCAATGCATGGAGAAGAACCATGGCAAGTGGCGCTTTACCTCGCCCACACACACAGTGCGAGCCTTCTATCAGGCTCTACTCGAACTAGAAGAAGAAGGTGGCGTCGACGCTCGATTCCAACGCTATCAAACCAATCAGCATACGCTAGTAGAAGGGATGTCTTCGTTGGGGTTTAAACCACTGTTAGATGAAAGTCTCCATTCGCCAATCATCACCGCTTTCTATTCACCAAACCACGCTGACTATGATTTCCACCGCTTTTATCAAGAATTGAAAGCGCAAGGTTTTGTTATCTACCCTGGAAAGGTTTCAGATGCAGACTGCTTTCGCATTGGCAACATTGGCGAGGTGTACCCGCATGACATTCAACGACTGATCGTGGCCATTGAGAAAGCCATGTACTGGACCACTCAAAAACAGGAAGCCATCGCATGAGTTTTATTAACCAGCAATCGCAGAAAAACAGCGCTGCTCACCTTCGAAGCGAGGGGGATGTGAACACAACAGACGCTCGCATTCAGTGGAACCAGTCGATTGAAGACGAACGTACACAGTCTTTGCTAGAAAGAGACGCCAATGTGTTTTTGCATCAAGCCATGTCAACGCCTTGCCTGGATAGCCTCGAACACGCGGAAGGGATCTACATACAAGATCACACCGGCAAAAAATACATGGATTTCCACGGCAACAATGTCCACCAGCTTGGCTATGGCCACCCTCATGTCTTAAACCGTGTTAGTGAGCAAATGGCGAAACTGCCCTTCTCACCACGTCGATTCACCAACGATATTGCCGTCGAATGTGCTGAGAAGTTAACTCAGATCTGTGGTGGCGACCTCAATCGTGTGTTGTTCGCTCCGGGGGGCACATCTGCGGTTGGCATGGCGCTAAAGCTTGCGCGTCACGTAACTGGCAACTTCAAGGTCGTGTCGCTTTGGGATTCGTTCCACGGCGCTTCATT
>NZ_MCWZ01000278.1 GCF_002877365.1 Vibrio sp. 10N.261.55.A7
ATAAAAGCGGCTTTCCCCGGAAAGTCGCGATGAACCTAAAAAAAGCCCAGAACAAAAAGGTTCTGGGCTGATACAAACATAGGAGTCAATAAAATGAAAAAGCAGCTTGAATTGTAGTCGCAGTATAAAATCAAGTTTGACGGCCAGAAAAACTCTTTAAATCCCTGCTTTCTACACTTATTGAGACTCGCCTTTTTCGAAACAGTTCCATAAAACGCCAATAAAAAATGCTCTTTTTTTAATTTCTATTATTTTCAAGTAATTACCCAAACACCCTGCAATCTGGTCAGACCAATATCGATAAATGTGATGTTAATGGCTTGTTAACCTTGTAATCGAACGGTATATTTCAAACAGATGTTTAATACGAGTGATTGAAATGGCAGCCAAGAGCGATACCAAAAATAAAATTCTAGATGTGGCTGAAGTGCTTTTTTCTGAGCAAGGCTTTAATGATACCTCATTAAGAACGATTACCAGTAAAGCGGGGGTTAACCTTGCGTCTGTAAATTATCACTTTGGTGATAAGAAAACGCTCGTAAGAGCTGTGCTCGATCGATACTTAGAAGCGTTTATGCCCGCTCTACAGGATTCGCTTGAGTCGCTTAATACGCGTGAAGAATACGCCGTTGCGGATGTGTTTGAATCTTTGCGTCAGCCATTGCGTTCGTTAAATAGCGTAAGACCCGATGGCACCAGCCGATTTATGTTGTTGATAGGACGCGGTTATACCGATGTACAAGGCCACTTGCGCTGGTTTATTACTACTCGCTATCAGGAAGTGTTGTCTCTTTTTACTCAATCGGTATTGAAAGCCAACCCCAATTTAAACCAAGAGACCCTATTTTGGCGTCTTCATTTTACGCTAGGAACGTGCGTTTTCACCATGGCTTCTAGCCAAGCGTTAGCGGAAATTGCAGAAAATGATTTTGGAAGTAAGGTCGACGCGAAAGCCGTGGTCGACATGCTCATACCGTATTTATCAGCTGGCGTCGCAGCAGATTAAACAAGATGTGGCCGACTGACTAAACTAAAGATAGATAAAACATAATAAATATAAAAACACACTTACACGTGAACAAAAGGATCTGAATATGTGCTCTCTAAGAAGAAAATGGGTAAGTGACCCAGCGTTCAAATTTTTCAAAAAAGTTCTGCCACCGCTATCTGACACAGAAAAAGAAGCGATGGAAGCAGGCAGTGTTTGGTGGGACGGGGAGCTATTTTCTGGAAAGCCAGATTTTACTAAGCTTCATCAGTATCCAGCACCAAGCCTGACGAATGAAGAGCAAGCGTTCATGGACAATGAACTTGAAACGCTGATGTCCATGCTCGATGACTACCAAATTGTGAAGAAAGACCGCGATTTACCAAAAGAAGTGTGGGATTTCCTACGTAAAGAGCGATTCTTCTCGCTCATTATCTCTAAGCAATATGGTGGCCGAGAGTTTTCTGCTTTAGCTAACTCAACGATTGTTTCTCGCATTGCGACACGCAGTATTAGCGCAGCGGTGACTGTCATGGTTCCTAACTCGTTGGGGCCAGGTGAGCTTATCTCTCACTATGGCACTCAAGATCAAAAGGACTACTGGTTGCCTCGCCTTGCCGACGGGACCGACATTCCTTGTTTCGCATTAACAGGCCCGGAAGCAGGCTCAGATGCAGGCGGAATTCCAGACCAAGGGACGGTTTGTTACGGCATGCATGAAGGCAAAGAAGTGCTGGGCATACGTCTGAACTGGAACAAGCGTTACATTACCTTAGCGCCAGTTTCTACTGTTCTTGGTTTGGCTTTTAAGCTTAACGACCCTGAAGGGCTACTGGGTGACAAAAAAGAACTGGGTATTACCTGTGCGCTCATTCCTACTTCACATGAAGGAGTCGAAGTGGGTGAACGTCATGACCCGATTGGGTTGGCGTTCATGAATGGCCCAACACGAGGAAATGATGTCTTTATTCCGATTGAGTGGCTAATTGGCGGCTCTGAATATGCGGGTAAAGGCTGGAGGATGCTGGTGGAGTGTCTATCAGCAGGGCGCGGTATTTCTTTGCCAGCACTCGGCACAGCGCTAGGTCATCTCACATCTCGTACAACAGGTGCTTACGCTTATGTTCGTAAACAGTTTGGTATGTCTATCGGTAAGTTTGAAGGTGTAGCAGAAGCACTTGGGCGCATTGGTGGATTAACGTATTTGCTGGAAGCGACGAGAACCTTAACAACCACTTCTTTGGATATGAAAGAAAAGCCAGGCATAGTCACTGCGATCGCTAAGTATCACATGACTGAAATGGCTCGTACCATTCTCAATGATTCGATGGATATTCACTCTGGTCGTGCGATTCAAGAAGGCCCGATGAACTATCTGACGTCGGCTTATCTTGGTGTGCCAGTGGCCATTACGGTAGAGGGTGCCAACATTCTCACTCGTAACTTGATGATCTTTGGGCAAGGCGCAACACGTTGTCACCCATACGTTCTAAAAGAAATGGAAGCTGCGGCGAATCCAGATGAAAAAGAAGGCGCGAAAGAGTTCGATAAGTTGTTGTTCAAACACATTAGCCACGCGACGAAGAACACGCTTGGTGCGTTTGGTGCTGGACTAACAGGCTCTCGCTTTATAAAAGCGGATATGAGTGGCCCTACTCAGGTTTACTATAAAGATCTCACTCGCCTTAGCCGAGCATTAGCGGTGAGTGCCGACTTTGCAATGCTGACGCTGGGTGGTGATTTAAAACGCAAAGAGATGATCTCTGCTCGACTTGGTGATGGCTTGAGTTATCTTTACATGGCGTCAGCGGTATTGAAAAAATACGAGGATGAAGGTCGCCAGCAACAAGATTTGGATTATGTTCACTATGCGATTCAGCACTGTTTCCACAAAGGTGCGAATGCTTTAGAAGAAGCGTACCGAAACTTCCCTCAAAAAATGGTGGGTCGCTTACTGAAGTTACTTGTGTTCCCTATTGGTAATCGCTTTGAGAAACCGAGTGATGATCTGGCGGTGAAACTGGCTGAAAGTGTGATGACCCCTGGAGCGTGTAGAGATAGATTGACTCATCTTTGTTATGTTGGCGAAAGTGAAGACGATAGCGTAGGTTTGATGGAGAAAGCGTTCTTGGCTATGTATGGCATTAAGAGCCTTGAGCGTAAGCTGAATAAAGCCGTCAAAGCGGGAACAGTCGTACGAAAAGCGCCACTGGCAGAGAAGCTGGCTCAAGCATTGGCCGCTGATGTGTTAACGCAAGATGAGGTCGATGAAATCGTCGCTGCCGATAAGCTTCGTTATAAAGCCATTCAAGTTGATGATTTTAGTCATGACTACAGTGAGGTAAGAACTCATAAAAACAATAAGCCGAAGCTCACCACAGCGGCATAGGTTTAAGACAGTACACTAGATTTTAAGGCTCCTTCGGGAGCCTTTTTGATCCGTGTAATACCGAGGATAGTCAATGAAAGAGTACTATCTTCGCTAGTCGTGAATAAGATTAACAAGAGACCATCGCATTTCTAACTTCGGTGGATTTAGAAATTTAGAGCAATAATAAGGCTTAAAGACATCCAACCACTGAGTGAATCTCTCTGTTTTGACAGAAATAAGATGCGATTTAGTCTTGAACCTTTTATCCTATCGGGGATTTTTTAAGGAAGCTGAATATGATCATCAAACCTCGAATTCGTGGATTTATCTGTACCACAACACACCCTGTGGGCTGTGAAGCTAATGTAAAAGAACAAATTGCCTACACTAAAGCACAAGGTCCAATTAAAAATGCACCAAAACGTGTATTGGTGGTTGGTTCTTCAAGTGGTTACGGTTTATCTTCTCGTGTTGCTGCAGCATTTGGCGGTGGCGCTTCTACTATCGGTGTTTTCTTCGAAAAAGAAGGGACTGAGAAAAAGCCAGGCACAGCAGGTTTCTACAACTCAGTAGCGTTTGAAAAGCTCGCTCGTGAAGAAGGTCTTTACGCGAAAAGCCTGAATGGCGATGCTTTCTCAAATGAAGCCAAACAAAAAACAATTGATTTGATTAAAGAAGATTTAGGTCAAATCGATATGGTGGTTTACTCTCTGGCATCTCCAGTTCGTAAATTACCTGACACAGGCGAACTTATTCGCTCTTCACTGAAGCCTATCGGTGAGACGTACACAGCGACGGCTGTTGATACAAACAAAGATCAAATCATTGAAGCGTCTGTCGAGCCTGCGACTGAAGAAGAAATCAAAGACACTGTGACTGTAATGGGCGGTGAAGATTGGGAACTTTGGATGAACGCACTGTCTGATGCTGGTGTTCTCGCTGACGGTTGTAAGACGGTAGCATACAGCTACATTGGTACAGAGCTAACATGGCCAATCTACTGGGATGGCGCATTAGGCAAAGCGAAGATGGATCTTGATCGCGCAGCGACAGAGCTGAACGCTAAGCTTTCAGCAACGGGCGGCAGTGCAAATGTTGCTGTTCTTAAGTCTGTTGTTACTCAAGCGAGCTCTGCCATTCCTGTTATGCCTCTATACATCGCGATGGTCTTCAAGAAGATGCGTGAAGAAGGTGTGCATGAAGGTTGTATGGAGCAAATCTATCGTATGTTCAGCCAGCGTCTATATAAAGAAGATGGCAGCGCGCCGGAAGTGGATGACAAAAACCGTCTACGTCTAGATGACTGGGAACTTCGTGAAGATATTCAAAAACACTGTCGTGAGCTTTGGCCTCAAGTTACAACAGAGAACCTTAAAGAGCTAACAGATTATGTTGAATATAAAGAAGAGTTCTTAAAACTGTTCGGCTTTGGTGTTGAAGGCGTTGATTATGACGCGGATGTTAACCCAGCGGTTGAATCAGACATCACTGCTATCTAATTTCTCGTGTAGACGAAGTTAGAATAAAAGGCGCTCATTGAGCGCCTTTTTTGTTTTTTTTTGGAGTGAGGTTTTTCTACTTTATATGGGCGTGAACATCTTCAGCCATAGCCCATCAACTTAGGATTATCATCACTGTACCTGCAAGGGTCATCAAGATATTGGCGATGGCATAGGTGCCTGCATAACCCAGTGCAGGGATGGTTGATTTGGCATAATCATTAACGATGTCCATAGCCGGTGCACAGGTTCTAGCGCCAATAATCGCGCCAAACAGCAGCGCTCGGTTCATTTTAAGTACGTATGCGCCAACAAGGTAAGCGATAACAACGGGTACAACACTGACGACAAATGCAAAGCCTATGATCTGAGGCCCGACTTGCGTCAGGTGTTCAAATATTTTACCCCCTGCGCTTAAACCGATCCCGACCATGAATATCATTAGCCCGAGATCTTTAACCATGTTTAAAGCCCCTTGCGGAACATAGCCGAAAGTAGGGTGGTTGGCTCTAAGGAATCCAAGCGTAATGCCTGATAATAGGAGCCCCACAGCGTTACCAAGGCCAAATGACACTTGGCCAAATGTCATGGTGATCAAGCCAAACATAAGCCCAAGAATAAAGAAGCTGCAGAAAGCGAGCAGATCGGCAATTTGACTGTGTATCGATATAAACCCGATCTTTTCAGCAAGGCCAAGAACTCGACTCTTTTCGCCGCTCACTTGAAGAACATCACCCTTTGCAAGGACGATATCCAAGTCCATTGGCATTTCAATCTGTGCGCGAACAACGCGGTTTAAGAAACAGCCAAACTCGGAGAGGTTAAGCTCAGAGAGCCTTTTCCCGACCATGCTGTCACTTTTCACGACAATCTCTTCTTCAACGATACGGAGATCGAGTAAGTTACGATCAAACACCTCTTTACCGTTTCTAAAGCTAGGGTCAAGGCGAGCGTGACTATCAGGGAAACCCACTAAGGCAATCTCATCCCCTTCTTGTAAAATGGCATCGCCATCTGGGTGGGCGAGAATGCCATTTCTGCGAATTCTCTCGATATAACACCCCGTTTGACGGTAAATGCCTAACTCGCGGAGGTTTTTTCCATCAGTCCAATCAATAAGCTCTGGACCAACACGGTAGGCTCGTATAATTGGAAGATATACTTTTCGCTGCCCTGAAGTACCAAGGCCACGTTCTTTTGCGATTTGCTGAGCCGAGTCGGAGAGGTTCTGCTTCTGCAACTTAGGGAGCAGCTTAGCGAATGTGATCATACTGATGAGGCCCACAAGATAAGCCATGGCGTAACCGACAGATAGATTCTCCATCACTAGCGATAAATCCATATTACGAGGAATTGTCGCAAGCCCAGTATTAATGGCATCTTGAGCGCCAACTAAGACTGGCGTCGCAGTAAGAGCCCCTGCCATCATCCCTGCCGATAGACCGTAGTCGAGGCCAAAGTAATGCGTGGCAAAGTGTGTAATTGCTAGCGCTGTGGTGAGAACAACCAAACTTAAAATAAAGTAGTGTTTTCCATCCCGGAAGAAAATCCCGAAAAAGTTAGGGCCGGCTTCTATGCCAACACAGTAGATGAATAGCATGAAACCAATGGCTAACGCCTCTGGATTAAATGAAAACCCTAAGTGTCCCATGATCAATGAAGCGATTAGAACACCAATAGAGTTGCCTAATTGGAGGCTTCCAAATCGGATTTTTCCAAAAGCGAGACCAGTTGCGAGTGCAACGAAGATGAGTAAGATTGGGTTTTGCTCGAGTAGTTGTATTACGTCTATATTCACGGTTGGCTCTTGTTGCCAGGGTAGAAAGGTTTGAGTGGGGGATTGTAGCGGATTCGTCTTAAAATATAAGTGAGATTTTTTATATTTTGCAATTAGTTCACATAAGGCAAATAAACAAAACCTGCCGTCATGGGCAGGTTAAGTATTCAATCATTAGAACCGTTTTATTAATCAAAAAGGCCTAGATTTTCTTTCGCGTAGATTTCGAATTCATCACATCCGCCGATATGGTCTTGGTCGACAAAAATTTGAGGAACAGTTTCTACTGGCTTACCCACTGTTTTCTCTAAATCGGCTTTGCTAATACCCTCAGCGTGGATATCCACATAGCGATAATTGAAATCGTCACGTTTTGCTTTCAGTGTTTCCGCGTGCTCTTTAGCACGAACACAATATGGACAAGCTGGGCGACCAAAAATAACCACGAACATAATCTTTTCTCCTTAATTCTGATGCTGCAACTATGCCCCAATCTTTTATGGAAATAAAGAAGCAATTGCCTCTCACTCCAATAGGTTATACCTATCAAACTTTCGACCTCGATCTTCGTGTTTATTATTTGTTCTCATCAACGTGATATGCCGCAAAAATATCGGACATTCAAACAGAGAATTGCAGCAAGTTGCACTGGGTCAAACTAATTCTCATGGGATAGGTGCAAGCTAAAATGAGTTCAAAATACAGAGAGGTGCAGTATGTTCCAATTCATGACATCTCAACATTTCACCAACCCCCGTAAATCCTAGCTTTACAATACATTTCAAGTAGTTAATAAAACCAACGAAAACGAAGAACAATGGATAACACCGAGAAAAGCTGACGAACGTCGCCACTTTGTCGCCATTTAAAGGGTGAGGTTTGCGATTGGGTTGAGCCTAACAACAGACTCCAGATGGTTAGGAGAGAAGTGCGCGTAAACCATAGTTTGTTCAATCTTCGAATGGCCTAACGCTTCTTTTAAATCGAGGATGTTGCCACCATTTCGCATGAAATTGGTCGCGAAAGTATGGCGAAGAACATGTGTTGCTTGGCCATTGGGTAAATCGGGTAGGGCACGCACTAGCCACTTGTGGGCAATTTTATAATTACAGGTGAATAAACGGCCTGACTTCTGCGGGTTAATGTCGTCATACAGGGTTTGGGATATTGGCAACGTTCGGTTGCGTTTACCCTTGGTGTTCACATACGTCACCTTGTTATCGAATACATGCTCACCTTTAAGCAAAATAGCCTCATTGATTCGTGCACCAGTCGCTAGGCAAATCATAAACACAATTCTCAGGTCATCGGCATAGTCACTGGCTTTAATCACATCAAACAGCTTGATGATTTGGCCTTGTCTTAAAAAGGTCAGCTCTGATTCAGGGGTTTTAATGTTTTTGATGCCATCCAGTGGGTTAGGTTGTTGCCATTCTTTAAACTCAATTAACTTATTGAAGACCGCTTTCAAGCACGTCATATCACGATTGTTAGAACTTATGGCAATCTCTTTTTGCGGATTCTTACCTTGTTGAAAGGTTCGGTTGGCTCGGTAATGGGCTAGCTGCTTAGGTGTGATTTGAGAAGCGAGCGGGTCACCCAATGCCGTGACTATGTGTTGCATTCGGCCTTTTGTATGTTCACCCGATTTTAAGTTCTTACCGTGCAGCACGAACCACAAATCGACAATCTCACTTAACCGCCTATGATCGGCTTTTTCACCAAGCCAAGGCTTGTCATCGATTTCTTTTAAAACAAACTTTTCATAGGCCGTCGCTTCGCCCTTGGTAGCAAACCGCTTACGAACGCGCTTACCACTTCGGCCTTGTGGGTAGCACTCACAAAGCCATGGTTTCTTGGTACCGTCTTTAAGGTTGCGAATCGACATAAACACTCAACTTATACTGGTTATAAAAACAGTGTAAGTTGAGTGAAAACTACGAGCAATGTTTGAAGTTGTGTTTTGGGAACAGAACAGGAAAAGAAAAGCAGCCATATGATAAGACCTGACTCTTATGTTTCTCTCTTACTTATTATGCGTTTCTATATGTGAGCAAATCTTTTCACACATATCGTTTAATTTATCCGTTAATTCCCAATCTATATCTGTAGTCATAATGTCAATAGCAGTTTCGCAAAATCTAACCTTGTCTTTAATGCTTCCGTTATCAGCCTCATAGAACTTTCTCTTGGCAGTGCCTTTCCCTTCAGCATCTTTTTTTATTTTCATATACAGCTCTAGAATTTTACCAATACCACTGTCTTTCTGTTCAAAATTTGCGTTCGCAAGGATGTTTGGAAAAATGATTTGGTAGTCGTTTTTATCGCTATTAAATGTTTCCCATCGTTTTTCCGCAGTCTTTACTATGATTTCTTTAGGGATATAGTTCTCTATCTCTTTCCAGTCCAACAAATAGAAGTTCGATTCTAGAGCTTTTTCTAGTTTTTTTACTCTGTTTCCTGAAGTTCTGATGTCTCCGTCAGCAATTAACAGTATGTTTTGGCTTAGTTTTTTTGCTGGAGTTTGAGTGGAGCCTGCATCTACATCGTCATCGTCATTAAATGCCCAGTGGGTAATATTACTGCCCTGATATTCCGTGAAGATATAGTGCAAATTTTCTTGATATCTTTTGAGCTTGTCCGCTCTAGGTTTATCTGTTAATTCAAGTTCTTGGATGAATTTGGCAAGGTAAGTTCGTAAATACAGCTTATCCGTTACGCCTTCAACCCAAATCGAACAGTTGGCGGTAAGCACTGATGAAGCGCGCACACCTAATGATTGAAGAATCGACATGTTTGCTTCTGAACTTTCTACAACGGTGACTTCTTTTCCGTCGTTGACTTCTTGATGAACTCGTTGAAGAGAAACATCATCGAATTCTTGAGCCATATCGATAAAGTGATTCGAATGCGTGGTCATGAAATACATGTGTTGAGGACGAAGGCGAAAGGCTTCAATAATAGCTCTTTGTAGGCCGGCATGAACATTTTGCTCAGGCTCTTCTATAAAGAACATGGTTGGCTCTTCATTCAAGAATGCTTGTACAGTCAGCATGATGACAGTTTGCAAGCCATCTCCTAGATCGTAAATCGGTCGTTCAGCTTTATCACCTATCTTCATATACACAACGTTATTGTCAGAATTTGTTTCTGGGTCTGAGTCTGAACTTAGGCGTGGTACTAATGCAATTTCTTCGTTCTCAAAGAACTGCTGAGATAAAAATGTCTCGTAGTCTCGAACACTTTGTCTTAGTTGGTGATTTCCAAGTAATGCCCGTGTTAAATCACGGTATAAGCTATGCCCTGTAAAAATGGAAATCTCATCATCTGGATTCGCTCCAGTGTTTGCTTTAGACATCATATTAGTGACATTAAAGTAATCAGAGCGAGTTCTATTTAAGTAAACGTCAGTATCAGAAAGAGTACGTAAGCCTCGCAGCAGTGGAATGTAGGTCTTTCGAAATGACCTATCACTATACTGGCATAGAAAGTCAAACAACGGGTTTTCTAACGTATGAAAAAGTGCTGCAACAAATTCTTTGGAGTACTTGGTTCTAAGAGGGGCATTGACGTGAGTAGAGTTTTGATTTGCCAAACTCTCGGCTAAATGATGAATATGACTGTAATTTGTTTCACTAGTGTGATTGGTGTATATGTCTTGTCGAATTTTTGATGCTAAGCGAGAGCTAAAACCATTATTTACTAGGTTACTCTTTAGAAGATGGTCTAGTTGATCGTCAAGAAGGCTATCTATGGCATCCCAAACAGAAAAAGTATCGGAATCTATAGAGTTCAAATTCGATGTGAAAATCAATCTCAATAATCTACTTTTACCAGAATTATTTGGCCCAATAAAAAGGTTTATTGGCCGAAGGTTTTCCAATTGCCAATTCCAATCTATATCCTCTGAAACACCAGGACGAGTATAGCTTATGTTTGATTTGAATCCTTCGTTAGAGAAGTTAGGGATTCTAATTTTATTAATTAACTGGCTGTAGTTTTGTAGATCGTCTGACATGATTAAAAAGCCGCTTTAAACTTGTGAAAAGGATTAATATTAGAAAGAACCGCTAAAATGCTTTATGTAGAACTCTCACCCAACAAAACACCCTCAACCCACTCATCAAAGTGCTTCTTCTTGTGGCCTTCAGTGTCGAGCATGGTGTCAATGTTCTGAACGAAGAACGTTTTAGTGACACCGTTCTCTTTCGTCGCAATCAGGTTTCTGTATGTGCCATTTACTTCCAAGCGGGTAGGGTAAACGGTTAAGCGTTCACGGCCTTCATCTCGGTAAGTGAAAGTGGTAGCAGGGCATTTCCCTTCCCACAGCACGGTCGAAATGTTTGAAACTGACCGTTTGGGTAAAACACTGAAAAGGTTTACTGAAAGTACCGAATGACACCAGTCCGAGAAACCATACTGCCCACCATTAAAGGTGATGTTGTCCATCTTGCCAACGTTGAAATGGCGGTCTTCTTGCTTGTCATAACAGAAGCCCTTTATGTAGAACATGCCTTCGTCATTCATTAACACTTCGCTTACCGCAACCTTTCTTTCGATTTTGTCACCGTCAGAATCGGGGTATTCAAAGGCTAGGTCGTGGGCGTCACCTGTCCAAACTGAGGTGAGGTTTTCAGCCCAGTTGTTTACATGTTTTGCTTTCTGGTCATTCTCAAAATGGGGGAGGTTGTAGCGTTTGCACAGCGCTTCTTGCTTCTCTTTCGACAAGTTACCTTCATTCACGAGTTCTCGCCAATACTTAGGGTCAACCAATCGCTCACGAAACTTCTTTTGTTGAATCTTGTACAAAATGTACAGCAGTAGAATGCTGAGTAATCCGAATAGCTCCATGTGGTTTTCCTTCGATTAACTTAACTAAGCAGCACCTCTGAAGAAGTGCTGCTGCTATTATTTCACTGACTGGCTTTTACTATTGGCTTGTTTCAATACTGTGTCGAACACCTTGCTATAGCTATTTTGTACGTTATCGACTGACGTACTATCAACGAAGTGGTCTGCACCATGGAAGTAGTGTTTTGAAAGCTCTTTCTTACTGATGTTTCTTTCGTTTTTATCGAACTCAGCAAAGTAACCATCGATGGTGGCAAGTTGAATGCCTTTTTGTCGGTATCTTCTTTCATCGGTTCTGTGCCTTGCTGACTCTCTAAGTAAGTAAAATGCAGGTGTAATACCAACGATGAGGAAGAATGAACGCAGTAGTATCAGGGTATATTGCGGTATCCCTTCAGCATCTACTAGCTTGTCATAATCAAAAGTCCCTAAAAATAACAAGATAGAAATAAAGAGCCAAACCACACCATATGACCTTAAGTCATCAGCCGTTTTTTTCTCTTCCTTCGCATGCGCTAGGGAAGAGTCGGCTAATGCGTCGGATGAAACAAAGTTAAGTGTGTTTCTCAAGGCATCATTTAGAACAACAAATTCATTAATGTGTTCTGAAACTTTGTTAGATAAGCCTTCTACTTCTGAACGGATGTTCTTTAGTACTTCAGTTTCTTTTTTCTCGATATGAGTAGTTGCACTGATAACAGCACTACCTACTTCTTGGTCTAGTCTTGAGAGTGACTTATCGGTAATTTCTTGCTGTAATTGATTGCTATGTCTATTGAGAGAACGAGTTAATTCGGAACTCATTTTCTTGAATTCAGTATTGGATTCACTGAGCTTATTGGCGACCTCATTGCTTAGGTCATCCAGAAGCTTTCTTTGAGATCGTTTGGCCTCTACTCGTAGTTTTTCTGCGTTTGATTCCAAATTGTCTAGTATTGTTTTGCTTTTATCTGTGACTTCTTTTTGCCTTACTTCCAGTTGTTTGAGCAGACCAGAAGTTCTATTTTTTTTACTGTTAACATTGCGATCATAAAAATCATAGAAAAGAGATATTAGCTCTCTAAATGATTTTAAGGATTGTCCAAACATCTCTAAAAGATCGTTTTCTAGTTCGATGAAAGCGGCGTTTTGGTCTATTAACTGTTCCACTTCAGATATATTGAATTCGTATTGTTCCCGTTCCGAAGTATGAGATAACTGTACTCTTTTTGCACCTAGTATCAGGGATGTGGCACGGCTAATAATTTCATCTAGTGGAAATAAATCAACATCAACGTCATTAATCTTGAACTGACGTTTTTTTATAGTAGTCAGCTCAATCTGACAGATTTCAATCAAATGTCGGACTCGCCCGATTGTGTCCGGACTCATGTTAAATGTAACTTCAGGCATCAGTTATTACCTACAATTATTGCTTATTCAGCGTCACGGCCACTCGGCCAATAACCTTAATATCGTGCTCTGCTACTTCGAGCGTGCTATCGCCAAATGCTACGGCCAGTTTTCTGCCTGGTAATCGTTGAATTTGGTTAATAGAAAGCCTGCCGTCTACATCAATCAAATAGTCGCCACTCACTGCGTCGGTGGTGCTCTTATCTAATAGGTAAACCGCTTCGTTAGTTTCTACTTCTATGGTGTGCTCAACCTTCAAATTGAAACTGTTCATGCGGCGAACTGCGTAGGGTACTTTGCCCGTATCAATCAACTTGCCGTTAGTTAAACAGAAACTATTTAGAATCACCGTTTGGTGCTGTGGGTTCTCGTCAGTTAGGTCCGACAAAAAGTCATTAACCGCAACATCTGCCGCTTGAGGTGCTGGCGTATTGGGTAGGTTTTTGCGCTCTTCTTCGCTTAGTGCAAGTTCGGCTATTGGAATGCCCAAACGCAAATGCAAACGCACCATAAGCTCGTGTGACGTTCTGTCGTGTGTGTTCCATGTACTAAAAGTGGACTTTTGTACGTCAAGCAACTCAGAAAGATCTGCGAAGGTTTTGCTTTTAGTTAAATATTTCAGGTTTTCGGTGAAATCCGAACCTTTTAGGTAGTCAAATGCCAGTAACTTGTCTTCTTTTTTCATCATTACATTCACTTTGTGTGATATTGATCGGTGAAAGATAATCAAATGTCGGCAAATGACGATTGATCTTTGGTGTTTACCAAACTAATATCTTGTTATCAACTAACGAAGTGCGAACGATGCCGACCAAAGCCAGTACGCACAACATATGAAAGGATAACACTATGTTAATTCATACCCAACCGTCCGAAGCGCCTTTTGTTACGTATGACAAGTACATGGAGCTAACAGGCATTAAGTACACCACCCTTCGTGATCAGGTCGATTCCGGCAAGGTCATCATCAAAAAGAAAGACAAACCTCGCGAAAAGCCAATGATCAACATGGTGGCTATGAACGAAATAGCCGCACGTGAAGCGCTAGAAGTCCTAGGTTAATCATGCGCTTGGCTCGCTTTATTCCAACGAAAACCTACTGCCCACTTTGGCTTCATGTCTTTGCCTTAGTTGTCATTTTCGTTCCTCCATTGCTTTAGGAGTATCAAACATGGGTGATCAAGTCGCCATGTGCGAACTACGTGAACGCAAACAGCAATCTTTTAACGCTGTATGTTGCGATTTCGCAATCAACCACAACATGGAAGCGTTAGCAAAAGAGATTGGAATAAAGAGCGGAACGATGCTGCGCAACAAGCTCAACCCAGAGCAGCCACACATTCTCAGTGCGGTAGACATGGCGCTGCTGTGCAAAGCCGCAAACGACTACACCATTCTAAATACCCTCGTTGGTGATGCAGGTGTAGTGATCGCTCAAATTCCAATGGGCGAGGGTAATAAAACCACCGTAGAACGTGTGCTCGAAAACAACATTCTTGCAGGTGAAATGAGCAAAAAAGCCTTAGAGCTGGCCAAGCAACCTCGCGTCCCACGCAGTAAAAAGCGCAGAACCATAGCATTAGCTCAAATGGCCATAGGGAATTTGGTGCTGATGGTATCTGAACTCGAAAACCGCAACACAGCGCTACAGCCTTTGATGCAAATTGGCTCGGATGTGCTTAGCAGCGGTATGACTTTACCTGGTTTATAAGGAATAAATGATGTCAGGCTTTGTATTCAGGAGTGTCACCAATGAACAATCCAGCGATGCGATTAATGAAGGTGTAACTATGATTGGGTTTCAACCCCATTCGAATAGCTGCTCGGTTATAGGCAAGTGGCTTCAACATCCCGATCTCTCCGCTATTCGTATCTCGAACAGAGGTGAGAGCTTCTATCAATTCATCATCGTTCAGTTTGTGTTTGCGATTGATTATATCTCTAAATCTTCCGCTTTGAGCATCCGCACAAATAGCCTTTTTCAAAGGCTGGATGACGACATTGATTGCGGCGAGAAATGCGACAAGAAAGCCTACAAATATATCGAGGCCGAAAGTGGCTACGATCGAGGTACCCAACATTATCAGTGCGATGTTAATGCAAACGTCTATGCGTCGCCAAAAAACATTCAACATCTCTTCAGTACAGCTGCTGTATTCAGCCGTAAATTCTTGATCTTGCCTGTCCATATTTTGAGTCCTTTAGTTTATCACCCACCATCTTTTGGCGGGGTAGGTTTAGGAGGGTTATGGTCTTTAAATTTTTCTGAGTTATCCATGTGAATTCCTACTTAGTTATTGAGCCGCAATAAGATTCTACCGTGTATTGGGTCGCACTGCTACACGAGCCAGTTACTGGTCTGGTTTATCAAAACCAGTTTAACGGAGGTTTATATGTCAGTTGAACTATTAGAAAACGCAATCCATCGCCCATGCCCTGATATGACTTGTTACTCGTTAAATTCAGAGCAAAAAAGTAAAGGCTTAGAGCGCCTTGCGAAAGTAAAAGCGCAATTGAAGGAAGACCAACTGGTCAACCTTCGCCAAGAACGTCAGCAACTTCAAAGCGCATACGCAAAAACCGATTCGCCACGCGAGCAGTCACGCATCACCCGATTGATTAATATCATCGACGCCAAAGCCATTCGCATCAGCGAGCGTTGGTCGTAACCCCATCCCTTAGCCAGCGATAGTTTGCCCCTGCTGTATTCCTTCGGAATAGGGGCTTTTTTCGCTCAATTATTCCAAGCGTAGGAGCAAAAATATGGAAATGCACACCGAAAAGCTTACCCAAGCCCACCAAATCATTGGTGAAGTAATCAGTTCTCAGCAACAAGAATTAGCCAACCAGTATGGAAACCGAGAAGTGTTCGACATTGTTCACGCCATTAATGTACTGGCAATGGCAAATATCGACGTGATTCATGTGTTCACTGAGTTCTCAGCTCATGTGAACAAGTTCCATGTTCGCGCTATAAGCGCTGAGCAAGACTACAGCTTAAAACGGTATGGCCGCCTATTTAGCGAAGACGTTTTTATTACGGATGACGGTGCACTGGAACAACTTTTGTCCATCGAATCAAAACTTACCGAGTTGATCATCGAAGCCCGTGAAGAAGTTGAAACAATCGCGGAGATAAGCGCATGAGATACCTAGCAGCCTATCTAAACAGTGGCGGTGGTGTGGTGAAAAACGAACAAGGTTTGGTGATGAACCTAGACCTTGGTGAGTATGAAACGGAGCAGCTCGCAATCGACAACGCTTGTGAAAAATTGAACTGCCAACACACCATCAATGGCGTGATTGTAAAAGGCGGTGATACCGGTGGGTTCATGGTGGTTAATGCACAGGAGTTTGAAGAATTATGAGAAACCAAAAGCACGAACTCAACGGTATTGAAGGTGTTCCTGCAATCGCCATGAAATATGGCATTCCTGTTGGAACGATAAAGAACCGACTTGCGCGAGGCTTAACGATTGAAGAGGCGGTCATAAAAGCAGACCAACGCTTTAAAAACACAGGCCTGTTTAAAAAAGGCATCAGTATTCGTTTTCCTGATCGGTTACCAAAGCTTTGGTGTTTGGCTTTAGGGATGGCTTCACATTGATACCCAACCACTACAACCCTGTCATAAAACGCTATGGATACACGCAACCAATCAATGAAGACGTTGCGTGTATTGCCCATGGCTACCAACCCAAAACGCAAGAACCAGAAAACCTCAATTTTCTAGAACGCGACCTCTACGATGCCAACGCTATCAATCACGAATGGCGCAAACAATACTTTGCCAATCTGCCAACTTACCTGGGCAAATACTTCTCAAAGCGTTACATCGATATTGGTGAAAAGCAGGGCTACGCCAAAGCCAACCGTTACTTGAGCCAACGAATGCAGCCTGCCGTTGAACGTGTTCGTAAGGTTCTCACCAAATACAAACATTTACCAACCTCTCAGAAAGTGGCCTTGCTGTCTAAAGAGCATGAAAGTGACGACGATGGTTTTCACCCCGTGTTCTTTAAAGAGGAAGGCAACCCAGAAGACTTCAAAAGAAAACAGCTCAAGTTCGACTTTGACCAAGTCGACAAAGACAGAACGCCAGTAGCCAATCGCTTATTGGCCGAGCTCGAACAAGACGAAATCAAAGAAATGGCAAGCCGCATTGCTGAAATCGTCAATCAATACTGGATGAACGTTGTCGCGCCTAAATACCCAGCAACTACTGAAGACGAAACCGATGAAAGTATGGTGCTCACCTATGAAGAGATCGCCAATTTCGTCACCGTTACCTTTGGCATGAATGCCCCCCGTAAATACAAGAAACAAACCCCGTTGTCAGCCGCGAATGACTTATCAAGAATGATCTGTGAAAAGTGGTGGTTAGGTCGGTTGGCGAGTCATCGAAAAGTCATGCGTGAACATCTGGCCATTGCTATAGGCCAAGTCAGCTCTAAAGCATCACCTTATGCGAGTTGGGACTGCATTCGAGAGCACAAAGCGCAGCAAAAACGTAACTGGGATGCGATTCAGAGAATGTTACTGACGGATGAGGAAACGGGTGAAGAGGTACAGCTTGATGACATGGTGCTAAAAAGCGTGTCGAACCCAGCTATTCGTCGACATGAATTGATGGTTCGTTGCCGAGGTTGTGAAGACATTGGTAATGAGCTGGGTTTACAAGGATTGTTTCTAACTTTAACCACTCCGGCCAAATATCATAACAGTTATAAAAAGGGTGGTTTCATCAATCATTGGAATGGGGCTAGCCCAAAACAAGCGCAAGCCTACTTAAACGATGTATGGACACGTATTCGCTCCAAGCTAGGCCGTGACGGTCTTCGTTGGTTTGGTGTTCGCGTAGCCGAGCCTCATCACGATGGTACTCCACATTGGCACTTGCTGATTTGGGTGAAACCAGAAGACGTTAGCGGCGTTCGTGAAACCTTCATTTCTTATGCTACTGAAGAAGACAGAAGTGAACTCCATCCCCAGTTTTTAAAAGAGCAGCAAAAGCCTTTTAGAAAAGCGCCGTACGTGGGGCCTTTAGATTACAGCGCCCGTTGTGACTTTGGTTCAATAGATAAAGAAAAAGGAACGGCCACAGGTTATATCGCAAAATACATATCAAAGAATATTGATGGCTACGCAATGGACGGTGAAGTGTCGGATGAAACGGGCAAGCCCGTGAGCGAGATGGCCAAGAATGTGAGTGCGTGGAAGTCTCGGTGGGCGATTCGCCAGTTTCAATTCTTCGGTGGTGCGCCAGTTACTACTTATCGCGAACTAAGGCGGTTTGCTAGTCAAAACAAAAAAGCCTTCATGGAATACGTGTTCATGCAATCGCGAAATGAACTCATGTGCCTATACGATTTGATTCACTGCCAACTCATGGGCCCACTGAAACCTGCCAAAATTCTCACCAATTTAGAGTTAATGGAAGTGATTGGTGATAACTATGAATCTCGCTTCAAAAGTGCCAATGCAAGCATTACCAACACCTTAAAAGCCGCCGACCATGGTGATTGGCATGGCTACATTATGGGGCAGGGTGGGCCGTTCGTTGCGCGTGATGATTTGCTAATTACTAACAGCTATGAAGAGCTGCCTTTTGCCTCTCCGCATGGTGAAACCGTTCGTAAGCTAGAGGGTTTTGATGCCTCTGGTGTACTCGTTAAAACTCGAACCAAAAAGTGGACGATTGGCAAACAAAAGCCAGCTGAACCCAAGACAGAGAAACAAGTCACTTACGAGTTCGACAAGCCAACGCCTTGCCCTTCCACATGGAAATTCAAGAAGAGAGTGATCAGCTTTGTATCGAAAACGGAAGCTGAAGGGGGCGCTCTTGATCTTCATGGCATCTCTGATGCCTCTCGGAGTTCTGTCAATAACTGTACGCGGCCAAAAATACCGCATCAGGAACGGGAGTTAAGCCCTCTCATTGAAAATGAGATAAGTCGGTTAATTGATGAATATGAATTAGACGATAGCTTTAGAAATGATCTGTTCAAAGGGCACTGGATTTCACTATCTAAAGAGAAAAGCATCAAGCTGCGGCAAGGTGAAACCGAAAGAACGCCCGACAACCTCGTTTATCACACCAAACATGAACCCGATTTGAGCTGGTTGGGCGAAGCCGTGCCTATTCCAATGGTGGGGAGTCATTATCAAGCGATTAAGATAGAGGAGTACCAGCAGCCGGATTTATGGTTGTTTTGATCAAGCGAAAAGCTGTATTTTCTATGGTATTACCCCTGATGGAAAAGTAAAAAACAATCTTATGTTGTCAAAGAATCACAGCGAGATTTCAATTTTTTAGCTGCATTAAGAGATTCAATTGCATGAGCTTCAGTTACTGTGTCTAGAAGTTGATAGTCAGCTAATGCTCGTTTTGATTTGTATTGGGCCAATATATAGGATAGTGATTTAAGGGTGTTCGCGTCATGTGTTTCTGATGTTTTTACATCATGTGAGGCTAGGTAACTAATCAATGAAGCATGCACTCCTTGACCGTTGTATTGAGGAGGCTTGTTTTCCAAAATATCTAATACGGAGTGATACATTGCATAGTAGCTTTTACTTACAGCCGTTCTATAAGCAACTTCTGAAGAACTATCGTTTAATATTTTGTCTGCATGATCTACTAATTCTTGAGGAGTAATTGGCATATCAAACGGGTCCTCCGTCAACTAAAATTTTGTTTTGATCGCAGATATCAAAACGAGCTACCATGCCATTAGATATTTGATCATGCTCTATTAGCTTTTCGGTTAATGCCCAGTTTAAATCAAAAATAACTTCAGGTTCGCCGGTTACCTCGAAGACAACATCTAAATGCTCTGACTCTGGTACTATTGTTAGATAAGAGTTACGGGAAACTGTTTTACCCAAACCTTCCATATCTTCTAATACTTCAGCAGCTAACAGAGAAACTAATTTTAAGTTATCTTCAGTTACATTAAAAACTTCAGAAGCGATGTTCAAATACTGCTGTTTAATAGTTAAATTGGAACGAATCATCAAGATATCCTTATCATCAGGATCCACGCCTTTTTCTTCAAGTACTGAAATAGCCCTACTAGAAAGGTTAAAATCATTGAAAAAATGGCTAGCGCAAATAACGTTCTCTATAATCAAGGGTGAGCAATAGTTTAAATCCATGCTGCTAATTAGATCATAGACAGATTTACTTGCTCCTACGTAGCTCAAAGCCCAAATGATGTTGCCATAAACAGCCTGCTCATTATCATAATTAAGTCGCAAAGCTTCATGAGCATGTAATAAGGTGCTTTTTTGCTGACGTAACGACGTATACAAAAGAGTTAGGACTAAGTGCGTTTCGCACTGATTGGCTAACTGCTCTGCTTCTCTTTTGTAATAGGCAATTTCAAACTCACTTAGGGTTGTTTCAGAAGAAATTGCTTCCATCAACGACTCTAGTAATTCGTTTGTTTTAGGTAATGCCGCGATCTGCAATGTAAATCCTTGTGTGTCCTAGTAAATCTAGGCTATCTAAAGAGCTCAACTACAATATGAGCGTGATAAGGGACCAAATATTAAATATAATATATACGATATTTAAGGTCGCTGACTATACAGTAAATGTCAAGAGTGGACAATTTATGTTGTGTCAAATATGCACACATATCCACACTTATCAGCTTTCATCAGCTTCCCTCGTCTATTGACTATTATAGATCACATCCGCTAACCTATCTGTGCACTGGCAAAATCCAGTGTCGGGATTGAGACCCCGCTTTATTTCCAAGGCACATATAGTGCCAGCGTTTTGCTGGTTTTTTTATGTGTATGGCTTAGCCACATCTAAACATAGTCGTTTCGTATAGAAACCGTACTATCAGTATTATGGTGGGCTGGGCAAGGCAGCTTCGGCTGGCCGTATCCTTGGAAGCGGTAGTCTCAACCTTGTTCAGTTCACCACCCAAAGATTGAGACCTTTTCGTGGTGATTTAGATGAATCATTCCAAGGAGGTCATGATGACTTCAGCACTTACTTTCCAAAATACACATTTCGATGTTGTAGAACAAAACAACCAACTTTGGCTTACCGCCAGTGAAATCGCTAATGCGTTAGGTTACGCGAATTCCAATTCTATTAGCCGTGTATACGCACGAAATAAAGAAGAGTTCGCGAATGGAATGACTGAGGAGGTCAAGTTGACCCTCTCAGGAAACTACCAAAAAACAGTCAGAATATTTTCCCTACGTGGCGCACACCTTATTGCTATGTTCAGCCGAACAGCAATAGCCAAGCAGTTCAGAAAGTGGGTACTCGATGTCCTCGATAATGAAACCCAGTCTGTCGTGACAGACTCACTTCCAACAATACCCCAGTGCATCTCTACAACGTCACCTTGGCCAACGCACTATCACTCCAATTGGAACCGTTCAACTTTCCCAATGTTTGGCACGTTCGCGCATTACCTCTCTTTCTCTATTCAACCTAAAGGCAATAAATACTGCGGAACGTTTTTGTTTGCCGATCGTAATCAACAAACTATCTACCAAGCAAAGCAACTTGGGGATTTAGGGTATTTTGAGGCGAGGGATATAGAAGAGCTGTGGGAACAGGTGATCAAGTTCTGCGCTCGGTGTCATTCAAAGAGCGCATTCTTTGAATAGAAGAGCTTAAACCATAGAAAGTTGCTGCTGCAGTTCGGCCCGCTGTTCTGGCGGCAGCGCTTTCACCAAAGACAGCGCCATTTGAGAGGTGGTTTTTGCGCTTGGGCTAAGTGAGTGCGAAAAACTCACATTCACCACAAACGTATGGCCACATTCAGGGTCGGAACAAGAACAGTAACTATCGGCATGGGAGGGGGAAAGGCGGTTTGTTTTTTGAATACGGGCTTTTGCCCCGCACTCGTTGCAAATTATACGCATATTTTAAACCTAGCTTTTTATATTTGACTGACCTCTTGAGAATACAAAAAAGCTGCATATTTGTACAGTATGCGGCTTTTTATCAAGTAATACCTACGTAACAACTTAGTGAGTTATCTCTCAACCTTTAGCATGATAAAAAACACCTGTGGATCACTGTATGAATATACAGTATTCTTATGTGGTCATTTGGTTAGGAGGTGCTATGTTGTTGAAAAATGGAAATGAATTACAGCAAGCGTTAGGGATAATTATCGATGGAATGGCCCAGAGCGAAGCCACTGAAAGGCACAAAGCCATAGGTGTTAAGCTGATGAATTTAGCGATCGCAAACTACGAAGGTGAAATCAATACCTCACAGCGGCAAGCGATTCATTCCATCATCGAAATGGCCGCAGAAGCCGAACCCACCGCATTTAAGTGCTAACAAAAAGCCAGCAACTTGCGTTACTGGCTTACTAAAAATTGTCAATGTATTTTAGGACGAGACAGGAATATAATATTCAATTTATCTAATATGTCTAGGTCGAGTATATTATCAAATTTCGTGTGAGGGTATTGAGTTATAAAATTAAGGCCTATGTTCCTGTTTCATATAAGGCTCGATCAAAGTGTTCTTTAGATATTCCGATAAGTTTTCGAATAAAGAACATATGATGGTGGTTCCAGTCGTCCATCATTCGATATCCATTAGATTCATACGGACATCTATCTTTATCAAAACCGCAGACATATTCAATTAAGTTGAAGTATTCGCTCTTTTTCCAATCAAATTTGTCATAATAGATCTCTTCTTTATAAGATTTAGAATTTTCTGGGTATATAGCTTGTTTTATGCAATTTTGAGGAATAACTATCGACATGTTTCTACAAGAAGCTCCAAATTCTAGTTGATAGTAGTTACCTAGAATTAACCACTTGGTATCCCCAAACACTTTTGGAAGGTCAAATCGCCATTGATTGGAAGCATAGGAGAGTGGTTGAAATGAAGCAAGTACAATCAAATCATAGCTTTCTCTCATTTGATGGTCATTAAGAATCTTTTCCGAAAACTCACATTCTTTTTCATACTTTTTAAGAACGACGTTATTTTCAATTTTATTTTCACTCTCAATAATTGTCATATTACAACCAAGATAACTAAGTACATTGAATGCAATATTAGGATAAGATACTGCCAAAGCTGAAGCCCATCTTGTTGAGTGAGAGTCTCCAATTACTAAAACCTTCTTCCTATCATCCTCTAGCCACTGTAATCTAGAAAAATCATCTACGCGATAAGTCATCTCTATTCCCATATCAAACTGTTGAGAATTGTAATCTATAGTTAGATCTTTTTTTGCGCTATAAAAAGGCAAAGCAAGCAATGGCAATGAAATTAGAATAAGTTTTTTACGATTAATTGAAAGTTCTATAAAGAGGTAACTTATTGTTGATGCAATTAGTGTTGTTGAAATGTATATGAAAAATTCCAAAAAAGGTGAACTTATGTATAGATAGCCTATCAGTTTAGCCACAGGCCAATGCCAAAGGTAAAGTGAATAAGAAATTCTCCCTATATATTGTGAAAATAGGTTATTTGTAATATAGCTAGATTGTTGATTAGAAATAATTACTAGGTAAGTGCCTATAACAGGAAGTAAAGCAAGATACCCAGGCCAACTAGAATCACTAGATACAAATACAAATGATAAAGTGATTAGGCAAATTCCTAATACTTCAGTGATTCTTCTCTTGAGTTTGGAAATGCTCCAAGGGTAAATAAAAGCTACGCCTCCAGCCATCATTTCCCAAGCCCTTGTCGGTAAAAGGTAGTAAGAAGCATCAGGCCAGTAAATCGTTGCTACAACACTAACGATAAACCCTAATATTGTACCGGCAATGATTGAACGCTTTAGATTTTTAATCGATAAAAAGCGTTTTAGAATGACTAAAATTAAAGGGAAGATGATATAAAATTGCCATTCGACGGACAATGACCATGTATGAAGAAATAATTTTTCACTTGAGGATACATCAAAGTACCCTGCCTCTGACCAATATATGAAGTTAGAGAAAAACCCTAAACTACTGAGTGCATGTTTTACTAAAAGTTGGTATGAAATATCGAAAAATAGTACAGATCCAACTAATAAAATAACTAAACATAGAAAGGCAAGAGGTGGTATTATTCTTTTGGATCGTGAACGGTAGAAATATAGTAAATTAAAGTCACCAGAATCAAATCCTTTAAATATTATTCCTGTCATAAGGAAGCCAGAAATAACAAAAAAAACATCTACCCCTGAAAATCCCCCTGGTATCCATTCTGGGTCGAAATGGAAAAAAATCACAGCAATGACCGCTATCGCTCTCAATCCGTTGATGTCATGTCTATATATCATTTGTTACGTTAGTTTAGAAATAGTGGTTTGCATTTTATAGATTAGATTACAGATAGCAATAGGTATTGAGGACGCATTAGAACACTACCTGAACAATATGACTACGAAAGGCATCCTACTAAGGTGTGTATTAGTTTGTCTAACACAGAGCTCACTATAGCGATGGGAAGGTAAATATATGATGCTAAAAAAGTGTATATTGTTCTTGCTCAGACTGTTTATTCCCCATAGCCGATATTCACATCAAACTCGAACTTCAAATGCTTAGGTATTTCAGGGTCATTATTCACCGCTCGCATAAACACCTTACACACGGGTACCACCTCATATTTATCGTAAACTGTGCTGACTTTAATCGGGTCAGGCATGTTTGTGCCTACTTCTGGCATCATGCCCCCCATGCCTGCGGGGAAACGGTGACCTGCAAATACATCTTGTGTTGAAATGTTCTTCACTCTTTCAAAATCGTCTTTAGTGGCAATGTCACCCACTGGAATGATCTGAACACCTTTCTCTTTCCCATTGGGAATATTGATATACATAGAACGGAAATTGCCCGGCCCTTTCGCCCCTTGCAGAGCCTCTTGCATACGCTCATCATCTTCGTCACTTAGGTTTGGGTCACTGGTATAGAAAATGTAACCCATGTGAGCACCATTTTTATAGTAAGCGCGGCGAAACAGCGTAGCATCACGGTTGAGCAATGCGCTTTGCAGGCTGCCCAAATAATCTGGCAATCCATAAATCTGTTGTTGTGGGTCATACTGCCCTGCAAAGATGACATCTTTCGCTCTAAACGTTTTTTGCTCATCATCACGAAGCAGTTGCACAAAGTCACCGTTCTTACGCTTTCTAATGTGCATCATAGGCAGGGGGGCAAGGGCGATTACTTTGCCAAGTCGGTTGCGTATTTTTACTAATCCAAAGTGGCCAAAGCCAAAATAATCCCAACTTGCACGATTAAGTTGATCAGGAGCCATGCCGCCGCCCTTAATGAACCGAGCCGACACATAATTAGACCGTGCTTTAAGCAAAGAGCCATGATGACCATTCACGTTGGAAATGTCCGCAAGCCCCTTAAGCGAAATAGGTGTTTCCCAGTAATCGTCCATATCGTTGTAAAACAGTTCACAGTAGTCAGTCATCCATGATGAAGAATCCACGGCTTGCGGATTATCGAACGAAAAGCAGGTCGTCTTGTTTTCATTATTGCCTGCTTTCAATTCATGATTGGCTTCATCTTGTGTCGTCAATACTTCAGTCATGTTGCTTTCCTATATTACGCTGCGCTTTGCAGCACATACTTAGATTTGGTTGGGTTGTCGTGGTTTAACGGCTCATTATCCAAAGCGTGAGAAATGGCCCAGAACGCATCCGCATGGCCCACCAATTCGCTACGGTCAGCCTTAAACGTCATATCATTGCCTGATTTGGTTGAAACTCGCTTAATCGCCATAAACGCCATAGCCACATCATTGTGTTCGGCATCAAACTGCAAACGGCCATCGTCAATCACATCAATCATCTTCATCACTAAGCGGTTTTTGGTTTCGTTGGAGTAGTGAATAGCCACCGCTTCTCGAGGGTGTTGCGCTTTCAGTAAGTCATAAACCCCTGCGCCTATGCCCGTGGTATCAATGCCCAAATACGTCACGTTGTAGCGCTTGAACACCTCGCCAATTTGCTTGGCTTGGTATTGAAAGTTCAGCCCCTTCCAGTAATGCTTTTCAAGAATACGGAATTTTTCGCCAGGTACTTCAGGTGGCGCAATCACCATCAAACACGCATTGTCTCGCGTTCGTGAAGGGTCATACCCCAGCCACACTTCTCGGTGACCAAAAGGCCGTTTCTCTTTTGGTTTAAAGTCTTGCCAGTGCGCTGAATCCACCATGCACTTGGTGATCTTATTGAATGCGAATATCGAATTGGCACCATCAACAAACACACACATAAACAGGTTCTTAAAATCGGCATCGCTGTATTCGTCGCGCAGCTCCTCGATGTCGGCCAGGTCAAAGCCAGAATTAACCGCATCTTTCATGGTGATGACATAACGCCAATGCTTATCAGGACAAAGAGCCCCGCCGTTACGGTAATCATCAAAAGACGGAAACGGTACATGCTTACGAGACTCCTTATCGCCGCGCCAAGCATCGCCCGTCCAAAACGAATAGGCGGGGTGCATTTTGCTTGATGGTGTAGAAAAGTAGGTTCTGCGCCACTTCTTATGCGTAGCAATGGCAGAAGAGACCTTCTTCACTTCAGTGAAGTTACCAATCCAGAAATACTCATCGGTATAAAGGTGGCCAGAATACGATTGAGCCGTTTTACCATTGGTGGACAAAAAGCGCAGCGTAGCCCCGTTTGATAGAACGATAGGGTTGCCGGTTAACTCGATGTCCCAAAATTCTTTGGCAATACGAATGATGTAAGAACGGAACACTTCAGCTTGGGCGCGAGACGCTGAAAGAAACAGCTGATCGTCACCCGTAAGAATCGCGTTCTCTAATGCTTCACCTGAAAAGTAGTAAGTCGCACCAATTTGGCGAGATTTAAGAATATTACGAATACGTTGATGCAGGTTTTCACGCATCACCTGTTGGAAGGCATAAAGCGAATTGTGCCAATCGGCAAAGCTCTCTTCATTGAGCTCACTGATGTCATTCTTTATCTTCTTTTTGCTGCTGCGCTTTTTCTGTCCTTGGCTGCTGTTTTGTTTCTCGCCTCTTGAGCTTTGAGGTTCTGGCGACTCATCACCACGGGTAGCGCGCTCTATTTTCGCTTTGGCATCCGCATTGGCTTTCAGCAATCTAACATGGTGATCAACAAGCTTGTCGAGTTCCTTTAACTGCTGATCGCTTTTTTCGTCTTTATCAATCAGCACCGCCAGGCGACGATTGACCATTTGCTCAATCGACAACTCATCAAGCAGCAACGCCCACCCAAACTTTTCAGCCCAGGTGTAAATAATACGCTCGCTGTTTATATCTAGCTGTTTGGCAATTTCTTTCGGAGGCGTACCGCGCACATAAAGCTGCTTGGCCGACTCTTTGGTTTCCTTGCTGTAAGCCACTAAATAGACCCAGTTGATTAAGACATATCAGCACTATACGCCCCGATAACACACTCAATCGCAAAGAAAAATTCTGACCAATTCGGTTTTGGCTCATATCCGAATTGACCCGAACAAAACCCAATGAAACGCACTATTTATAAGCGTATGTTTGCTTTACACGAACGATTTGAATAGCAATTTAGCTTTAATGCGAAAGGTAAAGGATAGGTAGCCCAATGCCAAAGATCAGTGATTGGAAGATTATCGCCACCGAAGGGCCAACCGTAGACGGGCGAAAAATTCAGAGAGACTGGATTACCCAAATGGCGGAAAGCTATTCACTTGACCATTCCCCAGCAATGATTTGGCCAGAGCATCGTAGATTTAGTGGTTTTGGTGCGAATTGGGGGCGAGTGGTTGAAGTTAAAGCCGAAGAGCAAGGTGGAAAACTGCGTCTCTTTGCAAAGCTCCTCCCTAATCAATACCTACTGGAAGCAAACAAGCTAGGTCAAAAGCTATTCACCTCAATAGAACCTGAACCTGACTTTCAGGGTGAAGGGCGTTGCTACTTGATGGGCCTAGCTGTGACTGACTCCCCAGCCTCCACAGGTACTTCGCTCCTTCAGTTTAACCGCCAACAAGGCGAAACCACTCAACTTGAATGCAGTCATTTAGAAGAGATTGATCTGGATGAGTGCTTCACCCGCACAGAAAAGTTTATGTCTGTGTGCAAAGAGTTTTTCTCATCTGGCGATGATGAGCCAGAAACTCCATCAATAGCAGAGGACACCGATGTGACCGAAGAGCAACTCAAGGCAGCCTTGCGAGCGCAGTTCAGCGTTTTCAAAGGTGAGCTAAAACAAGAGCTGACGGACGAACTTAAACAAGAGTTCGCGCAGCAAGAGGGTGGCGAACTAGAAACGCCAGATGTGAAGCCAGAAGGTGCAACCGTAGAACAGTTCTCTGCTGCATTAACTGAGCAACTAAAGCCTTTAACAGAGCAAGTAAAAGAGCTTGAAACTAAGTTCAATTCTCTTGTTAACGACGAAGCGCCAGAGCAGCGCCCAGATGCATCGGGTGGTTCAGGTAACACTATGGAGGTTGCATAATGCTGAATGCTATTTCTACTAAGTATCTTGAAGAATATTGCCAAGCACTAGCGAGCGCTAACGCAGTTGTGGACGTGTCTAAGCAGTTCAATATATCTCCTCCAATGGAAACAAAACTGCGCCAAGGCATTCTCCAATCTGTTGGGTTCCTAAGCATGATTGCCATGCTTACGGTAGACCAAATAAAAGGACAAGTTGTCGATGTTGGTGACAGTGGCTTAGTCACGGGTCGTAAGCAAAACGACCGTTTCTATGCCGAACTCGGTCAAAATGGGCATACCTATGAGCTTACTGAAACTGATTCGGGCGCATTTATTAACTGGCAAACAATGACACAGTGGGCGAACTCGGGCAGTAAAGGTGAGTGGGCAAAGCTGATGAACAATGCCATTACTCGTAACTTCGGGTTAGACATTCTTCGAATTGGTTTTCATGGCACTAGCATTGCGAGTGGCGATACAGATCCAAGTACAAACCCGCTAGGTCAAGATGTGAACAAAGGTTGGCTGACAATCGTTAAAGAAAAAGCAGCAGGACAAGTTTTATCGTCAGCCGTGCTTGACCCTACAGGGCAAGCGGAAGACTCCTACAAAAACCTTGATTCTCTAGCAAACGATTTGGAAAACACGACGATTCACGAAGTATTCCAAGGTGATGAAGACTTGGTTGTGCTGGTTGGCCGAGATCTTGTTGCTGCAGAGCAGCACCGCTTATTGGAGTCGGCTAATACACCTACTGAACATAAAGCGGCTCAAAGCCTCGCGAAGACAATCAATGGTCGTAAAGCGTACACACCTCCTTATTTCCCTCCCAAAGCAATGTGGATTACCACGCTGAAGAACTTGCAAGTGCTCACGCAGAAGGGGACACAGTGGCGTAAATCACGCAATGAAGAAGACCGCAAACGATTTGAAACATCTTATTTGCGTATGGAAGGTTACGCGGTTGGTCGCTTTGAGAAGTTCGCTGCTATCGAAGCCGTCACCATCGCTGCCCCAGTACCTGTAGCGTAACTAATCCTTAGCATCAGTAACAACAACTAACCAAGAAAGGAAACAGCATGGGAAGCCCATTGAAACGCCAACGTGATGCCATTCTTGAACGCATCGCCAACAACACCAAATCGGTAGCCCATGTTGATTCCGTGAGTGGAGAACTCTCGGCATCTTCAAACAGCTTGCACATTGCACTGGTTGAGTTTGAGCAAGACAAACTCGCCCTAAAAGAACTTGCCTCTATCTCGCAAAAAATAGACCACAAACGTTCGGTATTGATTCCTAAATATCAACCAATGGTGGAAGCCTACCTAGAGTCAGGCGAAAACTACGAAAACCCAATGTTCAGCGACCTGATCGTATGGTTATTCGATGTAGAAGAATTTGAAACGGCAATGGCCTGGTGTGAGCAAGCCATTGCAAGCAACATCCCAACACCTGAACGATTCAAATGCGCGTGGCCAACCTTCGTGGTTCGCAGCGTCTTTGAATGGGCAGAAAAGCAATACAAGCTTGGACAATCATTTCAGCCTTATTACGACATTGTGGATGAAAAGCTAGAAAGCAAAGAATGGGAAGTACCCGAAAAGCAGTATGGCCCTTGGCTTAAATTCGCTGCGTACGCATTGATCACCAATGACGATGGCAAAGTAAAACCTAGCCACATTGGCAAAGTAGAAGACCTAGAAAAAGCCCAAGCCTTGATGGAAAAAGCCCGAAATGTGTACATCAAAGTTGGGGTAGACACCAAGTTAGGCGAAGTAAAAGCCCGAATTAAAGCCTTACAAACAGGTAATAACCTGTAACCGACTCCTACGCCGCCGAGCCTCGGCTGGCGAGGGTGCAACCGCTTTTAACCTTTTCTAAGAGAAAGCAAGTTGTTAACCCGTCGACCCAGTGGCTAGAGGCTCACTTATTTAAAGGAAAGCGCAATGTTCAACGGCTCAGGCAGCGATTACCAAGACACCACCATCACCAATGATGGCTTTTGGCCTGATTTGAATGTCGGTGACTTTGAACGTCGTCGCGGCACACCGCCTGCGCAAGATGATGACCGCATCGCCTTTGCATTAACCAATGCCATTTCATCATGCAATATCGACCTCACCAGGTTGAAGCAGCGCTATGTAGAAGCAGGTCACGACAAAGCCGAAAACATACCGGCTTACCCGATGATTGAATTGAAAAACCAAGTCGTTATTCAATACGAAGCTGCGGTATTCGCCAGAGCTAAAGCCGATTTACTGCCTGATTTTTCTACCGTGACCACTCGAAAAGAAGGTGATCACCTTGCCGAACGCGCAGATGAAACCAAGCAAGAGCTATTGGCTGAATGCACGCGCATTATTCGCAACATGTACGGCAAAGGCCGCGCAAGTGTGGCCTTGATATGAGCAGCACTGAGTTGAGCAACCAAGAAACCACACCGCAATATCAAGCCGGTTACAAGCTACGCGACTTAAAAGCGTTTCTCTCTCAAATATTGGGCGAAAAAATTGCCAAGTTGATGACCACCGAAATGCATGAAATTGAACTCGTACTTTCGACGAATTTCATGGGTAACGGCAGCTTTGAAATTATGACCCAACGCTATAAAGCCGAGCTCTATTTTGACCGCTTCCCGTATCAAGATTATGACCCAGCGGTACTGTTCGCCAACGTTGCTGCTTGGCTGATGGATAACGACAGCTCACGCGAAGAAAACCTTAGCGAACTGCCAGACCCAGAAATCGAAATCGTACTGGAAGACAACAACAAAAGCGCAGAAGTGATCATCGAAGTCATGCTTGAAGAACCTGTGAAAGTGATTGAAGACCCACAAGGGCCAATCTACTGGCGTGGAAAGCAGTACCGGATTGAAGAACACGAGATTTGGATAGCCGAGAAGTTGAAAGATGTTGTGCTCATAAAAGATGAAGCGTTTGACAATGCTCCAGGTTAAAGCCGACGAACGCAGCTTTTTAAGAGCCAAAGAGCAAATTGAACTTTTGATGCTCGACAGAAAAACCAGAACAAGATTGTACAGAAAATTAGGCGCTCAACTTGTAAAGAAGACCAAAGCGAACATTCGAGCTCAGCGAAACCCAGATGGCAGCCCTTGGAAAAAGCGCAAGAACGGCAAGAAGAAAGTACTACAAGGCTTTACCCGAAAAGTTAAGCACTTTCAGAAAAACAGTAATCGCGATCTATATGTGGGTTGGCCATCAGCCCGAGGCCGAGTGGCACGTCAGCACCATTATGGAATTGCAGAAAGAAGTGGCTTGAGTAAACGAAGACGACAAGCTGCAAGAAACAAAGAGCCCAAAAAGACAGACAAGGCCACTAGAGAACAAGCCAAACAGCTTCGTGATTTAGGTTTTCGACTTAAACCAGAAGGCAGGCAAAAAAGGGGCAAGAAGCCCACGTTGAAATGGATGACCGAACACATGACGGTTGGCCAAGCAGCCAAAACAATTCAAGAGTTGGAAAACAAAACGCCAGCGCGTGATTGGCAAATTGAAAGACCAGAACGACAACTGATCGGCATTAGCCCAAAACGAATGGCAATGATGATCAAAAAAGAACTTAACCGAAACAGGAGCAGCTAACATGGCATGGCCAACCGTTACCATCATTATTCAAAACCTTATGCAAGGGCCGATTGGTGTGCTCGACAGACATTTCCTATACGTAGGCTATGGCACTGTTTCGGGTGATAACCGCCCTTTGTACCTTGTTGATTCCACCTCAGACCTTGATGAAGACCTTAAAACCGCCTCACCTGAGTATCTAGCCAACGTGAAAGCGGCGCAGCTGAATGCCAAACAGAACTGGACAGGTGGCGTACTCATCTTGAACGAGGGCGACAACTGGCAAGACTACGTAAAAATCGCCAACGAAGTCTCAAGCTTTGAGGGCATGGTGATCCATATCCCTGCCACTGATAAAGCCTTTCTCGAAAGCGCCATTGCTTTGCGCACAGAACTTAAAGCGCAACTGGGCCGCGAAACCTTTGTGATGGCGAGAACGCCTGCCATTGATGCAACGGCAGAAACTGGGAAAACATGGGAAACGTGGATTGCAGACACCGTGACGATCCCCAAAGACGTGGCGAGTGAATACATCACCGTGGTACCTACCGTTCATAAATCGTTAGACACCCTAGGCAAATACGCAGGCCGATTGGCGAATGGTGAAGTATCCATTGCTGATTCCCCTGCGCGTGTCATGACGGGCAGCGTTCTTGGCCTGACTGAATTCTTAAAAGACAAAGATGGCAAGAGCCTACAACTCTCGCACCTAAAAGCTCTTGAAACAGCGCGGTTCTCTGTGCCAATGGATTACCCAGACTATCCAGGTCAATACTGGACAACGGGCAACACACTCGATGTGCCAGGCGGTGATTTTCAAGACATTCGCCACATTCGCGTGGCAATGAAAGCAGCCCGTTTTGTTCGAGTTCGTGCGATTGCTCGAATTGGTGATCGTAAGTTCAATTCAACCCCTGCTTCAACCGAAGCGGCCAAGAATTACTTTTCTCAAGACCTACGCAGCATGGCGTTAACGGGTGACCCTGGTGAAATCTTACCGCCAGAAGAAGACGACATCAGCATCAAGTGGGTGACCAACCAAGAAGTCGAAATTGGCATGAAAGTTCAACCGTATGACTGCCCTGTGAAAATCACCGTGTACATCACCATCAAACCGAAGGAGTTCATCTAATGAGCCGTATTTCAGGACGTAATTTTTCAAACAGCATTCTGGGTGAGTTTGTTCAGGTTGAATCGCTAACGCTCACTATTACTGACGAAAGTGAAACGGCATACAGTGGTGGCGTTCCCGATGGTCATACTGACGGCAAAGTGAGCGCAGAAGTGGAACTGGAACTCACCGCCAAGTACTTCAAAGTTGTACATAACGCGGCTAAGTCTGCGGGTAGCTATCGCGATCTCCCACTCGACGACATCGTTTGTTATGCCAATACAGGCGACGAAGAGAAGAAAGTCGAAGCTTTTGGTGTGAAGTGGAAAGTACAGGACATTCTAAACATCGACCCGTCCAGTACTGATGCATCGAAGTTCAAAATGTCCGGCTTAGTGACTAGCCCATTGTTCGTGAAAATTGATGGTGTCTCTTACCTCAGCACGAGCGACACGCAGCACATCATCTAAGCGTATGCACTAACTAAGGACAGAAGATGACAGATTTACTCGACCACGCAAGCGGCTTGGAAACTCAATTCACAGAAGTGGCATTAGCGACTCAACTGAAAAGAGCCAGCCAGAACGCCAACAAAATCAGCGCACATAAGTGCAATGAGTGTGGCGAGAAAATACCGCAGGCACGACGAGAAGCAAGCCAAGGCTGTGACTACTGCATTCACTGCCAAGCATTAGCCGATAAGGGGCTTTTATGATGAAAGAGTGGTTCGACAAACTGACCAACGCGTTTGTTTACATCATGTCTTTGTTTGGAATGACCATCAGCAAGATGTCGTATGAGCAGTGGTATTTCACCCTCTCGTTATTGTTGGGCCTCATCGCTCTTGGTTTGAATGTTTGGCACAAACGCCAAATGCAAAAAATTGCCTCTGAAAAGGGAGTCACCATCAATGAAACTGACTAACAAAATAATTTGCTCTGTTGCCGCCGTTATTGGCCTAGTAACAGGTAGCGCCGTTTTAAATTCGCAACCCGTTGGTGAGGTCGTCATTCAAAATGAAGTGGTGACCACACTACGTGTTAGCCCAATGGCATTAGAGATCATCGGCAACGCAGAAGGGTGCCGAAAAAGCCCCTATGTTTGCCCCGCAGGATTAGTGACTAATGGCATTGGCAACACACAATTTTCACCTAATGAAACCGTGAGTCATGAGCAAATAGCCAAAGACTGGGTGAAGAATATTGCCAACGCGGAAAAATGCGTTCGCAAAGCCGAACAAACCAGTGGCGTAACTATGACCCAAGGCCAGTTCGACGCCTTTACTTCGTTTGCATTTAATACGGGCTGTACTCGATTTAGGCGTAACCCGAATCAAACCAGTACCCAAATTTATAAACACATACTGACGGGTAATTACCAAAACGCTTGTGACCAATTACCTAGATGGGTGTATGGCGGTGGAGTAAAGCTGCCAGGGCTAATAACCCGACGAGGGCTAGAACATGATCGCTGCCATCAAGTGGATTAAGTGGGGTTCACTTGCCTTAGTGCTACTTGCGCTCGCGGTGTTGTGGATGAAGCTCGAAACGTCAGACGCCAAGCGAGAAACCGCAGAACACAAACTGGCAAGCGCATTAACAGCCAATTTGGTGAGTCAAACCACTATTGAAACGCTCACCACAGACAACGAAGCCATGAACCGCTTGCTGGTTAATCGCGAGCGACAAAGCCAACAGGCCAAGAAGGTGCTGCAAGATGAAATCGAGCAACTGCAACAGCAAATGGAAAACATTGAGTGTGACATTCCTATTGATGTTACTGAGCGGTTGCGGCAGCCGTATTGAACCCGTAGAAACTCGAGTGATCGTGAAACTGCCACCTGCAGGGCTAATTGTTCCGTGTGAAAAACCTGCCGTTCGTGGCACATGGCCTGAAGTGGTCACCGAAGACATACCGAAATTAAAAGCCGCACTCAGTGAATGCGCTGAACAACCCGAACAATATTTTCAATGGCGTGCTCAGCATGAAGCGCGTCAATCACTTTCTATAAATGAACAGCAAATCAAAGGACAAGACCATGAGTAAAACCCCAGCATTCACAGCAAAACCAGTTGTTCTAACGATTGGCGAAACTGACTTTACGTTTACGCCTGGTGTAATTGAGGCGAACAACTATTCCAATGAGGTGATGCCAGACAACAAGGTTGTGCCTGCATACAACTACCTAACACGCAGTGTGAAGTCTGAGCAAAAAGACGAACTCATAGCGCTGCTTGATACTGTGCCGCATTTAGTCATGGAGCTGTACGGCATGGTGAGCAGTAACGCCAAAGGCGACATTGTTATCACCCTAAAAAACTAACTAAGCGGGTTGAAAGCATCGAAAGTAATGGAGTCGAACAAGCTTTCACCCTGCGACAGCACTACTTTCCCAACGGGGAAGACGATGAACAAACCCTAGCCAGAGCCATATGGCTAGACAAACGAGAACAAAAGCGCACAGAAGTAGCGGTGCAAAACGCGATAGCGAATCTATTCAGTAAGAAGTGACGAGTATTCAATGGACCAGAAGCTATTAATGCAAATGAGCCTGATTGATCAGGTAACCAAGCCCTTGCAAGGCATCACGAAAGAGATGACCAACGCATCGGATCTTGGAAAAAAAGGCGTTCAAAATGTCGGGATGGGTGCCGCTGGTATCGTCGCGGCAGGTGTCGCCGTTCAAAACGCATTAATGCCAGCCATTGAAATGGATAGAAAGCTCGGTGAAGTGGCATCGCTTGGGGTGGTAGAAGATGATTTAAAAATGCTGTCTAAAACCGCCCTTATAACCTCGGCCAAATATGGTAAATCGGCCACAGAAATGATTGCTGCTTCTTACGATATTAAATCAGCGTTTGGAGACATTAACGGGAATGAACTCGCTGACATAACCAAAAGTTCAGCCGTTCTAGCCTATGCGACCAAAGCCGATGCCGCCACCATTACCAACTACATGGGCACCATGTACGGAATATTCAAAAATTCTGCAGATGAAATGGGCACTGGCATATGGTCGAAACAAGTAGCTGGAATGACCGCCCAATCGGTTGAAATGTTCAAAACCACAGGGGCAGGCATGAGCAGCGCTTTCACCAGTGTTGGGGCGAATGCAACCGCAGCAGGAATTGCCATGGAAGAACAAATGGCAATTCTTGGCACACTCCAATCCACCATGAGTGGTAGCGAAGCAGGTACTAAGTATCGAGCGTTCTTAGGGGGCGTAGCTAAAGCGCAAGACGACTTAGGCTTAAGCTTTACCGATAGTCATGGGCAAATGCTGCCTATGCTCGACATATTGCAAGAGCTGAAAGGCAAATATGGTGAAACGTTAAGCGTGGCGGAATCTGCCGAGTTAGACAAAGCCTTTGGCACCAAAGAAGCCACAGCCATGATCAAACTATTAATGGCTGATACTGATGGCTTAGCGTCTAGCATTGATACCCTTGGCCAAGTACAAGGTATGAGCAAAGCTGAAGAGATGGCCGCAAGTATGACCGACCAATGGGAGCGACTCCAATCCACTTGGTTCGCTGTTCGTGCTGCCGTATTTGGTGCCGTTCTTCCTTCCATTAATGCCTTAGTCGGAGGACTCGCCGACGGCATGATGTGGTTAACAGGTTGGACTGAACAATTCCCATGGTTAACCGAACTGCTTGGGTATGCTGCCATCGCAGCCCTTTCATTGGGTGGCGTTGTTGCCGGTCTTTCGTTAGCGATGGGTATTGGCCAAATGGTGGCAGGCGGTTGGGCCGTGACGTTAGGGGTTTTGAAAAGTGTATTAGTCCTCACTCGCTTTGCATCACTAGGGCTAATTAACGGAATTTACATGTTGGGTGCAGCGTTATTGGCTACACCTATCGGGTGGTTCTTTTTGGCATTAGGGGCTGCAATCGCAGGAGTTGCCTATTTCTGGGATGATCTCAAAGCCTCCTTTGGTGACACCGCTGTATTCAAATTCTTGTCAGACACCATTGATTGGGTGATCGACAAACTCAACATGATACCGGGCATTGATATTGACCTAAGCAGTTCAGGCAGCCCAGAACTTGAAGCGGCAACCGTAGTTCAAGAAATAGAACGCAAGCCATTGCCAACTGCCGAAGAGTTTATGGCGCCTTCTCAAATGAAAAGTAACGCGCAGTTGCCACCGCAAATGGTGCAGAACCTGACCGCACAACCAACAACCCAAATGGGCAGCCAAACCCACATTGGTGAAGTCAACATTTCAACGGAAGGTGGATTCACCCCAGAACAGATGGGTGAGTGGGAGGAACTCAGTGCCGGATAAAGCGCATATCGACATCAAAGTCATTGAGGGTGGCTGGAACATGGACGCAGGCCAACAAGCCGAGCAAGCCAGCGATCTCTATTCCATCGCCCAAGACATTAAACACCGCATTATGGAATCGGGCTTGGCCCGTATGTTAGTGGCCGAGCGTAACCCAACGTTACGGGCTGATGTGTTAGTGCAAATAGAACAAAAAGCGGAACAAGACGAACGAGTCATACCTGGAACCGTCACGGCCAGTGAGGTTTATGGCCTTGACCGAGAAAGCCTAACCGTTCAACTCACAGGCCAAGCTTATGACTATGAAGAAAGCATCAATATTGAGGTGACCCCATGAGCCAACGCCCAACCGTTGATTTTGTCGATGTTCTTAAACAAGAGGGCATTCCAACCACAGAAGAAGCGTTGACTTCGCAACTTGAAGACGATGTAGAAGCGGCAGGCAGCAACATATCAAATGACTCGGACATGAGCCCGTTTTGGCGTTGGGTTAAATCAGCCGTTGTAGCGCCTGTTTATTACCTCATCAACACCGTTCTAGCACTGCATGTATTGCCCAATATGTACGTGGCAACCGCAGCCCGTTGGGGTTTAGAGCTGAAAGCATGGGAGCTAGACGTAGAGCCGAAGGCAGCCGTGAAAATGCAAGGTGGCGTTACATTAACCAAGGCCAATATTGATGATGATACAACCGTAGATGCAGGCATTACCATTCAAAGCCCACCCATTGACGGTGTGGTGTATCGGCTGTTCGTGCTTGAGCAAACTGTTATTCCTGCAGGGCAATTAACTGGCTTTGTGCCATGTATTGCTGAATTGGAAGGGCAAGCGTTCAACCTTGCAGCAGGGTATTACAGCGTGGTCCCCGAAGAGATAAGCGGCATTGTTTCTGCCGAGAATAAGCCTGATTACATCACCACATTAGGCGCAGATATTGAAGCCGATGACGAATTAGCGCTTCGCTTACAAAATGCCTATACCAGTTCAGGCGCTTGGCATATTGATGATGTGTATCGCTCTATCATTGCCAGTGTGGCAGGGATTCGCAGTGACAACGTGTTCTTTCAAAATACGGGGCATATTACACCAGGTACTGCGAACGCTTACATTTTGATGGAAGTCGGCCAAACCCCTCAATCCATTTTGAATGACCTGAATACTCACATCATGACCAATGGTCACCACGGGCATGGTGATGTGCTTACGTGTACAGCCATTCCAGATAAGTCGGTGACCATGAAAGCCGAAGTGGTTTTGGTATCGGTGATGGAAGACCAAACCAAAGCAGCCGCACTGGCCGAGGTTGAAAACCGCATTCGCGCTGTATTTCGTGAGTCCGCCGCTTACCCTAAGATGACCCGAACGCGACCGCAAAGCCGTTTTTCCCTGTCGAAACTGGGCAGTGAAATTCATACCGATTTGGCAGACGTTGAGTCGGTTCGTTTTACCGTTGATGGTCAGGTGCAAGAAGACATCATTTCTGTGCTAGAGCAACCGCGCCTAGAGAGCCTGACCATTGAAGAGGTGAGTGAATGAATATTCCTGATTTCTTACAAGACAAGATGATCAAAATAGCACTGCCATGGTGGCAAGACGGTGAAACCATCCCCGATGAGAAGAAAGAACCCTACTGGCTAACGCTAGGCGTTCAACGCTTCTTCAACCGTGTGTATCAGTGGATGCTTTACCCAATCGGCCAAGCAGATGCCCTGACTTGCAGCATGTCACTACTCAATGTGATGGCGTGGGACAGAGACATTGTTCGTTTCAACGGTGAGCCTTTAGAGCTTTACCGAAAGCGTGTGAAATACGCCGCCATTAATGCCAAAGACGCAGGCAGCGTGGCAGGGTTTATTCGCATATTTGAACGCCTTGGTGTGGGTATTGTCGATTTCAAAGAACGCCAAGACCCAATTGAGTGGGATGTTTGCACCATTGAACTGACCGACAGCGACATGGCCAACGATGCCCAACTGGTTCAAACCCTAATTGAACAATACGGGCGTACCTGCAGGCGCTACCGCTTTGAAGTGAGTTACCCATCAGAACTATTGATAAACCACGGCCAGTTTGGTCACGTGTTTGTGATGTATTCAGCCGGTGACTCAAACCTAAAAACAGAACTAGAGCAGCTACCGCTACCAATTATGCATAGCCATCAACTTTATAGCGTCGCTATGGCAGAGCAAGACCAATGACCCAAACAGCCTTACCACTAGAATTTGAAACCTACATGCGAAATCAGGTTGCAGTGGGTGAGCCCACCGACATGAACGAGATGGTGTTCGCCTACATTCCTGATCTTGACCCAGGTACGCCCATTGACCGAACGCAAGGCTTACCCGACCCAGCACTTTGGGTGTATCAGCAAAACATGGATCAGGTGGGTAAGTTAGGTGACAACGCCTTGGTGCATTCCGTGGTCATTGTCAATGATGTCGAAGAGTTCACGTTCAATGCCATTTATATGCACGACAAAACCACACCTAAATCATGCGGAATGGTGGTGCATACAGCCGACCAAACTAAGCTGCTAGGGCAGGCGTTAACCAAGTCTCTCATGCATCAATATTTGGGCGCGGCAAATATTGCCAATATCACCATTGATGCTGCCACTTGGCAAATTGACTATTCAGCACGAATGAACGGGGTAGACGAAGACCACCGCTTAGCCTGCTTAGATAACTACGGCCACACCGCGTTTGTCGATGGCTTTGACGTAGAGCGCCAAGGTGACCCAACCAAATATAAGGTAACCCCAGGTGTGGTTTACATCGGTGGCCTTCGCGCTGTTCTGGCTGACGAGCAGATGCTCACTATCACCAATTACCCAAACGGTATTTACGTGGACGTGTACCGAGACGGCAGCCCCACATCTAAATGGGTTAACTACGTTGAACTTAAAGTGTCTCAAACCCCATTAGCTGATTACATTGATGGCAGTGGCAAGCAGCATTATGTGGCTAGATTGGCTGGGCTGGATGATGGGGGATTAGTGGAGGATTGGCGCAGCTTTGCGGTTCGCCCAAGTGAAACCCAAGTTCAAAACCGCTTGTTGGGCAACCAAAACTTTAATGTAGCTGGTAAAGACGGTCACCCGATACCAAGTTCTACCCAATACACCTACCCAGCAGGGCAAGAAATTACAGCAGGTATTTTGGCATTCACGGAATGTGTGATTACCAAAACAGGCAAAGAGCTATCAGGAACAGGAACCTACCGACGCACCATTGATGGTGAATTCCCAGATGACTACTTTGGGGTGAAGCGACTCGACAACACCCAAGACCAAACGGGCGTTTCGTTAACGATTGAAACAGGTAATACCCACATTGATGTGAATTTAGCTGACGCAGGTGCGCACATGTTCCCTGGTGTAAGTGAAGTACAAGGGATTTGGCCAAGTTTAGGGGATGAAGTGTCACTCGAGTCTAGTTACATTTTGCTAATGAGATCAAGAGCCACAAAGAATGTAACAGCAGATCGTGCGCTTGATGTGCCAGAAAGGAATGATACAGGGGTTGAGATATTCGTATCAATCTATCTAGGCGCGGCCGCCGGAATTGGTGATACATTTACGTTAGAGGTTGATGGTGTTGAGGCTGCAACAGGATTATATTCTAACGGCTCATCTTGCATATCCTACCCAATCCCTAACAATTCTACATATGAATTAAAATCAACAGGAAAAACGGGCCCTGTAGCTTGGAGGGAACTAAGGTGATGAAACATTATATAAATGACGAAACAGGTGAGGTAAAGGGCTTTATTTTCGAAGGCGCTAGACCAATGACAGAAAAAGAGTGGTCGGAGTACAGAAACCAGCCTCTAACAGCCGAACAACTCGCACAAGCCAGACAGTCAGAAATGGTCTCTGAACTTAACTGGTGTGACTTACAGCTAAAACTTCACGCAAGCTCAGACCGCCGAGCACTGGCCACACTCGATGATATCCACACCTACGCGAGAGCTTGTCGAGACCATGTCCGCGATGTTGATAAAGATGGTACCTTAGAGATTGTTGGCGAGCAGCCAGTAAGACCAGAGTAAGGGCTAGATAATGACCCCAATCACGTGGCCAACCAACGCCCAAACCATTCAAACCCGTGCTGAAACGGTCACCGACCAAATTGGCACTGAAATGAATAATGCATTAAGCCGGTTAACAACACTTGAAAGTGACGCCGATTATGGGCGTCACCCATTAAGCGTGGAAGCGGGGGTATTGAATGGGCTTCGTGATGATCTCAATAGTTTGATTCAACAAGGTACCGTCATTTCTGCCACGCCTTATCAATACGAAGTCGGTCAAAAGTTGGAATCTGGTTATTACCTTACCCCTAATAATGCCCGTGACACCTTGACCGCCAAACTACGTGATCAAACAGATACCCATAGGTCAGTTGGTTATCTTCACTGTATAGCGGTGATGTTAAGCGCTTCGAATAAAGAAAGCTTTGCGACTAGCCTTTCAAGTATTACCCAGATGTTTACCTTGCCAGATTGGATGCAAACAAGCCGCCAAGCTATCGCACTGACAACTCATGAACGTGACAAACTGCATGTGCCTTCGCCCATTATTCAGCCGCGCTTTAAACCCAAAGCCACAGTGAATGCTCTGCCACTTTACGACTACGAACGCCATCAAGCCGCGCAAATTGCCACTTTGGAATCGTTAGCCAGTGATGCAACGAACGTGATCGGTAAACTCAGTGCACTAGCAATAAAACGAGCGAACGTTATGGCCAAGCTAAAAGCCGACATCAACGCACTAAAAACCTTGCAGGGCAGTGTTTGGGCGGTGAAATTCTCAGGTACACCAGAAAGTATTGCGACCCAACTGCAAAACACGGCCATGCCTAATACCCATCAGCACACCATCATGAGCCTGATGTTAAGCCATGAGCCGCTGACGTTTTTCGAACAACTACTCAATGCGGGGTAATGAAAATGCTATCACTCGACGGTGAGCTGTTACCGCTTCAAAACCTCAAAGTAAACTGCTCTAAGCAATTCAAAGCCAAAGACATGAGTGGTCAATCTTCATCTACGGCTTCATCAGAGCAGGGCGAAAAAGGTGTGAAGGTAGATGTATCGGGCACCATCGCTTTCAAAAATGAAGTTCAGCTAACTCGTTTGTATGAACTGTTCTCGATGAAACAAGATAACGGTGATCGAAAGATATTCCGCATTGGTAACCGAGACGCCAAGTTATACAAAATTCGTGAAGTGAAGTTTGAAGGCAAACTGTCGTCTGAATCTCATGATCGGCTATTGGCTTGGGTAATTAGCTTTTCACTCAGAGAGCAAAATTCAGCCGCCGAACAAAAAGAGATTCGCGCCCGTGAGCAAAGTAGCCCAGCTCAAACAGAAAACAATGCCCACGCTCAAGCCCTAAAAGACGCAGACGAGGCGCTTAACTAAATAAGGGAACGCATGAAGCTAGAAAAACGCCTGTTCGTCGGTGGGGAAGAAGTCACATTGGCAACCAACCAAGTTAGCTTACTTCACACCATTGGCAGCTCTGCCATTTTTACCTATCAGCATGAAACGAAGCCTCAACGATTTGGCTCTGTTCGATTTGATATTGGCTACGATGAGAGCACCAAGCTGTGGTTTGAAGGCACCATTGACAAGGTGTACCCAAGCACAAACGGCAGCCATAAAATACTGGTGAAAGAGCACTGCGCGATATTATCAAAGCGTTGGCCTGTTTCTATTGAACACCCGACCATGCGCGATGTTTTGAATTATTTGGGTAAGCAAGTTGGCCTAAGCTTCGTGCTGCCAGAGAACGCCAGTTATATCGACAAACAAATCCCTAATTTCACTTCTCAAGGCACGGGTTATCAGTGTCTAAAAGCCATAGGCAAAGCCTTCAATGTGCCTGATTTCATTTGGTTTCAAAACACAGACCAAACCGTGTATGTCGGTGCATTTGAGCACAGCCGATTCTTTGATAAGAACGTGACACTGCCTCAAGAACTCACCATCAAACAAGCGGGGAATGCCATCACCTTTGCGCCGTTCCCAATGTTAAGGCCAGGGGCCATCGTCAATGGCAAACGAGTGAAACGCATTGACCTAATTAACGACGAGATGACCGTGACTTGGGAGGAGAGCCAAACCGAGCAGTCACCCAAGCGAAAAGAAATGATGAAAGAGTTCCCAGAGCTTGCAGCAGGGCATCACCTTCCACGTTTTGGGCAAATCAAAGCGGTGCGTGATGAATCTACATCAGGCCAAATCAATGACCCGTTTCGCCCTCGCCATGCCGTTGATGTGCAGTTACTAACCGACAACATGCAAGTGGATACCAAAGTGCCGTTGTATAAATCCATTCCTTTGCCGATCACAATGGTCGGCCATGAAGCTGGCGTGTTGGGTTACCCGCTAGAAGGTACCATTGTTGAAATTGCCTTCGCTTATGGCCGTAACGATTTACCCATTATTCGCGCTATTTACGGCAGAGAGTTCGCACTGCCAACCATAGAGCCAGGTGAACAACTGCAACAGCAACGCGAAGAAGTATCAAAGCGAGTTGACCCTGCAGGCAATACCATCGAACAGACAGACCAACAACAAAACCAAAAAGCCTACCGAAAGCACGACGAAGCCACACATTACCAAGGTGAATTAGGTTCGCACACACTCAATATTTCAGAGCACAGCTTAGAGAACATCATAGGCAAAAAGCTCATTGAAGCATTGGGCGCTATTGAATTACTGGCAGGCGACAACATAGAACTTGGAACACTTGGCAATATGCACACCGCATCAGCCGGTGATCTCATCGAAACCATTGGTAAGGTACGCCGAAGCATTGCTGCCGATCATCAATGGATGCAAGCCCCAAAGACATGGATAGGTTCGAAAGAAGAAAATGTGCTGATATTACTCTCTGAATTGATGCAGGTAGTAAAAGAACTGGCCGATACATTGGCAAGCCACACGCATGGTGGAATACTCGCTGGCACAGCTTCAACCAAAGCACCGAATCAAGCCAGCGCTATCACTGGCCATGGTGGTGACAGTGGGGAGCTAAAAGGACGGGTGGATGGGATTACCAAAAAGTCCTAAGAAAAATATGAATAGGACTTTTAGCGCATTTAACTCAAACTATAGAAGATCATTACTTCCATATTTATCAACTAAATTATTAAAGACGGAGCGTTCTTTGAGTTCATTTTTCAGGAAGTGAATTGGATATATGATCGATGATAGAAAGACTAAAACCGCAATAATCCAAAATGATTCGAACTTCACATTGAGCAAGTTAGCAGCAAAACCACCAATAATCGAAAATATAACAAGTAATCCCCCTAGGATATAAAGAGAATTTATAATCGAGAAACGCTTTGGTAGCTTGTCGTTACTAGCGTAGGTTTCTCCGTTTTCCATTTTTATTGACGCTACGAACCAACCCGCTGGCTTCTTCAGCATGTTTATAGTCATTTCACCACCTTGTTTCATCGCTGGTTCAAGATGATTATCAAATAGAACGGGCCCGTATCGTTTATCATTAAACTTTATGAATGAGACGGTGTTCATATTATTGCTATTTCCGAGAATAACCTTTCCAGATGAAATACTTTCCAAAATGCCTTTTTCTTCTACTACTTTCATAATACTACCGATTGAATTTCTATGAATATATAACCAATACAGATGCTTGCATATATTGTAACGGCGAGTAGGTTTGGTATTGAAAAGTGTGAGGAATGTTGAATGTGAATGCTTTAACTTTGAGGAAACCCTATTTTTCGTCACAAGTTGATTACATAATCAATGCATTAATAAATTACCAATGGCTACAAGCCCCAAAGACATGGATAGGCTCAAAAGACGAAAATGTGCTGATATTACTCTCTGAATTGATACTGGTAGTAAAAGAACTGGCCGATACATTGGCAAGCCACACACATGGTGGAATACTCGCTGGCACAGCTTCAACCAAAGCACCGAATCAAGCCAGCGCTATTACTGGCCACGGTGGTGATAGTGGGGAGCTTAAGGGAAGGCTGGACCCAATTACCAAGACCTAACCACCAAAGCTTACCCAATCAAGCGCAGCCCTAACAGCTGCGCTTTCTTATGCCTATTGCACACCATCTGCCATGCACTCCACAAAGCTCACCGAATCGACCCATCCACCCACCGAATCGGCGCTCCTCCACACCCGCCTGCGATGTTTTTGGGCCCTTTTTTGTGCACTTTTGGAGATGCGCAATATCGGTAGGGGTAGCCCATACCCAAACCAAGCACGAAACCTTATCCAACAAAGGCTCTCAGCCACGCTTTAAGCCCCACAAAACACAGTGAAAGCCATCAAATAAAATTTCAATCAATGATCTGTTTTGAAAAAAACAGGCATCTAAGGATCAATTTGGAAATGGGCGATATTGTTAACTAACTGATTTATATGTATTTGTGTTGATTGGGTCATATTTTTAATGATCAGAATGGATAAACTAAAGATCGCATGAATAAGCCATAAACCCATATCCCGCATAGGCTACACACCTATTTCTTCACTTAGGCGTTTTTTCAAAATTGAAAATTCGAACAATGAACGCAGTTTGGCAAAATCACTTGGTTATAATGGGGTTATAGAACCAATAATCCCCAAGTATCGATGAAAAAATCTAGGAAAGTAGAAGCGGAACTAGTTGAGTTCCATTGTACAGAGTGCGAGAAGGGAGTTTTTAGAGTGGACACCAAACGCAAAGTTATTCAAACGGCTCCGGCGCAATGGCCACATATCTGTACCAACTGCAATTATGAATGTTACTTCGCTTATCCATATCCGATGGTTAGATTTAAAGAACAAGACTTCGTGTTGGCAAAACATGTGCGTTAAGTGAGCGATGTTAAAAGTCATCGCCACTTTATCGCCATTGATATGCTGTAGGGATTTTTAATGAATATAAGTTTTTGTTTTAAATGAATTTAATTTTACCTCAAGGAGGTACTTATGTTTCAATTCATGACATCGACTCGAATCATTTTTGGAGAGGGGGCTTTACAATCATCATTATCAGTACTTAACCAATTTGGTTACAGTGTTTTATTGGTCACAGGGAAAGATCAGTCTCGTTCTGCTCCGCTACTTTCTTACCTTAAGTCCCAGAATATGCGCTATCAGCATGTCAGCATTTCAGGTGAGCCGAATATCACCATGATTGAGGAAACCTCTGTCGTTGGGCGGAAATTCAAACCCGATATGGTGGTGAGTATTGGCGGCGGCAGTGTCATTGATATGGGAAAGGCACTTGCTGCCATTATTCCTAATCAAGGAAGCGTTTATGACTATGTCGAAGTCGTGGGTCGAAATGTACCTTTAAAAACTAAACCTCTCCCATTTATCGCCATTCCCACAACCGCTAGTACTGGTTCTGAAGTGACTCGAAACGCAGTGCTTCGCTCAGGACAAGATAAAGTAAAAGTGAGTCTACGTAGCCCCGAAATGTTAGCCGATGTCGCGATTGTTGATCCCACATTAACGTATGGAACCGACCCTTATACATCCGGTAGAGGTGCGATGGATGTCTTTACCCATCTAATGGAGGCGTATGTCTGTGGAGACCCAAACCCATTAACGGATATGGTGTGTGAAGAGGGGTTAAGGAAGCTCTCTGGTGCGGTGATTGCTGCCTGTCGTCATGATGACTCTTCAGCAAGGGCTGATCTCTCATTTGCCGCTATGTTAGGGGGAATGGCAATTACGAATGCGAAGCTGGGTGCCGCCCATGGCCTTGCTTCTGCGTTAGGTGGCAAGCTTAATGCTCCACACAGTGTTATAACGGGTCAACTTGCACCGTTCGTGATGAAAGAAAATATAAAGGTGGCCAAAGAGTATGGGCGTCAGGATGTTTTACAGCGTTACATGCGACTCGCACAGATCGTAACAGGACGCACAAATGTGCATGTTGAAGACGGGGTTTTATGGGTGAGAATGATGCTTGATAAGCTTGAATTGCCAAAACTGAGTGAGTTCGGTGTTTGTTCAACCTCTTTTGAAGACGTTGCCGAAGATGCACTTATGTCGAATGCTATTAAAGGAAACCCTTTACCGCTCACCAAGGAGCGACTGACTTACATTCTAAATCAAGTATGTAGTTGCTCTTCAATGTGCAACGAGGAACATTTAGAGCGCGTTAGCAGTGTTGAAATCATGTCTGACCCGTTAGAGGAAAATCAAATCTGACGGCGGTTGTTAAGTTGAAAATAAAAACGGAGCTCAGCGCTCCGTTTTTATTATTGGTATTGACTTAATTTATCAAACCGCGAGTCTTTTAATGCATCTTTAACTCGTCGTAGGTTCTCTCTGAAGCCTGTACCGCGACGTAGCGTAAAGCCAGTTGCGAGTACATCAATCACTGTCATTTGTACTACACGACTGGCCATAGGCATGTAGACGTCGGTGTCTTCAGGAACATCGAGCGTAATAGAGAGAGAGCTTGCTTTATCAAGTGGCGAATCTTTCGCTGTGATCGAAATAACGGTCGCGCCATTCTCACGAGCTAAATGCGCAATCTCAACCAAGCTTTTTGTTCGACCAGTATGAGAAACCAGCACGATGACATCATTGTCTGAGCTGTTGATACAGCTCATGCGCTGCATGACGACATCTTCGAAACAAGTAATAGGGATGTTGAAACGAATAAACTTATTCTGTGCGTCTTTAGCCACGGCTGATGAAGCGCCTAGTCCAAAGAATGAAATTCGTTTAGCTTGCGTTAAAAGATCAACGGCACGATTTACTTGCATCGAATCTAAGCTATTTTTGGCCACATCAAGGCAAGCCATCGTCGATTCAAAGATTTTGTGGGTATAGGCGTCAGGTCCGTCATCTTCTTCAACATTACGATTAACGTAAGGTGTTCCATTTGCAAGGCTTTGAGCCAAGTGCAGCTTGAAGTCTGGAAAACCCTTAGTATCTAGTCGGCGACAGAATCGATTAACGGTTGGTTCACTTACATCGGCCATTTTGGCAAGCGTAGCAATACTAGAGTGAATAGCAGTTTGTGGTGAAGCCATGATGACCTCAGCTACTTTACGCTCTGATTTGCTGAAATTTTCTAGATTTTTTTGAATTTTTTCTAATGTATTCATAGTGTTCACGAGGGCTAGAGAACAACTCGCTGATATTTTTTTAACTCAACGGTAATGTGTAAAGTTAAGGTTAAAAATAAAGCTCAGCGCCATAAAATTAGTATAAACCTAAGCAAAAGGTTTACCTGTGAGCAATTGGTGAGAATATGACAAACCTCAAACT